>NZ_JBEXFB010000018.1:0-112442 GCF_040606575.1 Streptomyces sp. NPDC005402
GTCGGCACGGTCGGCGGCGATGACCTGGACGCGCCCGGCGGGCAGGTCGATGACGGCGGTGACGGGGGCGGGGGTGTCGAACTTCTGCATCAGGTGCTCCTGCGTTCGTCGCTGTTTCCGATGAACGAAAAGCTACGTTGCATTCACTATCCGAGCAAGAGACTCGTTGCACATAACTGCTATCACAGCAGGTAGATGCAGTGATTTCATTGCAACGAATCGGAAATCAACGCAACGCCAGCCACCGGTCCGTTGCAACAGATCCGAAGTGAACGCTATGCTGCGGACACCAGGAACCACGAAGGAGACCGCGATGCCGGGAGGCAGGCTCACCCAGCAGGAGCGTCAGCAGATCGCGCTGGGAGTGGCCGACGGCCTCGCCTACGCGGAGATCGCCCGCCGCCTCGAGCGCCCCACCTCGACCATCACCCGCGAGGTCATGCGCAACGGCGGCCCCACCGCCTACCGCGCCGACCTCGCCCACCGCGCCAGCGAACGCCGGGCCCACCGCCGCCGCCAGGCCACACCCCGAGGGACGCAGGCGGCGCCCGAAGCGGCCCACGGGCGCGACCCCGAGGCGGTGCGCGAGTACGAGGAGACGTTCACCACCGTCCTCATGCAGACGGGCGCGCCCAAGATGATGGCGAGGGTGCTGACCTGCCTCTACACCAGCGACACCGGCAGTCTGACCGCCGCCGAGCTCGTCCAGCGCCTCCAGGTCAGCCCTGCCTCCATCTCCAAGGCCATCAGCTTCCTGGAGAGCCAGGACCTGGTGCGCCGGGAACGCGACGACAGCCGCCGTGAGCGCTATGTCGCCGACAACGACGTCTGGTACCAGTCCATGGTCGCCAGCGCCCGCGGCACCACCCAGCTCGCCGAGACCGCGCGCCAGGGTGTGGGCGTCCTCGGTTCCGGCACGCCGGCCGCCGTCCGTCTCGAGAACATCGCCCGCTTCCTCGACTTCGTCTCCGAGAGCATCATCCGCGCCGCGGACCAGGCCCGCGATGTCCTCTACACCCAGCCCGAGCAGGCTCCCGACGGCACGGACTGAGTTCGCTCAACTGATGAGTTCCCCCGCGACTGACTGACACAATCCGCCGCATGGCGATCATCCACAACACCACGCTCAAGCCCACCAAGCTGGAACTGCTCACCACCTGGCTGCCCACCCGCCCGTGGTACGCCGGGTCCGGCACACCGGAGTTGGCCAAGGCCGGCGGGTTCCGGCTGGACGATCCGGAGGGTGAGGTCGGGATCGAGTTCATGGTGGCCG
Organism: Streptomyces sp. NPDC005402; assembly: GCF_040606575.1. Taxonomy (NCBI): domain Bacteria; kingdom Bacillati; phylum Actinomycetota; class Actinomycetes; order Kitasatosporales; family Streptomycetaceae; genus Streptomyces; species Streptomyces sp. NPDC005402. The sequence goes on from NZ_JBEXFB010000018.1 coordinate 1,274, forward strand.
TCGACTCCTCCGGCCCCGAGCCCGTCGCCTATCCGACCCCCCTCACCTACCGCGCCGCCCCGCTCCCCGGCGCCGAACACGCGCTCGTCGGCACCATGGAACACGGCGTCCTGGGCACCCGCTGGGCCTACGACGGCAGTCACGACCCGGTGCTGCGCGCCGAACTCCTCGCCCTGTTCGAGGGCCGTGCCCGGGCCATGGCCCAGAGCATCAGCGACACCCCCGACCACGAGGTCACCCACGCCTACACCGGCCCCGGCCTGCCCACCGGCCCCGCCGAGGTCACCGACGACCGGGACGGCACCGCTCTGTCCCTCCCGGGCGGCACGGTCCTCCGTCTGCACCGGCACGTTCGAGCCACGGCCCCCGAGGGCGCGGCAGGCCACGTCTCCGGCGCCTGGGACGCGCCGGACGGCACCCGCGCCCGAGTCGTCTTCGCGAGCCTGCACACCCCCTGACAAGGGGATGTCACAGCGGAGGCGGCTGTCTCGTCCCGAGAGGTGCAGGCAAGCCTCGATCAAGGAGTGGACGATGAACCTCGCGCTGTGGATCGCCGCCGGACTGCTGGGCACCTTGGCCCTGGCCGCCGGCATCACCAAGATCTTCGTTCCCAGGCAGACGCTGGCAGCGGCCCACGGCGGCGGCTGGACCGGGGACGCCAGTACGGCCTTCGTCAAGGGCCTGGGCGTCCTCGAAGTCCTCGCCGCGGCGGGCCTGGTCCTGTCCGCCGCGCTCGACATCGCACCGGTGCTGGTCCCCGTGACCGCCGTCTGCTGGATCCTCCTGATGATCGGCGCGATGATCACCCACGGCCGCCGCGGCGAGTCGGCACTCGTCGCGCTGAACCTGGCCTACCTGGCCCTCGCGGTGTTCATCGCGTGGGGCCGCTTCGGCCCCGAGTCCTTCACCGGCTGACCCACGACCACCGAGGAAACAGGGATGAGCAGGACCGAGGAGTTCCAGGCACTACGACCGCTGCTGTTCTCGATCGCCTACCGCATCCTCGGCAGTGTCGGCGAGGCCGAGGACGCGGTCCAGGAGACCTGGCTGCGCTACGAGTCCACCGACACCGAACCCCGGTCCGTGAAGGCCTACCTCTCGACCACGGTGACCCGGATCGCGATCGACGTACTGCGCTCGGCGCGCGTCCGCCGCGAGCAGTACGTCGGCGACTGGCTCCCCGAACCGCTCCTCGACGACCCCTACGACGACCCCGAGCGGGCGGCCGAACTCGCCGACTCGGTGTCGATGGCGGCCCTGCTGCTCCTGGAGCGGCTCAGCCCGCTGGAGCGCGCGGTGTTCGTCCTGAGGGAGGTCTTCGACTTCGGCTTCCCCGAGGTCGCGTCCGCGGTGGGCCGCTCCGAACAGGCCTGCCGCCAACTCGCCTCCCGGGCCCGGCGCCACATGGCGGCGGGCCGCCCCCGCTTCGAGGCGGACCGGGAGGAGCGGGCGGAACTCGCGTCCCGGTTCTTCGACGCCCTGCGAGAGGGCGACGTCGACGGCCTCCAGGGACTGCTCGCCGCCGACGTCTCGATGGTCGGCGACGGCGGTGGCAAGGCACCGCAGCTGGCCCGCGCGGTCGTCGGCGCGTCGAACGTGGCCCGGCTGCTCGGCTCGGTCTTCCCGCGGATGTCCCGCGTCGAGGTGACCTTCGCACCGCACGACCTCAACGGCCAACCGGGCGCGATCTTCTACGACCGTGACGGCAGGGTCCTGCACACCCTGACCCTCGACATCGTCGACGGCCGGGTCCGGACGATCCGCACGGTCGTCAACCCCGACAAACTCGCGCACCTGGGCCCGGTGGCGGACGCGTGGGCGATCGACCGGGAGATCCGGTCGAGGCGCCCCGCGCGATGACCCGACCCCGCGTCAGAACCCCACATCCGCCCCGCGATACGTCGGCACCCGCCGGACCCGGCTCGCCCGCTCGTACGCGTACGCGAGCCGCAGCAGCACCGGCTCACTCCATGCCGTCCCCATGAACGTCAGCCCGACCGGCAACCCGAACGCGAACCCCGCCGGCACGCTCACGGCGGGATACCCGGCAATCGCCGCGGGCGTGGACGCGCCGCCGCCGTACGAGTCCCCCCGGATCAGGTCGATCTTGGCCGGAGGGCCGGTGGTCGGCATGACGAGGGCGTCGAGGCGGTGTCGGCGCAACACCGCGTCGATCCCTTCCGCCCGCGACAGCCGACGGTTCACGGCCAGCGCCTCCTCGTACTCCCGCCGCGAGAAGTCCAGCCGCTCCACCGCCTCCAGCCCGTCCTGCCGTGCGTAACGCAGCTCACGGTCCGCGTGCGCGCGGTTGAAGGCGATCAACTCCCCGAGGTCGCGGGGGTGTTCGCCACCGGCCGCGGCCAGGTACGTGTTCAGGGCGCGCTTGAACTCGTAGGCCTGGACGACCATCGAGCCGGGCAGGTCCTCCAGCTGCTCGGCCGTGGGGATGTCCGCGGGGTCGACGATCACCGCCCCGGCCGCGCGCAGCACCTCGATCGCCCGTTCCGCGATGTCGTCGGCGTGGTCGCTGTAGCCGAAGTACACGGTCCGCGGGACGCCGACACGTGCCCCGCGCAGCCCGTCCGCGTCCAGGAACCGGGTGTAGTCGCGGTGGACGTGTCCCCGGCTCGCCGTCGTCGCCGGGTCCCTGCCGTCGACCCCGACCAGCGTGCCGAGCATGATCGCCGCGTCCCGGACCGTGCGGGCCATCGGACCGACGCTGTCCTGGCTCGGCACGCCGGGGATCATTCCGCCCCGGCCGACCAGTCCGACGGTCGGTTTGACGCCGACGACACAGTTCGCCGACGACGGGTCGATGATCGAGCCGTTGGTCTCGGTGCCGATGCCGGCGACACACAGGTTGGCCGCGACGGCGACGCCGGTGCCGGAGCTGGACTCGTTGGGTGAGCGGTCGAGCTTGTACGGGTTGCGGGTCTGGCCGCCGCGCGCGCTCCACCCGGCGTGGTGGGTGAGGGAGAGGCCGCCCGCCCACTCGCTGAGGTTGGTCTTGCCGAGGATGACGGCTCCGGCGGCCCGGAGCCGGGCGGCGACCGTGGCGTCCCGCGCGGGCCGCAGCCCCTCCAGGGCCAGCGAGCCGGCCGTGGTGTGCATCCGGTCGGCGGTCTCGACCAGGTCTTTCAGCAGGACGGGCATGCCGTGCAGCGGGCTACGGGGGCGTCCGCCCGCGTCGAGCCGCCGCGCCTCCCGCAGCGCGTCGGGGTTGACCTCGATCACCGCGTGCAGCATGGGATCGATGCGCTCGATCCGCTCCAGGTAGTAGCGGGTGAGCCGTTCCGCGTCGAGGCGCCCGCGCTCCATGAGCGCGCGCAGTTCGGTGATGCCCAGCTCGTCGAACTCCCCGCCGGCGGTGCCGGCCCGGGCCGGGGCGGTGCCCAGCCAGGGTGTGGCCGCCGCCGCGGTGCCGAGCGCCAGCACGTTCCGCCGGGTCGCGCGGATTTGCTCCATGCGTGTCATGCACTGCACGCTAGAGACGAATCCGCCCCAACTCCCTCCGGCTGTCCCCCGGTTCCGCAGGGGAGCAATCCCCCCGAAGCCGGTGCTTGCCTTGAGTCCACTCCAAGGCGTTGGCTTGACCACCATGAAGTACACGCAGCTCGGACGCACCGGACTCAAGGTCAGCCGACTCGTCCTCGGCACCATGAACTTCGGCCCGCAGACCGACGAGGCCGACTCGCACGCCATCATGGACTCGGCTCTCGACGCGGGAATCAACTACTTCGACACCGCCAACGTCTACGGCTGGGGCGAGAACAAGGGCCGTACCGAGGAGATCATCGGCAACTGGTTCGCGAAGAGCGCCGCCCACCGCGACAAGGTCGTCCTCGCCACGAAGGTCTACGGCAACATGGCCGCGGACGGCGAGGCGTGGCCCAACCACGACAAGCTGTCGGCGGTGAACATCCGCCGTGCCGTCGACGCCTCGCTCAAGCGGCTCCAGACGGACTACATCGACATCTACCAGTTCCACCACGTCGACCGCGCCACTCCCTTCGAGGAGATCTGGCAGGCGATCGACACCCTCGTCCAGCAGGGCAAGATCCTGTACGTCGGGTCCTCCAACTTCCCCGGCTACAAGATCGCCCAGGCCAACGAGATCGCCGCGAGGCGGGGCGGCACCATCGGGCTCGTCAGCGAGCAGTGCCTCTACAACCTCGCCGAGCGCCGCGCCGAGATGGAGGTCATCCCGGCCGCCCAGGAGTACGGCCTCGGCGTGATCCCCTGGTCCCCGCTGCACGGCGGTCTGCTCGGCGGGGTCATCAAGAAGGAGGCCAAGGGCGGCCGCCGCGCCTCCGGCCGGGCCGCCGACACCCTGGCCGACCCGGCCAAGCGGGCCCAGATCCAGTCGTACGAGGACCTGCTGGAGAAGCACGGCCTGGAGCCCGGCGAGGCGGCCCTGGCGTGGCTGCTGACCCGCCCCGGCGTCACGGGGCCGATCGTCGGCCCGCGTACGGCGGAGCAGCTGGAGTCGGCGATCCGGGCCGTCGAGCTGGACCTGAGTGAGGAGGTCCTGGCGGGCCTGGACGAGATCTTCCCCGGCCCGGGTCCGTCTCCGGAGGCCTTCGCCTGGTAGCGCCCCTTCAGGGGCGCGGGGCGGAGTCGATGTGGGGCTCCGCCCCGCGGGCGCGACCAGCCACAACGGCGCAGCAGCCGACAACCGGCCACAGCTCCCCTTACCTACCAAGCGCCGCAGCAAGAGCAACAACGACGAACATCATCACGAGCACACCGGCCATGATCCGGTTCCGGGTCTTCGGGTCCACGCATCGAGCCTAACCGGCCCCGCCCAGCGCCCAGCGGCCGACCACCTCATAGCGGGGCTGCTCCCCCGGCACCCCGGACCGCGGCAGATTGCTCCGCACCAGCGCCAGCTCGGCCACCGTCCACGTACGACTCGTGAACCCGTCGAGCACCTCCAGACACGGCCGCACGTCCACCGCCTCCCGACTCCGCGCCACGGTCAGGTGGGCCTTGTAGCGCCGGTGCTCCCCCATCTCCACGCCCGCCTTCCGCCCCGCCGCCTCCGCCCGCTCGGCCAGCAGCCGCAGCACCGCCAGCTCGCCGGAGGCGCCCGCCCACACCGCCCGCCCGTGCCCGAACTGCCCGCCACCGCGCAGGGCCAGCGGGAAGCACGGGGTCCGCCGGGCCGCCCGCTCCAGCCGCGCCGACAGTTCCGGTACGACGGCCTCGTCGACCTCGCCGTAGAAGGCGAGCGTGAAGTGCCAGCCGGGGACGCCGGTCCAGCGCAGCCCCTCCGCGCCGGGCAGCTTCCTCAACTCGGCGACCACGGCGAGGAGTTCCTCGGTGACATCCGGCGGAGGCAGCACCGCGGCGAAGAGTCTCATGAGGGCCAGCCTGTCACCATGAGGGCATGGAGATCAGCATCAGGGACGGCGGACCCGACGACATACCCGTGATCCTCGGCATGCTCGACAGCTGCGTGAAGTGGCTGGTCGCGCAGGGCCGTCCCGGTCAGTGGGGGACGACGCCGCTGTCGGGGAGCCCGAGGACCGTGGAGTCCGTCGCCCGGTACATCGACGAGGGCAGGGTGTTCATCGCCGAGGCCGACGGTGCCCCGGCCGCGACCCTCACGATCACCGACGCGCCCGGCGCCTACCTGGCGCATCTCCCGCCGCCCGGCGAACCCGAGCGGTACATCCACTGGCTCGCCTCCGACCGCCGCTTCAAGGGCCACGGCGTCGGCAGCGCCCTCCTCGCGCACGCCGCCGAGGAGACCCGGCGCGCGGGCGTCGCCCTGCTGCGGGTGGACTGCTACGCGGGCGACGACCGCAAGCTGGTCGCCTACTACGAGGCGAACGGCTTCACCCCGACGGACACGTACACCGCCGGGGCGAACAACGACTGGCCGGGCCAGGTTCTGGCCATGCGGGTACGGCCGTAGCCGTAGCGCTCACGCCGCCGCGGCCAGCTGCTCCCGCGCCTCGCGCGGCACGAACCGGACGTGCGGGTGACCGCGGTTCCAGCCGACCGACAGGCGCAGGTTGCCGACGCGGGCCAGGACCAGGCCGATCGTCGCGGCCGCAGCCGCGGCGATCGCGCCGCCCACCGCGAGGCCGGCGCGGACGCCGTACGCGTCGGTGATCCAGCCGGCGATCGGCGCGCCGATCGGGGAGCCGCCCATGAACACCATCATGTACAGGGCCATCACGCGGCCTCGCATGGCCGGGTCGGTGCCCATCTGGACGCTGGTGTTCGCGGTGACGTTGACCGTCATCCCGAACATCCCGATCGGGGCCATGAGCAGGGCGAACAGCCACAGCGACGGGGCGATCGCGGCCACGATCTCCAGCGTGCCGAAGGCCACCGCGCCCACGACCAGCACCCGCATCCTGGCGGTGCCGCGCCGGGCCGCGAGCAGGGCGCCGGCCAGGGAGCCGACGGCCATCACCGTGTTGAAGAGGCTGTAGGAGCCCGCGCCCGCGTGGAAGACGTCGTCGGCGAAGGCGGAGAGGTAGACGGGGAAGTTGAAGCCGAAGGTGGACACGAACCCGACCAGGACGATGGTCCAGATCAAGTCCGGCCGTCCGGCCACGTAGTGCAGGCCCTCCCGCAGCTGTCCCTTGCCGCGCGGGGCGCGCTCGACGACATGCAGCTCACGCGCCCGCATCATCAGCAGACCGACGAGCGGGGCGACGAAGGACAGGCCGTTGGCGAGGAACGCCCAGCCGGTGCCCACGCCGGTGATCATGACGCCCGCGACGGCGGGGCCGATCAGCCGGGCCGACTGGAAGTTCGCGGAGTTCAGGCTGACCGCGTTCTGGAGCTGGTCCGGGCCGACCATCTCGGAGACGAACGACTGGCGGGCCGGGTTGTCGACGACCGTCGCGAGACCGGCGGCGAAGGCGGCGAGATAGACGTGCCAGACCTGGACGTGGCCGGTCAGGGTGAGGACGGCGAGCGCGAGGCCGGTGAGGCCCATCGCGGACTGCGTGAACAGCAGCGCGCGGCGCTTGGACAGCCGGTCGACGAGGACACCGCCGTAGAGGCCGAAGAGCAGCATCGGCAGGAACTGCAGGGCGGTCGTGACGCCGACGGCGGTGGCGGAGCCGGTGAGGCTGAGCACCAGCCAGTCCTGGGCGATGCGCTGCATCCAGGTGCCGATGTTCGAGACGACCTGGCCGAGGAAGAACAGGCGGTAGTTCCTGACCTTCAGCGAGCTGAACATGGATGACTTGCGGGACACAGAGGTAGAAGGGATCGGTGCGGGGACGGAAGGTGCTCCGGGTCCCGTACTCAAAGTGCGTTCGCCTCCTCTTCGCGGCTTACAGGTGTGCGAGTTTCTCCAGCACGGGGGCGGCGGCGCGCAGTTTCGCCCACTCGTCCTCGTCGAGGTTGTCGACCAGGGTGGCCAGGAAGGCGTTCCGCTTGGCGCGGGACTCCGCGAGCATGGCCTCGGCCTGCTCGGTCTTCGTGACGACCTTCTGGCGCCGGTCCTCGGGGTGCGGCTCCAGCCGGACGAGCCCCTTGGCCTCAAGGAGCGCCACGATGCGGGTCATCGACGGCGGCTGGACGTGCTCCTTGCGGGCGAGCTCCCCCGGGGTGGCCTTGCCGCAGAGGGAGAGGGTGCCCAGCACCGACATCTCGGTGGGGCTGAGCGACTCGTCGACCCGCTGGTGCTTGAGCCGACGGGACAGTCGCATCACGGCTGATCGCAGGGAGTTCACGGCGGCAGCGTCGTCGCCATGGGTTAGGTCCGGCATCTCTTTAGCGTAACTCATTACTCTGGCTAAACAAGCTGGCGCGCACGGGGATTCCCGTGACGCGGGCCACTCGTCACGCATTCGTCATCCGATCCTGCACAACCTTCGACGGCCGTGATCCACCTCACACCGGAACCTCAACTGCCGCCCCATTTAGGAGATTTCACGCGGTGGACAGCGTCGGGAGCACAGGGTTACATCAGCATGTTCCTTCCGCTCGTCGTGCCGCGTCCCGTCCGCGACCTCCACTCTCCAGCCCGAGGAATCCCGCCTTGCGACACCTCAGACAGCTACGTCTCGCCGCGCTGGCCGTGCTCCTGGCAGCGGTTCCGACCGCGTGGTCCGCCGTACCGGCGCCCGCCGTCACTGGCACTCCCGTCGCCGACACCACGTTCGGCTACACCGCGCAGGTCGTCGTCGGCGACCACGACCGCGGCTGCTCCGGTGTCCTGGTCGCCCCCCAGTGGCTGCTCACCGGCGCGAGCTGCTTCGCCGACGACCCGGCCACCAGCCTCGCCGTCCCCGCGGGCAGGCCGGCGTCGCCGACCACCGCGACCATCGGCCGCTCCGACCTCACCACCGGCGCGGGCGCGGTGCGCCAGGTCGTCGAGCTGGTGCCCAGCACCACCGGCCGCGACGTGATCCTGGCCCGGCTGAACCAGGCGGTCACCAACGTCACCCCCATCGCCCTGGCCACGGGGGAGCCCACCACCGGCGAGAAGCTGGCGTTCGCCGGGTTCGGACGCACCAGGACCGAGTGGGCGCCCCTGAAACTGCACACCGGCACGCTCTCGGTGGACGCCTCGGACGCGAACACGGCCACGGTCACCGGCGTGGACGGGGTGGCCGCGTGCGCCGGTGACACCGGCGGCCCGGTAGTGCGCACGACCAACGGAACCGACCGGCTGGTGGCCCTCACCAGCCGCTCGTACCAGGGCGGTTGCTACGGCACGGACGCGGCCGAGACACGCACCGGCGGCGTCGCGGCCCGTGTCGACGGACTGGCCTCCTGGATCGACACCGCCGTCACCGCCGCCCGCCCCCTGAACAACAAGGGGACAGCGAAGTGCCTGGCCGTGCCCCGGGCCGACACGGAGAACGGCACCGGTCTGATCCAGTGGACCTGCAACGGCGGCGCCGAACAGAAGTGGCACCTGACGCCGGTCGCGGGCGGGAACGGCGACCGCTACGTCGTCAAGAACGCCAACAGCGGCCGGTGCCTCGCCATGCCGGGCGCCTCGGTCGCCGACGGCACCCAGGCCATCCAGTGGACCTGCAACGGCGGCAAGGAGCAGGTCTGGATCCACGACAGCCTCGACCGGCTGCGGAACCTGAACAGCGACAAGTGCCTCGCCATCCCGGCCTCCAACCCCGACATCGGCACCAAGGCCATTCAGTGGACGTGCTCGGCGAACAATGACCAGAGGTGGACCTGGTAGCGGGGGGGCGCCCCGGTCTGCGAAGGCGCAGGCTCCCCGCCCCGGCGGGCAGCGAAACCGGATCTTCACCCGAACGAGTGAGCCGGGTGCGGAAAGTGAACGCTGCCCCCCGCGGACGACCGACCCTCGTCTCCATGGGGACCAGCGTGCTCAGCCTGCGGATAGACGGGGAGCTGCTCGATCGGCTCCGGGACCATGCGGCCAAAAGGGGGATGAGCGTCCAGGACTATGTGGTCCGAACGCTCATCCGGGACGACTTCGACGAGCGGTTCCAGACCGCCGTCGACGAGACCGAGAAGTTCTACGGGGTCACGTGAGGGCTGGACACGTGAGGGCGGCTCACGTCAGGCCCAGTGCCGGCATCAGGTAGTAGAAGCCGAACACCGCGGCCACGACATACATCGGAACCGGAACCTCCCGGCCCCGCCCCGCCGCCAAGCGCAGCACCACGAAGGTGATGAAGCCCATGCCGATGCCGTTGGTGATGGAGTAGGTGAACGGCATCATCACCATGGTGACGAAGGCCGGGATCGCGATGGTCCAGTCGGCCCAGTCGATGTCCCGGACCGAGTTGGCCAGGATCATGAAGCCGACCGCGAGCAGCGCGGGGGTGGCGGCCTGGGACGGGACCATCGTGGCGACGGGCGTGAGGAACAGCGCGATCGCGAAGAGCCCGCCGGTGACCACGTTCGCGAAACCGGTGCGGGCGCCCTCGCCGACGCCGGCGGTGGACTCCACGAACGCCGTCGTCGCCGACGACGAACTCGCACCGCCCGCGGCGACCGCGAGGCCGTCCACGAAGAGGACCTTGTTGATGCCGGGCATCTGGCCCTGGGCGTCGGTGAGCTTGGCCTCGTCGGAGACGCCCATGATCGTGCCCATCGCGTCGAAGAAGCACGACAGCAGGACCGTGAAGACGAAGAGGATGCCGGTCAGCACGCCGACCTTGTCGAAGCCGCCGAAGAGGCTGACCTTGCCGAGCAGGCCGAAGTCGGGGGTGGCGACCGGGTTGCCGGGCCATTTCGGGGCCGTGAGCCCCCAGGAGGGGACCTTGGCGACGGCCTCGATGATCATCGCCACGACCGTCATCGTGACGATCGAGATCAGGATCGCGCCGGAGACCTTGCGGACGATGAGCGCGAGGGTGAGCAGGGCGCCCAGGATGAACACCAGGACGGGCCAGCCGTTGAGGTGGCCGTCGGCGCCGAGCTGGAGCGGGACGGTGGTCTGGGCGACGTCCGGGATGCGCGAGACGAAGCCGGAGTCGACGAGCCCGATCAGCATGATGAACAGGCCGATACCGATGGAGATCGCCTTGCGCAGCCCGAAGGGCACCGCGTTCATCACCCGCTCGCGCAGGCCGGTGGCGACCAGCAGCATCACGATGAAGCCCGCCAGGACCACCATGCCCATCGCGTCCGGCCAGGACATCCGGGGCGCGAGCTGGAGCGCGACGACGGAGTTCACGCCGAGCCCGGCGGCCAGGGCGATCGGGACGTTGCCGACCACGCCCATGAGGAGCGTGGTGAAGGCCGCGGTGACGGCGGTCGCGGTGACCAGCTGGCCGTTGTCCAGGTGATGGCCGTACATGTCCTTGGCGCTGCCGAGGATGATCGGGTTCAGCACGATGATGTAGGCCATCGCGAAGAATGTGGCGAAGCCGCCCCGGATCTCGCGCGGCAGGCTGCTGCCCCGCTCGGAGATCTTGAAGTAGCGGTCGAGGGCGGTCGGCATTGGATGTTCCTACGAGCAGAAGTGGACAGGCACAAACTGTTTCAGTATGAACGTATAAGTTCGGCGGGGCCATCTCCGCGCGTAGATGTGATCGCCTCGTAAGCTGTCCCCCATGGCCGGCTTTTTTTCGGGACCCATCAAGCACGAGGCTCCGGAGCCCCTGGAGGGCCCCGTGGTCGCCACCGTCACCGGTGGCACGATCCTCTGGTTCGTGCTCTTCCTCGTGCAGCTGCCCTTCTACGGCTGGTTCTCGGACCACGACCACACCTGGTGGCTGTGGACCTGCCTGGCCGGGGGCGTGCTCGGGCTGTACGGCACCTGGTACGTGCGCAAGCGGGACGCGGCGATCAGGAAGGCGACCGGCACGGACTCGGCCGCCGGCCCTGCACCCGAGTGACGAACACCCCCTAGTACCACGGCATCACTCGCCCCTTCCGGTCTCCTCCCCAGGTCGGAACTTCCGGTCACTCGGCGGGTGAAGCCGCAAAACCGCACGTACCGTCGAATGCATGACGCACACCGACGCGGGCGCCGAACTCGACCGCACGACGGCCCTGTCCCCGGCCGTGACCGGGCTGACCGCCGCCGAGGTCGCCGAGCGGGTGACGCGGGGCCAGGTCAACGACGTACCGGTGCGCAGCAGCCGGACCCTGGCGGAGATCGTCCGGGCGAACGTCTTCACCCGGTTCAACGCGATCATCGGTGTGCTCTGGGTGGTCATGCTGTTCGTCGCGCCGTTCCAGGACAGCCTGTTCGGGTACGTCATCCTCGCCAACACCGGGATCGGCATCATCCAGGAATGGCGGGCGAAGAAGACCCTCGACTCGCTCGCGGTGATCGGCGAGGCGAGGCCGACGGTACGGCGGGACGGGACCGCGACGCCGGTCAGCACCTCGGAGATCGTCCTCGACGACCTCATCGAGATCGGCCCCGGCGACAAGGCGGTGGTCGACGGGGAGGTCGTGGAGGCCGACGGCCTGGAGATCGACGAGTCACTGCTGACCGGCGAGGCCGACCCCGTGGTGAAGCGGCCCGGCGACCAGGTGATGTCCGGGAGCTTCGTGGTCGCCGGCGGCGGCGCCTTCAGGGCGACCAAGGTGGGCCGCGAGGCCTATGCCGCCCAGCTCGCCGAGGAGGCCTCCCGGTTCACCCTGGTCCACTCCGAACTGCGCTCCGGCATCTCCACGATCCTCAAGTACGTGACGTGGATGATGGTCCCGACCGCGATCGGCCTGGTCGTCAGCCAGCTGTTCGTGAAGGACAACGACCTCAAGGACTCCATCGCCCGGACGGTCGGCGGAATCGTGCCCATGGTCCCCGAGGGGCTCGTCCTCCTGACCTCGGTCGCCTTCGCCATCGGCGTCATCCGGCTTGGCCGGAAACAGGCCCTTGTCCAGGAACTCCCGGCCATCGAGGGCCTGGCCCGCGTCGACACGGTCTGCCTCGACAAGACCGGCACCCTCACCGAGGGCGGCATGGACGTCACCGAGCTCAGGCCGCTCGGGGGCGCCGACGAGTCGTACGTACGCAACGTCCTGGGCGCCCTCGGCGAGTCGGACCCGCGGCCGAACGCCTCCCTCCAGGCGATCATCGACGCCTACCCGGACGTCGAGGAGTGGCGCTGTACCGAGTCGCTCCCCTTTTCCTCCGCCCGCAGGTACAGCGGGGCCACCTTCAGCGAGGGCGACGGCGAGTCCAGTACCTGGCTGCTGGGGGCGCCGGACGTGCTCCTGCCCCCCGACGACCCCGCCCTCACCGAGACCGGGCGGCTCAACGAGCAGGGCCTCAGGGTGCTGCTGCTGGCCCGGGCCTCCCGTGACCTCGACGATCCCGAGGTCGCCCGGGGAGCACGGCCGACCGCCCTCGTCGTACTGGAACAGCGGCTGCGGCCCGACGCGGCCGACACCCTGCGGTACTTCGCCGAACAGAATGTCCGCGCCAAGGTCATCTCCGGCGACAACGCGGTGTCGGTCGGGGCGGTGGCGGCCAAGCTGGGGCTGAACGGCAGCGTGGTCGACGCGCGCCACCTGCCCGCCGACCCGGACGGGATGGCGAAGGCGCTCGACGAGGGCACGGTCTTCGGCCGGGTCACTCCGCAGCAGAAGCGGGACATGGTGGGGGCGCTGCAATCGCGCGGGCACACCGTCGCGATGACCGGTGACGGGGTCAACGACGTGCTCGCCCTGAAGGACGCCGACATCGGGGTCGCGATGGGCTCCGGGTCCGAGGCCACGCGGGCGGTCGCGCAGATCGTGCTGCTCGACAACAGCTTCGCGACGCTGCCATCCGTGGTCGCGGAGGGCCGCCGGGTCATCGGCAACATCACCCGGGTCGCGACCCTGTTCCTGGTGAAGACCGTCTACTCGGTGCTGCTCGCGGTCCTCGTGGTGTGCTGGCAGGTCGAATACCCCTTCCTGCCACGGCACTTGACGCTGCTGTCGACGCTGACGATCGGCGTCCCGGCCTTCTTCCTGGCCCTCGCGCCCAACACGGAACGCGCGCGACCGCACTTCGTGCGGCGGGTGATGCGGTACTCGATCCCGGGCGGGGTGGTGGCGGCGATCGCGACCTTCGTGACGTATCTGATCGCCCGTCACCACTACACGGGCGAGGGCTCGTTGGACGCGGAGACCAGCGCGGCGACCCTGACCCTGTTCCTGATCTCGATGTGGGTGCTGGCGATCATCGCCCGGCCGTACACGTGGTGGCGGCTCGCGCTCGTCGCGGCGATGGGCCTCGGGTTCGTACTGGTCCTGGCGGTGCCGTGGCTGCAGGACTTCTTCGCGCTGAAGCTGGTCGGGGTGACGATGCCGTGGATCGCGGTCGGTATCTCGGTGGTGGCGGCGGCCGTCCTGGAACTCCTGTGGAGGTGGGTCGACCGCCGCGTTCCCGCTTAGCGCTGGGCTTCAGCCGGGACGGGCCCGTTCTGCTTACTGGACGTCGACGAAGTCGCCTGCCGCGCTCACGGGCGAGGTCGTCGTCGTGCCCGCGAAGCTGTAGCGGTAGTAGCCGTCGGCCGTCGCCGTGGTCGTCGTCTTCAGCGTGCCCGTGGACGTCGTCTTGATGGTCTTCAGGGTCGTGTAGGTGCTGCTGCCCTTCTTGCGGAACTGGAGCTTCACCGGCTGGGTCGAGTAACCCGCGTACTTGTTGGTGTCCCAGTTCGCGCGGGCCAGCTTGCCCGTGACGGTGATGGTCTTGCCCTTCTTCACCGGCTCCGGGGAGGCGTCGGTGGTGAGGGTGGCCCGGCGCTGGAGGTGGGTGCTGCCGAGGTTGCCCTGCCAGGTGATCCCGTCATTGCTGGTGTTGACCGCGACGGCGCCCAGCTTCCAGGTACCCGCCTCGCTGCTGACCAGGTCGATGTCCTCGTCGGAGGACTTCGGGCGGAACTGGATCTTCGCCGAGCACTTCAGGACCGTCGACGAGGAGGCCGTGCAGGTGCCGGGGCCGTCACCGCCGAGCAGGTCGTCGGAGTCCAGGCTGAGCGTGGCGCCGCGGTACAGGACGGGCCCGGTCTGGAAGGAGCTGGCGCTCAGGTTCGCCGGCTTGGTCACGGTGTAGGTCGCCGAGACCGTCACCATGGACGTCGAACCGACGACGATGTTCTTGCCGCTGTTGACCTTCAGGTTGGAGAAGGTGACGGCGGGCCCGGCCGTGGCGGCCGAGGCGGACGGCACGGCGAGGGCGGAGAGTGCCACGGCGCCGGAGGCGACGAGGACGAGGGCGCGTATGCGCATGTGCGTTCCCCATGAGGAGAGAAGGATCTCGGAGTCTGATGACTCACTCCGTAGATCCGTGACTCAGGGGACTGGTTGTACGGGTGGGGCATGATTTTGGCCGCACATGCGCAACGCTTTACTTCTCTTCGACCTACTTGACGTCGACGAAGTCACCCGCGGCGTTGACCGCCGGGGTGGTGGAGGTGCCCGCGAAGCTCCAGCGGAAGAACCCGTCGACCGTGGCCTTGACCGTGGTCTTCAGATCACCCTTGTTGTTGGTCTTGACGGTCTTGAGGGTGGTGTAGGTGTCGGAGTCCTTCTTCCGGAACTGCAGCTTCGCCGGCTGGGACGTGTAACCGGCGTACTTGCGGGTCTCCCAGTTGGCGCGCGTCAGCTTGCCGGTGACGGTGATGGTCTTGCCCTTCTTCACCGGTTCCGGGGAGGCGTTGGCGGTGAGCTTGGAGAGGCGCTGGACCTTGTGGGTGCCGTAGAAGTCGTTCCAGTAGTCGGTGCCGGCCTCGTCGGCGGCCATCGCGGCGGCCGTCACGTGCCAGGTACCGGCCAGCGAGTTCATGTACAGCTCTCGGCTGAAATCGACCGTGATGGTGAGCTTGCAGGTCGAGGTGGTGGCGTTGACCGCGGTGCAGGTGGCGTTCTGCTCGTTCGGGGCGAACACGCCATCGACGTGGGCGTGGTCCCTGCCGTGCCACAGGTCGATGTACGCGTCCTGGATACCGGCGGAGTGGCTGGCGGTCAGCGACACGGCGAAGGTCTTGGTGCCGGTCGTACCGGCCACGATGCTCTTGCCGCCGTTGACCGTCACCTTGGAGACGACCGGCAGTTCCGCGTCGTCCGCGGCGGCGCTCATCGCGGCTCTGGAGACGCCGAAACGCTCCGCGGCGGTGGGTTTGTGCAGGCCCCCGTCATCGGCCTGTGCGACCGGGACGGCGAGGGCGGCGAGGACGAGACCGCCGGAGACGGCGGCCACGGTGGTGCGGATGCGCATGCGTTCCCCCAGGGACTGGTCGTGGAGCCTGGCGGCTCGTGGGGTCAGATGCGCGCCCGGGCCGACTCGTTGCACACCTGGTAAGAAATTTGTGTGAGCATCGTCTACAACATCACCCGTTACCCGAGGGACGGCGAGTTCCCCGACTCGTCCGTCGACGTCACCGCGGCCGGCGGGGCAGCCTGGGCAGAACTGCTGGCGACCCCGCTGGAGCAACTGGTCAACGTGTATCCGCTGACGCAGGAGCACGCCGAGCGTGTCCGGGACCTCACCGGCATCACGCTCGACCTGGAGACGTACGACTACTTCCTGGAACCGGAGCGGGACGGTTCCGCGTGAGACTCGCCATCTCCCGTTTCCCGAAGGACGGCGAGTTCCTCGACTCGTCCGTCGACGTCACCGCGGTCGGCGTGGACGTCCTCGCGGACCTCGTGGGGATTGCGCCGGACGAGTTGGTCGGGGATGTGCCGCTGACGGAGGAGCATGCCGAGCGTGTCCGGCAGTTGACCGGAGTCACGCTCGACCTGGAGAACTACGCATACTTCCTGGACCCCGGCTCCGGCTGAGCCGCTCAGTCGAACCAGCGGTCCCGCGCCAGTTCCTCCGTGCGGGTCGGGTCCTCCAGGAGGGCCGCCACCTCGAAGCGGCGGGGCCACTGGCGCGCCGCCCAGGCCAGGCCCGCTGCCACGCCCTCCAGGGTGGCCGCGTGCAGGACGCCGTCGTTCGTGAGGCGCCAGTCGATCTCCACGCAGTCGACGACGAGTTCCTCGTGCTCGACGTACGAGGCCGGGGTGCTCGCGCCCAGCAGGATCCGCACCGGCTCCGGGACCTCGTGCTCCGTGCCCTCGGAGTCGACGGAGCCGGTCACGGACTCGCTCAGTCGGCGGACCTGGAAGAGTTCGGCCAGTTCGGCGGCCCGGGACGGGCGGACCGGCAGCAGGGGGACGCCCTCGGTGAAGGGGAGAAGGTCCGGCGAGTCGACGACCACCGCGTCGGCCGCGTCCACGACCTCGACCCGGCCGTCGGTGACGGCCCGCAGCTCGTCGGGCAGGGTGACCTGTTCCGGGTCCAGGTCGGCCAACGCGCCGTAGAGCGCGTGCAGTTGGCCGGAGGACACCGGCCGCTCCGGGTCGGTCAGCCGGTCGAGGAGCTCCGCGGCGCCCCCCGGCTCCTCCAGCAGCGCGGCCACCGACGTCCGTACGCCCAGTGCCCGCAGGACCTGCTCGTCGTCGAACCCGGTCGCGTCCGCCTCCTCGTACAGGCCACGGAGCAGGGGGTCTCCCCCGGCCGCCAGCAGACCGGCGGGGCGGCGGCCGTCGAGCACCGGGTTCCCGCGCAGCCACCAGGCGGTGTACGGCCGTACGAGCTCGTGCGTGCCGTCCGGCAGGAGGATGCGGACCTGCTGGGTGAGAGCGTCCCTGAGCGGGGGCTGTGCGAGCAGGGCGAGGGCCTCGGGCCACTTGTCCTCGTCGACCAGGTCGAGATCGCGTACGGCGACCAGTTCGGTGGCGACCGGCGGTACCGGTGTGTCCGGGAAGCGGTCGAGGATGTCCTCGCACCACACGTCCACGGCGTCGAGGAGCCCGGCGTCGTCCGGCTGCGCGAAGTCGCCCTCGCGGGGCTCCAGTTCGTCGGGGTCGAGGACCACGTCGGTGGCCCGGACCAGGGCGAAGTTGGCGAGCACTCCGCACGCGGCGAGGGGCTGTTCGCCCCACTTCCCGGCCAGCTCGGCGTCCACGTAGGCGAGTTCGTCCTCGCGCATGACCTGGGCGAACGGGCTGCCGGGGAGGACGAGTTCACCGGCGGGGACCAGTTCCCCCTCCTCGTCGGGCAGGGCGAGCGCGCCCAGCCACGGCTCGTCGCCGGGCTCCAGGCCCGCGTCCCGGACGAGCGCGAGGACGGTGTCGGCCAACTCCTCGGCGTCCGGGGTGTCCTCCTCCCAGCTCATGCCGCCGTCGTCGTCCAGGGAGGCGGCCACGGCGGCCCGCACCTGGGGCGTGGTGAGCACCGCGCGCGGAGTCGCCGGCAGTGCGCCCAGCTTCTCCAGGAGCGGGTGGGCGGCGTCCGGGTGGGCGACCTTGAGGCCGAGCCGGGCGAGGATCTCGGGGTCGATCAGGGGCCCGTCCGAGGTGGGCAGGAGCACCTGCCGGGGCCCGACCGTCGTACGTCCGTCGGCCAGCGGCACGGGAAGGCCGGAGAGCCGGTCGGGGTCGACGCCCGCGAGGCTGTCGTAGAGCCGCTGCCACCACTCCGGTTCCTTCTCCAGGCCCGCGAGCCGGTCGACGGCCTCCGTCAGCGGGACCCGGGCGACGCCCAACGTCCGCAGCTCGACGCGTCGTTCGAGACCGGCGGGCAGCAGCGTGGGCAGCACCTCGGCGAGCACCCGTACGGTGTCGGCGCCCGCGCCCTCGACGACCTCGGCCTCGCGCGGACGCAGGACCTCCGGCAGTTCCGAGTCGTCACCGGGCTTCAGGGCGGGCGGCAGGAACGCGGTGCGCGGCAGCCGTTCCAGGATCGCCTGCCGCAGCGCCCCGTCCAGCTCGCCCTTGCCCAGCGGGCCGGGTACCAGCGCGATGATCCCCTCGCTCACCGGGCGCCAGCCGGCGAGGAGTTCGGTGTACACGTCCGCCGCGCGCTGCACGAGGAAGTCGGTGAGCGGTCCGGGCGCCGTGTGCCGGCGGGTGGTGTCCAGCGGGAAGGAGGCGATGAGCAGCGCGGGGACACCGAGCGGTTCGTCGCTGGGCGTGGGTGCGTGCACGACGGGGCTGGTGCGGGGGTGGGCCGGGGTGCCGTCGGGGTCGGCGGGCACGGCCCAGGTGAGCGACCAGTGCGGCCGCAGCCGCTCCTCGACCGGCCGGCCGGCGAGCAGTTCGGGAGTGAGCGGCCCGTGCGCGGACGCCGTACGCCACCGGGTCGTGCCGTCCCGCGAGTCCTCCACGACCGTGAGGTCGCCCTCGGTGCGGCGGCTGATCGTGCGGGTCGTGTCCGTCTCGATCACGACCTCCTCCAGGCCCGGGAGGGCGAGGAGGAGGGCGTCGTCGACGGCGTGCAGAAGACGCTCGGCCAGGTCCGCGGCGGCGGTGTCGCGCAGCGGGAGGATGACGACCGTGTCGTAGGGGTCGGGCGCGCTGCCCTCGGCGGCGAACGGGAGCCGCAGCAGCGGGACATGGCCGTCGCGACGGCGGATCTCGTCCCCGAGCCCGGGGCTGTGGCGGGCGGTCTCGGCGGCGTGATGGCGGGCCTCGCCGAGGGACCAGCGGACCCCGCCGTGGCGGCCGACGACGGCGGGCTCGTCGGTGACGGCGAGGACGGCGGCGAAGCCGACGCCGAAGCGGCCGATCGAACCGTCCGCGTTGTCGCGCTTGGCGGAGGCACGCAGCGTGGAGAGGGACTCGACACCGGCCGCGTCCAGCGGGGCGCCGGTGTTGGCCGCGAACAGGACGCCCTCGCGGAGGGTGAGCCGCAGCCGTCCCGGCACGCCCGCCCTGGCCGCCGCGTCGGCCGCGTTCTGCGCGAGTTCGACGACGAGCCGGTCCCGGTACCCGCCGAGGACGAGGTCCTCCTCGGCGTTGGCGTCCTCCCGGAACCGGGCCGGGCTGGTCGCCCAGGCGTCCAGCACCCCTCGCCTGAGACGGGCGGTCCCGAACGGGTCGGCACCCTCGGCAGCGGGCCGCACGAACTTGCTCACGTTCACACTCTCCTCGTCGGCGTGACGATGAAGGTACCGCGACGAGCGGAGAGGGAAACTCCGCCCCTGCGGCCCACGCCCCGGCACGGAGGAGAACCGGATTCCCGGGGCGGCGAAGCACGGGTGAAAGCCCGAACGTCACCGCGCGCCAGCGGCGAAGGGCCGCGCCCCTGAGCGGGCGCCCCTCCTACGAGTGACCCGATTCCGCCGCGTCCTACGAGTGGCCCAGCTCCGCCGCGTCCTCGTCCGCGAGGACCGGCACCGACCCGGAGTCCGGTGCCGGGCGGAGCGGGAACGGGTCGACTCGGGTCTCGTCGATCACCGGCGGGGGCGGCTGCGGAGGCTTGGGCATGACGGCCGCTTCCGAGTGGCCCCCGCAGCCGTAGGACAGGGAGACCACGCGGCCGTCCGCGGGGGCGAACTCGTTCGCGCACAGGCCGAAGGCCTGGCCCAGCGAACCGCCCAGCGGGACCAGGAAGCCGCAGCTGACGCAGGGCGCCGGGGCCGCCTGGGCCATCGGCGTCTGCGCGCCGAAGGACTCCTCCCAGCGGTCGGCGGCGACATGGAGGCCGTAGCGGGACAGGACCCGGGCCCGGCGCATGCCCAGTTCCTCGGCGACGGCGGCGATCGAGCCGCGGGTCGGGGCCACCGGAAGGTTCGAGGGGGTGCCCGCGGTGAGCTCCGCGTCCTCCGCCTCGACCAGCTCGGCCATCTCCTCGGAGACGGGCGCGCTCGGCAGCGGCTCGTCCTCGCCGGTGTAGCCGGGCTCCAGGCGCAGGTCCTCGGCGTCGGTGGGCAGGAGATCGCCGGGGCCCATGTCCCCGGGGCGCAGGCGTTCGCTCCACGGCACCCACTCCGGCGCGAGCAGCGCGTCCGGGCCGGGCAGCAGGACGACCTCGTCCAGCGTCACCAGCTTCGCGCGGGAGGCGCGCGCCACCGTCACGGCCCAGCGCCAGCCCCGGTACCCGAGCTCCTTGCACTCGAAGAAGTGCGTGACGACACGGTCTCCCTCGGAGACCAGTCCCGCGTGCTCGCCCACCACACCGGGCGCGGCGGCCTCCTCGGCGGCGGCACGGGCGAGGTCGACGGCCTCGGCGCACAGGCGGTCGGGGGTGCGGCTTCGCGTTGTCGCTGCGCTCACAGGTATCGCTTCTCTCCTACGCCGTCACTCGGGTGCGCCGGCCTGAAGGCGGTGGGTGCGGACGGAGCGGACCGGAGGACCGCGTCGACGTCCGCGCCCGATCGCGCTCGGGCGCACCTGCTCCCATCCATTCTGCGGGATGCCGGAGAGGCGCGCGGCCGAGAACGTTCGCCACGGCGCGCTACGCACGCTACCTGTTCGCCGCCGCTCGGCCTACACCGACGTGATGGTTCATTGCCTCCGGCAGGTCTCCAGTGGGCCTCCAGGGGCACTTCATATGCGCTCATACGCGCGGTAACCGCACTACTCACAGCTTTCTCGGGGCACTATGACGGGGTGGCAGCCTCGAGGACACACCAGGGAGCCACCGGGATCGGTGGCGGTACGGGCCGGATGACAGGGTCCGTGCGCGCTGTCGGCCGCGCCCTGCACTCCCCCTTCACCGGAACAGCCCGCGGCATCCGCAAAGCGACCCATGCGCACGGGGCGGGCGAGTCCGGCCTCGGCAAGCTGATCGAACTGCACGCCGTCAACGGCGCGGGGGACGTGATGATCACCGTCGCCCTCGCCTCGACGGTGTTCTTCTCGGTGCCGACCGACGAGGCCCGTGGGCGCGTCGCCCTGTACCTCGCCATCACCATGGCGCCCTTCACCGTCCTCGCGCCCGTGATCGGCCCGCTCCTGGACCGCCTCCCGCACGGCCGCCGTGCCGCCATGGCGGGCGCCATGCTCGCCCGGGCGATGCTCGCGCTGATCATCTCCGGGGCGGTCGCCACGGGCAGCCTGGAGCTGTATCCGGCGGCCCTCGGCGTACTCGTGGCCTCCAAGGCGTACGGCGTCGTCAGAAGCGCGGTCGTGCCCCGGCTGCTCCCGCCGCGCTTCTCCCTCGTCAAGGCGAACTCCCGCGTCACCCTCGGCGGCCTCCTCGCCACCGGCATCGCGGCTCCCGTCGGCGCCGGGCTCCAGGCCATCGGACCGCGCTGGCCGCTCTACGGCGCCTTCGTGATCTTCATCGCCGGCACGTTCCTGTCCTTCTCCCTGCCACCGAAGGTCGACTCGGCCAAGGGCGAGGACGTGGCACTGCTCGCCGCCGACGAGGAACACCTGCACGGACCGCACCTCAAGGAGGTCAAGCGGCCCGGGCTGCGCACGGTCGGCACCGCCGTCACCCACGCCCTCGGCGCGAACGCCGCCCTGCGCTGGCTCTCCGGCTTCCTCACCTTCTTCCTCGCCTTCCTGCTGCGCGAGCATCCGCTGACCGGCGAGAGCGCGGCCGTCTCCCTGGGCCTGGTGGCCGTGTCGGCGGGCGTGGGCAACGCGCTCGGCACGGCGGTCGGCGCCTGGCTCAGATCGAGAGCGCCGGAGATCATCATCCTGACCGTGGTGGCCATCGTGCTGGGCGCGGCGATCACGGCGGCGATCTTCTTCGGGGCGTTCCTGGTGGCGTGTCTGGCGGCGGTCGCCGGGTTCTCGCAGGCCCTGTCCAAGCTGTCCCTGGACGCGCTGATCCAGCGGGACGTGCCCGAACTGGTCCGCACCTCGGCGTTCGCCCGCTCCGAGACGCTGCTCCAGGTGGCCTGGGTGTTCGGCGGCGCCGTCGGCATCGTGATGCCGCTCAACGGCTACCTCGGCCTCTCGGTGGCCGCCGCGGTGGTCGCCACGGGCTGGCTGGCCACCGCGAGGGGCCTGCTCAGCTCGGCCCGGCACGGCAGCTCCCCCAGGGCGCGAGTGGCCTAACCCGGCCCCCCACGCACGGCACGCCGTACCCCGCATAGGAGGACCGTAGGACGTGCCCGATAACCTTCCGCCATGACCACGCTGCAATCCGCTGTGCGACGCCGCCGCGCCGTCGCCGCCGCCGGCCTCGTTTCCGCCGGACTGCTCGTCCTGTCGGCCTGCGACAAGCCGACGCCGCGCGTCACCGTCACGGTCGGTTCGACCTCGGTGAGCTCCGAGGCCGTCTGCTACGACGACGGCAACGACCTCGGCCAGGCGAAGGCCGCCAAGTGCGCCCTGGAGAAGTCGGACGTCAAGACGATCAAGGTCAAGCAGAGCGAGACCCTGCGCGTCGGCGTCGACCAGAAGATCGCGGACACCGGCTGGGCCCTGTGGATCAACGGCCAGCAGATGACCTACGTGTACAAGAAGTCGTACTACGCCTTCGACGGCGTCGACCTCTTCGCCCAGCAGCAGGGCCAGGCCCCGCAGAAGACGCTGTACATCAGCATCGTCGAGCAGGACAAGCAGTCCTCCGGCCAGAGCAAGGCGTACAAGGGCGTGTGGAACTTCAAGCTGGAGAACTCCGACTACTGATCCGCCGTATCCCGATGCGCATCCTCGTGGCCACCGCCGTCCCGGTCGAACGGGACGCGGTGGCCCGTGCGTTCGCGGGCCCGTCGCCTGCCCTCGACGTCCTCGCCGTGGGGGTGGGGCCCGCCCTCGCCGCCGCCTCCACCGCCACCGCGCTCACCCGGGCCGCACTGGAGGGCGTTCCCTACGGACTCGTGGTCTCCGCCGGGATCGCGGGCGGCTTCCTGCCGCACGCGCCGGTCGGCTCCCTCGTCGTCGCCGACGAGATCACCGCCGCCGACCTCGGGGCCGAGACCGCCGACGGGTTCGTGCCGGTGACCGAGCTGGGGTTCGGGACCGTCACCCACCGTCCGCCCGGAACACTCGTACGGGCCGCCGTGGCCGCGACCGGGGCGCGGGCCGGTGCCGTGCTCACCGTCTCCACGGTGACCGGTACGGCCGCCCGCGCCACCGCCCTGCGGGAACGCCATCCCACCGCCCTCGCCGAGGCCATGGAGGGCTTCGGGGTCGCCGAGGCGGCCGGGGCGCACGGCGTGCCCGTGCTGGAGATCCGTGCCGTCTCCAACCCGGTCGGTCCGCGCGACCGGGCCGCCTGGCGCATCGGCGACGCGCTCGCGGCCCTGACGGAGGGGTTCGGGAAGCTGACGCCCGTACTGGAGAGTTGGAAACACCATGACGACGACTGAGCCGCTGCAGATCGCTTACTCCCCCTGCCCGAACGACACGTTCGTCTTCGACGCCGTCGCGCACGGCCGGGTGCCCGGGGCGCCCGCGCTGGACGTGACCTTCGCCGACATCGACATCACCAACGGGATGGCGGAGCGCGGTGAGTTCGATGTGCTGAAGGTGTCGTACGCCGTGCTGCCCTACGTCCTCGACGAGTACGCGCTGCTGCCCTGCGGGGGTGCGCTGGGGCGGGGGTGCGGGCCGCTGGTGCTGACGCGGGAGGCCGAAGTGGACCTCACCGGGCGTACCGTCGCCGTGCCGTCGGAGAGGTCGACGGCGTATCTGCTGTTCCGGTTGTGGGCGGCGGACGTCCTGGGGGGCGGGGTCGGGGAGATCGTCGTGATGCCGTTCCACGAGATCATGCCCGCCGTGCGGGACGGTCGCGTGGACGCGGGGCTCGTCATCCACGAGGCGCGGTTCACGTACGGGAACTACGGGCTGCACAAGCTCGCGGACATGGGCGAGCACTGGGAGTCGACGACCGGGCTGCCGATTCCGCTGGGTGCGATCATCGCGAAGCGGTCGCTGGGCGTGGAGCGGCTGTCGTTGCTCGCCGAGTCCATCCGTACGTCCGTGCGGGCCGCTTGGGACGAGCCCGAGGTTTCCCGGCCCTATGTCATGGAACACGCGCAGGAGATGGATCCCGCGGTCGCCGATCAGCACATTGGTTTGTACGTCAACGAGTTCACCGCGGACCTCGGAGAAGACGGATATGCGGCGATTCGAGGGCTGTTGACCCGGGCGGCCGCGGAAGGTCTTGTGCCTGCTTTGAAGCCCGACGCGTTGTCGTTTATCTGAGGCGCTTCGGGGCGTTCGGCCATTGGGCCAGTTTCAACATTCCCAGGACCCGGTGGATCAGGAAGCCCGCCAGCGGGAGTTCCACGCACACCGCCAATGCCACCGACCACCAGACGTCCGGGGTGCCCAGGGCCAGCGACACGTCGAACCACGCGTCGCAGACCAGCAGGGCACCCGTCGACACGGCCGCCACCACGACCCCCCGGTGGTGACGCCAGCCGAGCACGGCCGTGGCGCCCATCGCGAGGAGAAGCAGCACGTCGAAGCCGACCCAGGTGGTGCGCCACTGACGGACCGTGTACCCGCTGGGCAGCGTGAAGGCCAGCAGGACCGTCCACGGGACCAGGCCTATGGCGCAGACGGTCAGCAGTTCCAGGGTGTGGCGCCGCTGCCGCCGGATGTGCTCCAGCAGCTGGGGGGACGGCGCCTCGGTCCGTATGTCGCTCACTAGACGTCGAGTTGGTCGGCGACCGCTCGCAGCAGACCGGCGATCTTCCCGCCGGCGGCCTTGTCGGGATAACGGCCGCGCTCCAGCATCGGCGTGATGTTCTCCAGGAGGGTCGTCAGATCCTGCACGATGGAGGCCAGTTCGTCCGGCTTCTTGCGCGTCGCCGCCGCGACCGAGGGGGTCGGGTCCAGGATGGCCACGGAGAGGGCCTGGTCGCCCCGCTGCCCGGCGACCACTCCGAACTCCACCCGCTGCCCGGGCTTCAGCGTCTCGACTCCGGCGGGGAGGACCGAGGAATGGACGAAGACGTCACCGCCGTCGTCGCGGGAGAGAAAGCCGAAGCCCTTCTCACTGTTGAACCACTTGACTTTGCCGGTAGGCACGTCTGTCCTCGTCCTCGTACTCGTCGGAAAACTGCTTCTGAAACGGCTCTTGATAGCACTGGGGCGGGTCGTCGGGACCCGCCGGTACCAAGGCTAATGGTCTTCAGGCCGGTGACAAGACGTCGCCCGGTTGTTCCTTCGCGCAGGGAACTACCCTGGTCCGGTGCGTGACAAAACCCAAACGAATTCCGCCGCTCCCGGTGACCGACTGATCCGTGCCGGAGCCATCGTGTTCTTCGTCGGTGCGGTGGCCACTCTGGTCACCGTGGCCCCGTTCCTGCTCGGAACGACGCCTTTTCCGACATACATGTTCGGATTGAGCATGCTCATGGCCGTCGGATTCGTCGTGGCCGGTGCCGGCGTCCTGCAATCCGTGGCGGCGGGAAGGCGTCAGGCACGGACCGGACGTCAGCAGCCGTCGTAGTCCGAAAACCACTCCCCGAACTCCGTCAGGTCGGTCAGCACCACGTCCGCACCGGCCTCGGTCAGTTCCGCCGCGCTGCACGGCCCGGTGGCCACCGCGACCGACACCGCGTCGGCCCTGCGCGCGCCCCGGACGTCGCCGACATGGTCGCCGACGTACACGCGCGCGCCGTGCTCGAGCAGCGCGTCCGCCTTCTGCTCGGCCCACAGGTTGCCGATCACCGCGTCGGGCTCCATGCCCAGGTGCTTCATGTGCAGCCTGGCGTTGGGCTCCCACTTGGCCGTCACGACGATCGCCCGCCCGCCGGCGGACTGCACGGCGCGTATGGCCTCGCGGGCGCCGGGCATCGCCTGGGTGCCGGTGATGGCGTACGACGGGTAGAGCTCGCGGTAGAGGTCCGCCATCGCCGGGACCTGGTCCGCCGGGAACCAGTACGCCATCTCCTCCGCCAGCGGCGGTCCGAGCCGACTGACCACCAGGTCGGCGTCGACGTACGTCCCGGTCCGCTCGGCCAGTTCCACCCAGCAGGCGTGGATCCCGGGGCGGGAGTCGATGAGCGTCATGTCGAGGTCGAAGCCGACGGTCGGCGCGGAGGTGCTTGTAGAGGCCATATGAGCCATTGTGCCCAAGCGGTACGACCGCCGGACAACGATTTCCGGTGATCTACCGCTGCCGCTGCGAGCGCCACACCAGGAACAGCGCCGACGCCACGGCCGCCCCTCGCACGACCCATGGCCAGGTCTCGGCGACCGCGTCGTTCAGGTGTCCCTGGGCGATCGGCTCGCCCCAGCGGCCCTCGTTCCTCCCCCACAGCCAGACGACCCCGGCGGTGAGCGAGAGGCTCGGCAGGAACACGACGGCCCATTTGGTCTCGGCGTCGGACAGCCGGCGCGAGGCCCACGCGATGAGCCAGCCGACGACGAGGACGAGCAGGTTGCCGAGCACGGCACCGGCGACGAGAAGGGCGGCGGCGAGGAGGAGAAGGGGGTTGCTCCAGCTCCCGGCGCGCAGGAAGGGGCGTCGGCGGACGGGGACGGCCTCGACGACCGGCTCCGCGACCTTGGCGGCCTTCCTGGGCTTCCACCAGGCCGTCCGGGCCTTCACCACCGGCACGGGCGCCGTCTGCTCCACGGCGGGCGCGGGCTCGGGCTTCTTCTCCTCCTTGGGCGGCGGGGGCTTCAGCAGCTCCGGAATCTCCACGCCGCCCACGAACCCCGGCACGCTGTCCCCGACGCCGAACGGACTGCTGTCCACCCGCCACCAGTCGGGTTGGGTCGCGCTGTCGCCGAGTTCGTCCAGGCCGGCCAGGTGGGGCCCGTGGGACGTGTCGCGGTCGGGGGCGGGGGCGGGCTGCGGCGGGGTGCCGGGGCGCGGCCGGGGGACGACCTTCCGCAGCCCCTTGGGCCGCTCGGTCTCCTCCGACTCCCGGTCCCGCTGCACGGGCATGGCGACGACCGGCGCCTGCAGGGCGCTGCCCGCCGTGCCCCCGGCTGCGGTGACCACCTCGTCGGGACTGCCCAGCTTGGCGAGGATCCGGCGGACGGCGGCCGGCGAGTCCACGGTGACCTTGGCGCGCCGCCGGTCGATCTCGTTGCGCAGTTCCGAGACGAGCCGCATACGGGTCGACGACGGCAACTGCCGCTGCTGCGCGACATCGCCGACGCGGCTCAGATACTCGTAGACGACCTGATCGCTCTCGATACCCACGAAGTCCCCTCCGGGGCGGGTGCGTTGGATACCCCGTGGGACGACGTTAGCGCAGGCAGCCGCCGACCGGACGGGCCCCGGCGCCGACGGGGACGGTTCCGCGGGCGCGGGGTTCGACACCCCTGCCCCGCCCCGCCACCCGCTACCGTTGGTCGGATGAGCAACCCGGCCGTACCGCCGCGCTCCCTCGCGGAAGCGCTCCGGGCCAGGGACGACGTCTCCCTGGCCGCGCTTCTGCGTGCCCGCCCCGACCTCATCACCCCCGTGCCGACCGACCTCACCCAGCTCGCGACCCGGGCCGGGACGCGGGCGTCGGTGGTGCGGGCGCTGGAGCGGCTGGACCGTTTCGCGCTCCAGACGGCGGAGGCGCTGGCGGTGGCGGCGGACCCGGCGTCCTACGGTGAACTGCTCGCGCTGCTGACCGGCGACGGCGGCGATCCGGCCGTCTCGGCGGCGCTCCCGCGTGCCCTGGGCACCCTGCGGGAGCAGGCCCTGGTGTGGGGCGACGACGATCGGCTGCGGCTGGTCCGCACGGCCCGCGAGCTGCTCGCGCCCTCACCGCAGCATCCGTCGCCGACCGGGCTCGGGCCGACCGTGCAGGAGGCCACGGCGGGGATGTCGCCGGGCCGCATCCAGGACATCGTCGCGGCGGCGGGGCTCGGCTCGACCCACGACGCGGTCTCCGCGGTGGCGTCGCTGACGGCCCTGTTCACCGACCGGAAGCGGATGTCGGCGCTGCTCGCCGGGCTCCCTGAGGAGTCGCGGGAGGTACTCTCGCGGCTCGTGTGGGGTCCGCCGTACGGCCAGGTCACCGCCGACCCGGCGGCCCATCTGCGCCGTCTGCTGGATCTGGGGCTGCTGGTGCCGACGGCGCCCGGGACGGTCGTACTCCCGCGAGAGGTGGCCCTGCATCTGCGCGGCGGCCGTGCGCACCGCGAGGTGGAGCCGCTGCCGCCGGCCGTGGAGCCCGCGGCGACGCACCGTCCACAGGTGGTGGACGCGACGGCGGCCGGGCAGGCGTACACCGCGCTCGCGACCGTCGAGGAGCTGCTGAAGGACTGGGACGAGGGCGGGCCCGCGGTGCTGCGGGCGGGCGGCCTGAGCGTCCGCGACCTCAAGCGCACGGCCGTCGCCCTGGACGTGGCCGAACCGGTGGCCGCGTTCTGGGTCGAGCTGGCGTACGCGGCGGGCCTGCTGGCCTCCGACGGCGAGGCCGACGAGCGGTACGCGGCGACCCCGGCCCACGACGAGTGGCTGGAGCAGCCTCCGGCACAGCGCTGGGCCCGCCTGGCGGAGGCGTGGCTGACGGCGACGCGGGTGTCCGGCCTGGTGGGCGGCCGGGACGCGAAGGACCGCACGCTGTCGACGCTGGGCCCGGGACTCGACCGCAGCGCGGCACCGGAGGTACGGCACCGGGTGCTGACGCTGCTGGCGGGGCTGCCGGAGGGGGCGTCGCCGTCGAGGGAGTCGGTGCTGGCCCGGCTGCGCTGGGAGCGTCCGCTGCGGGGGCCGCAGCGCGAGGACGATCTGCGGTCCCGGCTCGCCGAGTGGACGTTGACGGAGGCGGAGCTGCTGGGCGTGACGGGGCGCGGGGCGCTGTCGGGGCACGGGCGGGCGTTGCTGGGCGCGACTGCTGCGCCGAAGACGCCGGGCAAGGCGCCGGAGGGCCCCGGCGACAAGCTTCCCGTGCACCACCGCTCCACCGTCGATGCCGTGCACCGAGGCCACGCACACCACGGCCCCGCCGGCACGGAACCCCTCTCCCCGGCCGAGCAGGCCACCGCGTCCGCCGCGGCCGCCCGGCTGCTCGCGCCGCTGCTGCCCGAGCCGCTCGACCACGTCCTGCTCCAGGCCGACCTGACGGCGGTGGCCCCCGGTCCCCTGCAGCGGTCGCTGGCCGAGGTGCTGGACGTGCTGGCCGACGTGGAGTCGAAGGGCGGGGCGACGGTCTACCGCTTCACCCCCGCCTCGGTACGCCGCGCCCTGGACGCCGGCCAGTCCGCCTCCGACCTGCACGCCTTCCTCGCCGCGCACGCGCGCACGCCGGTGCCGCAGCCGCTGACGTATCTGATCGACGACGTGGCGCGCAGGCACGGCCATCTGCGGGTGGGCGCGGCCTCCGCGTACGTCCGCTGCGACGACGACGCCGTGCTCAACGAGATCCTCGCCGACAAGCGCGCCGCGGGCCTGCGCCTGCGCCGCCTGGCCCCCACCGTGCTGGCCGCGCAGGCCGACCCGGCGGCACTGCTGGACGGCCTGCGCGCGATGGGCTTCGCCCCGGCCGCCGAGTCCGCGGAGGGCGATGTCCTGATCACCCGCGCCCACGCCCACCGCACCCCGCCGCGCACGGCCCCCGAACCCGTCCCGGACGGCCCCCCGGTCCCCGACGCGACCCTCCTGTCGGCGGCGATCCGGGCCATCCGGGCCGGTGACCTGGCCTCGACGACCCCCCGCAGACAGGCCGACGAGTCCCTGCCCGCCACCGGCGCACTCCCCCGCACCAGCTCCGCCGAGACCCTCGCCACCATGCAGGCCGCCGTCCTGACCGGCGAGGCCCTGTGGATCGGCTACGTCAACGCCGAGGGTGCCGCGAGCCAGCGCGTCATCGCCCCCGTGCGCGTCGAGGGCGGCTTCGTGACGGCGTACGACCACACGGCGGACGAGGTCCGCACGTACCCGCTGCACCGGGTGACCGGGGTGGCGGAGCTGGCGGAGGAGTAGGTCCTTTCGGACGGGCCCCGGGCCCGCGTCAGCACTCCGTGACCGGGGAGTCCGCGGGCAGGCCGAAGTGGGTACGGGCCGCGGACTCCAGGGTGGTCGACGGCAGGGTGTCGTCGAACGCGGCCGTGGTGGCGTGCCCGAAGTGGGACGTCAGCCACTTCGCGTTGCCCGCGCCGTCGGGCGGCTCCTCCTGCGACACGACCACGTAGCCGCCGCCGGCCTCCCGCCGCAGCCGCAGCACCTGCGGGACCGCGGCGCCGCCGCACTCCACGAGGCTCCCCGCGCGCACCCCGTACTCCAGGCACAGGGTGTTGACGCCGGCCCGCACGAGCCCGTCCCGCTCGTCGAGGTCCACCTCCTGGGCCCGGCAGAACCACCGGGCCCGGAGCCCGGGCTCGCTCTCCCCGTACCCGGCGCCCCGCGACTGGTCCACGAGCCGCGCCTCGATGGCCGGCCGCACCTGGTTCCACAGCTGGGTGTCGGCGCCCACCGGCCGCAGCGCCCAGGCACCGGTCGCCACCAGCACCACGACCGCTCCCCCGCCGACCGCCCAACTGCCCGCAGACATCCCCATGTGTCCTCCCCGGCCCACTCCCGCCAGTCAAGACACACGAGCGGGGGCCTGGGTTGCCCGGGAGACCGTTCGGCCTTCTCCGGCCCTTCCCGGCCTTCCTCGGGCTCCCTTGATCGTCCCTGGTTGAGGCACACTGGACGTTTGGCCCGTGCGGAAGGATGCATGTACGTGAACGGTCCTCTCATCGTCCAGTCCGACAAGACCCTGCTGCTCGAGGTCGACCACGAGCAGGCCGACGAGTGCCGTCGGGCCATCGCGCCGTTCGCCGAGCTGGAGCGAGCGCCCGAGCACATCCACACCTACCGGGTGACACCGCTGGGCCTGTGGAACGCGCGGGCCGCCGGGCACGACGCCGAGCAGGTGGTCGACGCGCTGGTGCAGTACAGCCGGTATCCGGTGCCGCACGCCCTGCTCGTCGACGTCGCCGAGACGATGGACCGGTACGGGCGGCTCACGCTCAGCAAGCACCCCGCCCACGGGCTCGTGCTCACCACCACCGACCGGCCGGTGCTGGAGGAGATCCTGCGCTCGAAGCGGATCATCCCGCTGGTCGGGGCGCGGCTCGACCCGGACACCGTGGCCGTGCACCCCTCCGAGCGCGGGCAGATCAAGCAGACGCTGCTGAAGCTGGGCTGGCCCGCCGAGGACCTCGCGGGATACGTCGACGGCGAGGCGCACGCCATCGAGCTGGACGAGGACGGCTGGGCACTCCGGCCGTACCAGAAGCAGGCCGTGGAGAACTTCTGGCACGGCGGCAGCGGGGTCGTCGTCCTGCCGTGCGGTGCCGGTAAGACGCTGGTCGGCGCCGGGGCCATGGCGCAGGCCAAGTCGACCACCCTCATCCTCGTCACCAACACCGTCTCGGCCCGGCAGTGGAAGCACGAGCTCATCAAGCGGACCTCGCTGACCGAGGAGGAGATCGGCGAGTACAGCGGGACGCGCAAGGAGATCAGACCCGTCACCATCGCCACCTACCAGGTGCTGACGACCCGGCGGAAGGGTGTCTACCCGCATCTGGAGCTCTTCGACTCCCGGGACTGGGGGCTCATCCTCTACGACGAGGTGCACCTGCTGCCGGCGCCCGTCTTCAAGTTCACCGCCGACCTCCAGGCCCGGCGCAGACTCGGGCTGACCGCGACCCTGGTGCGCGAGGACGGGCGGGAGTCGGACGTCTTCTCGCTGATCGGGCCCAAGCGGTTCGACGCGCCGTGGAAGGAGATCGAGGCACAGGGGTACATCGCGCCGGCCGACTGTGTCGAGGTGCGGGTGAACCTGACCGACTCCGAGCGGCTCGCCTACGCCACGGCCGAGCAGGAGGAGAAGTACCGCTTCTGTGCGACGACCGCGACGAAGCGGAAGGTCACGGAGGCTCTGGTACGGCGGTTCGCGGGTCAGCAGATCCTGGTGATCGGCCAGTACATCGACCAGCTCGACGAACTCGGCGAGCATCTGAACGCCCCCGTCATCAAGGGCGAGACCTCCAACGCCCAGCGGGAGAAGCTCTTCGGCGCCTTCCGGGAGGGCGAGATCAGCGTGCTGGTGGTGTCGAAGGTGGCGAACTTCTCCATCGACCTGCCGGAGGCGACGGTCGCCATCCAGGTCTCGGGCACCTTCGGCTCCCGCCAGGAGGAGGCCCAGCGGCTCGGACGGGTGCTGCGCCCGAAGGCGGACGGCCACCAGGCCCACTTCTACTCCGTCGTCGCCCGGGACACCATCGACCAGGACTTCGCGGCGCACCGCCAGCGCTTCCTGGCGGAACAGGGGTACGCCTACCGGATCGTGGACGCGGACGAGCTGCTGGCGGACGGGGCCTGAGCCGGCGCCATCCGCTCAGCGGCGGCGGACGCCCGCCTCCTCGCCGTACTCGCCGAGTATGACGACGTCGAAGGCGGCGCCGGCGAAGACGCGGACCGCCCGGAGGGCGTTGCCCAGGGGGTGGGTGCTGTGGATACCGGAGAGGGGAGTCGCCCCGGACGGGCGACCGGGTGCTGGGGTGAAGGTCGCTGCGCTCATGCCTCCATAGTGGCTTTCGAGGCATAAGGAGGGCATCGGTCCCAGGTAGCCACTTCTTGTGCTACCTGAGTACACCCTGTGGGGGGAGCCTCCCCTGATGGGCGGAGGGGTGACCCCCTAGGGGATGGAAAGACGGTTGGCGCCGCGCCGGGGGCCTGCCCTAGGATCTCCGCTCCTGCCCGCCTCCCTCCCGGAGTGCCGCCGACCGGACGGAAACCGGTCGGCACCTCGCTGCCATCACCCGGCAGCCAGCCACCCCGCAGCACCTTCGGAGGCACCCCCTTGTCTGCCCTGCCCGCGCCCCTCGACGACGACCCCCTCGCCCGCGAACGCTCCCACCTCGCCGCTTCCCGTGCCGCACTGCGCGCCATGCGCGAGGACGCCGAGTCGCTGAACATCAAGGACGTCACCGCGAACTGGGTCAACGCCGAGGTCCTGGCCCGCCAGATCGGCGAGCGCATCAAGGCGCTGGCCGACCTCAGCGACACCCCGCTGTTCTTCGGCCGCCTCGACTACCTGCACTCCCCCGGCGCCGACCGGGCCGAGGGCGCGGAGGGAGAGCGCTTCTACATCGGGCGCCGGCACGTCCACGACCACGACGGCGACCCGATGGTGATCGACTGGCGGGCGCCGGTCTCGCAGCCGTTCTACCGGGCGTCCAAGAAGGACCCGATGGACGTCGGGCTGCGTCGCCGCTTCGGATACACCCGCGGGGACATCACGGCGTACGAGGACGAGCACCTCTCCGACCCCGCTGAGGCCGCGGCCACCAGCAAGCTGCTCCAGCAGGAGATCGAGCGCCCGCGCGTCGGCCCGATGCGCGACATCGTGGCGACGATCCAGCCCGAGCAGGACGAGATCGTACGGTCCGGGCTCGGCGGCACGGTCTGCGTCCAGGGAGGCCCGGGTACCGGGAAGACCGCCGTCGGCCTGCACCGGGTCGCCTATCTCCTCTACGCCCACCGGGAGCGGCTCGCCCGCACCGGCACGCTCGTCATCGGACCGAACCGGTCCTTCCTGCACTACATCGAGCAAGTGCTGCCCGCGCTCGGTGAGTTGGCGGTGAAGCAGGCCACCGTCGACGACCTGGTGGCCGCGGGCCTGGAGGTGCGCGGCACCGATGACGCGCCCGCCGCCGTCCTCAAGGGCGACGCGAGGATGGCGGAGGTGCTGAGGCGGGCCGTCTACTCCCACGTGACCATGCCGACCGAACCGGTGATGGTCGTACGCGGGTCACGCAGGTGGCGGGTCCCGGCGTACGAGATCGAGGAGATGGTGCGGGAGTTG
This sequence comes from Streptomyces sp. NPDC005402, assembly GCF_040606575.1. Lineage (NCBI taxonomy): Bacteria > Bacillati > Actinomycetota > Actinomycetes > Kitasatosporales > Streptomycetaceae > Streptomyces > Streptomyces sp. NPDC005402. The sequence continues at coordinate 35,128 of NZ_JBEXFB010000018.1, forward strand.
CTCGACCGGGGCATCCGTTACGGCGCCGCCCGCGAGGCGCTCCCGCAGCGCGTCGCGCACACCGTGCTGGTGCAGATGGAGCGGTCCGGGGAGGCGCCGGACGACCGCGTGCAGGACGCGGTGGCCCGCAACCCCGCGGTGAAGGCGGCGGTGAAGGCGATCTGGCCGCCGGTGGATCCGGCGAAGCTGGTGCTCCGGCTGCTGACGGACGCGGACTTCCTCGCCGAACACGCGGCGGGCGTCCTCGACGAGGACGAGCAGAAGACGATCCTGTGGGCGAAGCCGGTGCGGTCGGTGAAGTCGGCCAAGTGGTCTTCCGCGGACGCGGTGTTGATCGACGAGGCGACGGACCTCGTGGAGCGCACGCACTCGCTCGGGCATGTGGTGCTCGACGAGGCGCAGGACCTCTCCCCGATGCAGTACCGCGCAGTCGGCCGCCGCTGCTCGACCGGTTCGGCGACCGTCCTCGGCGACCTCGCGCAGGGCACCACGCCGTGGGCGACGCGGAGTTGGGACGAGGCACTGGCCCACCTCGGCAAGTCCGACGGGGTGATCGAGGAGCTGACGGCCGGTTTCCGTGTGCCGACGGACGTCATCACCTACGCCTCCCGGCTCCTGCCGCACATCGCGCCGGGCCTGACCCCGGTGGCGTCGGTCCGTGAGAACCCGGGGTTCTTCGACGTCCGGGAGATCGACGGTACGGCCGAAGTGGTCGCCGCCTGCGAGGAGTTGCTGCGCAACGAGGGCTCGACCGGTCTGATCGCGGCGGACGCGCGGGTACCGGCCCTGGCGGAGGCGCTGACGGCGGCGGGGATCCCGTATCTCGCGCCGGGCGAGGAGACCACGGCCGAGACCCGGTTGACCCTGGTCCCGGCGTCCCTCGCCAAGGGTCTTGAGTACGACTACGTCGTCCTGGACGAGCCCCAGGCGGTGGTGGACGGCGAACCGGACGAGCGGACCGGGCTGCGCCGGCTGTACGTGGCCCTGACCCGAGCGGTGTCGGGCCTGATCGTGACGCACGCGGCACCGCTGCCCGCGGCGCTCGCCGAGTAAGGTGCTGCTCCGTTCACATGTCCCCCCGGAGAGGCCCCCGTTGAGCACGCCGCCGCCCTCGCACCCCGCGTACCAGCCGACTTCGGGGCCCCACCCTCCGCATTCCGGTCCGTACCAGCAGACTCCGGCTCCGGGCCCGTACCAGTACCAACCGGCTCCCGGGCCGTACCCGCAGGTGCCCGGGCCGTACCAACCGGCTCCCGGACCGTACCCGCAGGCTTCGGGGCCCTACCCGCCGACGGCCGCCTGCCAGATCTGTGGGGCGGCCCCCGCCGCCCCGGTGACGATCCGGGGTCACCAGGGGATGGTGGTGATCATGCGGTTCCTGCGGCGGGAGGGCGTGTTCTGCCGCACCTGCGCGCTGGCGAGCTTCCGGGACATGCAGGCGGAGACCATGGTGCTCGGCTGGTGGGGGCCGCTGTCGGTGCTCATCACCCCCTTCACCCTGCTGACCAACCTCAGCGCGCTGTCCGGCATCCGGCGCATCCCCGAGCCGGTCGCGCCGGGGTTCCGGCCGCCGCTGGATCCCGGCAAGCCGGTGTTCAGGCGGCCGGCGGGCATCCTGGCGCTGATCCCGGTGGGACTGCTGGGCCTGGCGGTGTTCGCGTTCACGGCGCTTCTGGTCATCGGGCTGGTGGTCGGACCAGGGGACGACAGTGCCGGCTCCGGTGCCCGCGATGCCGACACCCCGACCCTGACGTCCGGTTCCTGCGCCCGCAACGACGCCACCTGGCCGGCACAGGAGCTCAGGCCCGAGGCCTGTGACTCCTCCGCCGCGCAGTACCGCGTCTACGAACCGGCCGTCTCGTGCGAGTCCGGCGAGTACTACGCCTACCTCGAGTACAGCGAGGACGGCAACACGGCCCTGTGCCTGCGGCCGCTGAAGGGCTAATCGCGCACCTCGTCCACCGCCCGCCGCCACTCCCCCACCGCCTCCGCCGATACCGGCGCTCCCCAGCCGTCCGGCCGCGCCGCCCCGCCGATGTGGAACGCGTCGATCCCCGCCGCCCGCAGTCCCGGCACATGGTCGAGTCGTAGCCCGCCACCCACCAGAAGCTGCTGTTCGTACCCCGGCTCCCCCGCCCTGCCCGCCTCCGCGAGCAGTACGGGGAGCCCCTCGTCCACGCCCGCCGCGGATCCCGCCGTGAGGTAGGTGTCCAGCCCCGGCAGGTCGGCCAGCTGCTTGCGCAGGGCGTTGCGGTCCGACGCGTGGTCGATGGCGCGGTGGAAGGTCCAGCGGCAGCCGTCCAGTTCCTCGGCCACCCGCTCCACGGCCGCGAGGTCCACCTCGCCGGCCGTGTCCAGGAACCCGAGTACGAACTCCTCGGCCCCGGCGTCCCGCAGCTCCCGGGCCGCCCGGGCCACCTGCGAGACGTCCCCCGCAGCGAACCCGTCCGACAGCCGCAGCATCACCCGCACCGAGATGTCCACGGCGGCCCGGATCGCGGTGACCGTGGAGACCGTCGGCGTCAGACCGTCCGCCGCCATGTCGGTCACCAGTTCCAGCCGGTCCGCGCCTCCGGCCTGGGCGGCGATCGCGTCCTCGGTGTCGAGGGCGATCACCTCCAGGACTGCACGCTTGCTCATGGGACCCCATTCGTCGACGGTCTCGGGCGGCTACAGGTCTAGTCCAATTCCAGAATACGCCGCCACGGGGTCCCCCTCACCGGCGCGTCTCAGCCGAAGATGTTCAGCTCCTTCGCCTCCGCCCCCGCGAGCTCGTACGCCCGCCCCTCCACCGGACGCCCCGAGTACAGCCGGACGAGCGTCGCCGCGTCCCCGATGTAACGGGCCGGCGTGCGGTCGCCCGCCGCATCGCCCAGGCGGACCGGTTCGTCCAGGTCGTCGAGGTCGGCGTGCAGGGGGAGGTGGCCGCGCTCCCGGGTCGTGCGGGCCAGCAGGGCGAGCGCGTCCGGGAGACCGGCGCCCGCGTAAGCGCCCGGCTCCCCGAACACCTCCCGGACGTCTCCCGCGTGCACCCACTCGCCCAGCCCGATGATGTCCAGCACCCCGCCCGCCGCGGCGATCACCGGCCCCGCCTCCGTCATCCCGCGCTCCAGCTCGTCGACGATCCGCTGGTTCGTCCAGTCCGCGCGCTCGGCGATGTCCCGGTCGTTCGACGCGGGCGAGAAGACGCCCTTCTCGAATCTGCCCTCCACCACCCGCGTCAGCGCGGACGAGCAGTGCGCCAGCACATCGCGCACGCTCCACCCCGGGCACCCGGCCGTCGGCAGCGCGAAGTCGGTGTCCGGGCGGGAGCGCAGCAGGGGGATCAGGGCGTCGCGTTCGGTGGTCAGGAGGCGGCCGGGGAGTTCGGGGTCGCGTTCGGCGTCTGTAGTCATGGGGCCCAAGGTGCCAGGGGGCGGCCGGGGGGACAATGACGCCATGGCCGATCTCGACGACCTCCGCGACCGTTTCGCCCGTGCCCTGGAGGGCGCCCGCCCCGGAACCGACGGCCCCGATCCGGCGCCGTACGCCGACGACCTCCTCGCCCGCTGGCAGGAGCCGCAGCGGCGGTACCACACCGTCGGACACCTCACGGCGGTCCTCGACCACATCGACGTACTGGAGGAGTACGCGCAGGCCCCGGACCTGGTCCGTCTCGCGGCCTGGTTCCACGACGCCGTCTACCTGCCGGACCGCTCGGAGAACGAGGAGCGCTCCGCCCGTCTGGCCGAACGCGCCCTCCCCGAAGCCGGCCTCCCGGGGGCCGCGACGGCCGAGGTCGCCCGCCTGGTCCGCCTCACCACCGCCCACGACCCCGCCGACGACGACCGCGACGGCCAGGTCCTCTGCGACGCCGACCTCGCGATCCTCGCCGCCCCGCCCTCCGCGTACGCCGCCTACACGGCCGCCGTCCGCGAGGAGTACGGCTTCGTCCCGAGCGACGCCTTCCGCGAGGGCCGGTCCGCGATCCTCCGCCAACTGCTCGATCTGCCCCGGCTCTTCAGGACGCCGTACGGGGAGCGTGAGTGGGAGGCCACGGCCCGCTACAACCTCACCTCGGAACTGGAAATGCTGTCGCTCTGAGGCGCCCGGCGCCATAGCCTGCCCGCATGGCTGACATGGGCGAAGACCTGGGCGCGGAACGGCTGACGGAGGCCGTCGCGGACGCGGTGGCGGTACTGCGGACGGCGGTGGACCGGGACTGGACCGGGGTGCCGGCCGGCCGGGTGGAGTGGAGCTGTCTGAAGACGGCCGAGCACATCGCGAGTGATCTGATCGCGTACGCGGGGCAGTTGGCGGGCCGGGCGCAGGAGAAGTACGTCCCCTTCGAGATCTTCCTGGAGGACGACACGGACGCCGAGGGCGCCCTCCAGGTCATCGAGACGGCCGGCACGCTGCTCGCGGCGACCCTGCGCAGCACCCCGCGCGAGGTCCGCGCCTTCCACCCGTACCCCTTCCGCAGCGCGAACCGCGTGGGCTTCGCCGCGATGGGCATCGCCGAGGTCCTGCTGCACACGTACGACATCGCGGAGGGCCTGGGCCTGACGTACGAGCCCCCCGCCCGGCTCCCCGAGTACGTGCTGACCCGGATCTTCCCCGACGTCCAGCCCGGCCCCGACCCCTGGCGCACCCTCCTGTGGGCCACCGGCCGCGGTGACCTGCCCGGCCGCGCCCCGCGCACCGGGTGGCGCTGGAGCAACAACCTCGTCCTGCCCACCGAGCGCCTGACCCTCCAGGGCGTCACGCCCGCGTCCGCCGCCGAACTGGCCGCGGGCGGCGACGGTGACTTCGAGTGGGTCGAGGACGGCCCCTTCGAGGGCACCCGCGAGGCCGCCGGCATGACCATCAAGGCCTACGAGGCGGGCGTCCACCGCCCGGAGTTCGGCCTCTTCGCCCTCGTCCGGCGACAGGACGGCCGCGCGATCGGCGGTATGGGCTTCCACGGCGCCCCCGACGAGGACGGCCGCGCGGAGGTCGGCTACGACCTCGCCCCCTCCGCCCGCGGTCAGGGCTACGCCACGGAGGCCCTGCGCGCACTGAGCGACTGGGCCCTGGCCCGCGACGACGTGCGCAGCCTCTGCGCCACCATCGAGCCGGACAACGCCGCCTCCCAACGCGTCATCGCCCGGGCCGGGTTCGCGCGGGCGAGCGTGGAGGAGGAGCAGGTGTACGGGGATGTGGAACCGGGGCTGTGGCTGTACGTCCTTCCCGGCGGGGCCGGTTAGCGGCCTTTGGGCCGGCGCAGTCCCGACCCGGTCAGCAGCCGCACCACCTCCCGGCTGCTCACCTCCACCGCGCCCGCCGCGACCACGTCGGCGTACCGGTGCGACGGGATGTCGTAGTGATCCCGCTCGAAGGCCCGTGGCGGAACTCCCAGCTCCTCGGCGAACCTGTGCAGTTCGTCGAAGGAGACGTCGCTGATCAGGTGGGACCACATGCGGCCGTGGCCCGGCCAGGTCGGTGGGTCGATGTAGACGGTCACGAGGCGGAGTCCCCGCCCGCCGCCCCGCCCATCGCGGTCCCGAGCGAGCCGACCGGCGCGACCTTCACGCCCGCCTGGTGGCACACCCAGTGCGGATCGGGGCCCAGCTCCGGCTCGATCTCCAAGGCGTGCGGGTCGCCGGAGCCGCACACCGGGCACAGGGGCCAGCGGCCGTGGCGCTCGAGGAGGGCGTCCTGGACGTCCTGGGCGATCAGGCCCGCCACGAACTCCGCGCCCTCCGGCCACTGCTCCACCCACCAGCGCCGCTGTACGACGGAATCCTCGACCATCGACACCACGTCCGCGGCGGCGACCTGGCTCGCGGCCAGGTCGGTGAGTACGAGGGCGCGTGCCGTGTGCAGGGACTGCTCAAGTGGACCGATGGACTCCATGGAGCCATTGTGCGGGCTCTTGACCACGAACCGAGCCGAAAATATCTTTCAGTCGTGCCCCAGGAAGTGAAGGAAATTTTCGGCAGCGCTCTCGCCGCGAAGGTGCGCACGCTGGGTCCGTCCATGACCCGTTCCATGCACCGGGTCGCCGAGGCCGTGGCCGCCGACCCCGCGGGGTGCGCGGCGCTCACCGTCACGGGCCTCGCCGAACTGACCGGGACGAGCGAGGCGACGGTCGTGCGGACGGCCCGGCTGCTGGGCTATCCCGGATACCGCGACCTGCGGCTCGCCCTCGCCGGGCTGGCCGCGCAGCAGCAGTCCGGGCGGGCGCCGGCGATCACCACGGACATCGCGGTGGACGATCCGATCGCGGACGTGGTCGCCAAGCTCGCCTACGACGAGCAGCAGACCCTCGCGGACACGGCGGCCGGGCTGGACACCGTGCAGCTGGGGGCGGCGGTCACCGCGACGGCCTCGGCGCGACGGATCGACGTGTACGGGGTGGGGGCCTCCGGTCTCGTCGCACAGGACCTCACGCAGAAGCTGCTCCGGATAGGGCTGATAGCGCAGGCGCACAGCGATCCGCATCTGGCGGTGACGAACGCGGTGCAGCTGCGGGCGGGGGACGTGGCGATCGCGATCACGCACTCGGGGTCGACCGGGGACGTCATCGAGCCGTTGCGGGTCGCGTTCGAGCGCGGCGCCACCACGGTGGCCATCACCGGGCGGCCGGACGGGGCGGTGACGCAGTACGCCGACCAGGTGCTGACGACGTCCACGGCCCGGGAGAGCGAGCTGCGGCCCGCGGCCATGTCGTCACGGACGAGCCAGCTGCTGGTGGTGGACTGTCTGTTCGTGGGGGTGGCGCAACGGACGTACGAGACGGCGGCGCCCGCGCTGGCCGCGTCCTACGAGGCGCTGGCCCATCGGCACCGTCGGTAGAGACGAGTCACCCGGCAGACGTCGGTCACGAAGAAAGAGCCACTCCCTCATGACCTCCACCTCCGACCCCCGTGATCTGCAAGCCCAGTTGGAGACGCTCACCACCGAGGCGTTTCGGCCCGAGTTCGCCGACATCGACCGGTTGCCCACCCTGGACATCGCCCGGCTGATGAACGGCGAGGACGCCTCCGTGCCCGCCACGGTGTCCCGGCAGTTGCCGCGGATCGCCGCCGCCATCGACGCGATCGCCGAGCGGATGGCCCGGGGCGGCCGGCTGATCTACGCCGGTGCCGGGACCGCCGGACGCCTCGGCGTCCTGGACGCCTCCGAGTGCCCGCCGACCTTCAACACGGACCCGGCGCAGGTCGTGGGCCTGATCGCGGGCGGCCCCGAGGCGCTGGTCACGTCCGTCGAGGGCGCCGAGGACTCCGCGGACCTGGCGCGCGCCGACCTGGACGCCCTCGCGGTGACGCCCGCGGACACGGTGGTCGGGGTGTCCGCGTCCGGACGTACCCCCTACGCCGTCGGCGCGGTGGAACACGCCCGTGCACAGGGGGCGTTGACCGTCGGCCTGTCCTGCAACGCCGACAGCGCGCTCGCCGCGGCCGCCGAGCACGGTATCGAGGTCGTCGTGGGCCCCGAACTGCTCACCGGCTCCACCCGCCTCAAGGCCGGCACCGCACAGAAGCTCGTCCTCAACATGCTGTCGACGATCACGATGATCCGCCTCGGCAAGACCTACGGAAACCTGATGGTCGACGTCCGCGCCTCCAACGAGAAGCTGCGCGCCCGTTCCCGCCGCATCGTCGCCCTCGCCACCGGCGCCGGCGACGAGGAGGTCGAGCGGGCGCTGGCCGCCACGGACGGCGAGGTGAAGAACGCGATCCTGACCATCCTGGCCGACATCGACGGGCCCACTGCGGCCCACCTGCTGGCGGAGTCGGGGGGCCACCTGCGGGCGGCACTGGCGGCGACGGCCCGCTAGAGGTGAGAGCGCATGCCGAGCCACTGCTCGGCGCCCCAGGCCTCGAATCGCTCCACCTCGGTGAACCCCAGCTTCGCCGCGAGACGCATCGAGCCGACGTTGGCGGTCTGCGTGGTGAGCACCACCGCCTCACCGGGAAGCGCGCGATCGAGCCAGCCGAGCGCCGCCGCGCATGCCTCGGTGGCGTACCCGGATCCCCATGCCCGTGGCAGGAACAGATAGCCGAGATCGGCCTTGCCCGCGGCGGCCGGGCGGCTGTGCCCGGTTGCCCTCCTGAGCAGGATCTGGCCGATCATCGCCCCGTCGAGATCGACGACGAAGCTCCCGGGCCACTGCTCGGGCACCCCGGGCAGCTCGCGCTCCAGCTCGTCACGCGGCCGGGGACCACCGAGGTAGGTGTGCACCTCCGGCGAGGCGAGCAGCTCGATGAACGCCGCACGGTCCCGGGGCTCGGGCTCACGGAGCACGAGCCTCTCGGTCCTGATCGGCTCGGGCGGCCAGACGACGGGTCCAAGATCTTCCATCCGGACACGCTAACCGGGAATCGAACCGGCCGTCAGCTCAACGGCGGACCAGCAGCGCGTGGGTGACGTTCGGTGAGCTGACCAGTTCGGACACGCGGTAGCCGTCGATCCCGTCGCCCAGGTCGTCGAGCAAGCGTTCCCCGCGTCCGATGAGGAGCGGCGCGATCACCAGGTGTGCTTCGTCGATCAGCCCGGCGCGCAGATACTGCCGGATGACCGCCGCCCCGCCGCCGATCCGTACGTCCTTGCCGTCCGCGGCGTCGAAGGCGCGCCCGAGGACCGTCTCCGGCGGCTCGTCGGTGAAGTGGAAGGTGGTTCCGCCGGCCATCTCCAGCGTCGGGCGCGGATGGTGGGTGTGGACGAAGACGTCGTGGTGGTAGGGCGGGTTGTCGCCCCACCAGCCCTGCCAGGACTCGTCCTCCCACGGCCCGCGCTGTGGGCCGAACATGTTCCGCCCCATGATCGTGGCGCCGATGTTCTGGTCGCCGCGGACGAAATAGTCGACGTCGATGCCGGACTTCCCGGCGGCGGCGTCCTCCGACGCGGAGATGAACCAGCTGTGCAGGTCGTCGCCCCAGCCGACGCCGTCACCGAACGGGGCGTCCAGTCGCTGGTTCGGACCGGCCATGAAGCCGTCGAGGGAGATCGTCACGTTGTGTACACGGACCTTGGGCATGGTCTTCGCCTCTCGCGTGGTGGCGTGCGGTGTCGTGCTCTCACCCCTGCGTCGATTTGAGCCTGCCTGGATCGACATCCCCGCGCACCTTTTTCCAGACAAGGGTGTAACGCCAGAACAGCCGCCGCCTCAGCCGGACGCCGGGGAGGACGCGGCGGGCTTCGCGGGCGAACTCGGTGTAGGGGACGTCGGCCGGACGGGTCGGTGCGGTCATCGCGACGGGGCGCTGCGGTGCCTTACGTCCCCTGTTCTTCACCCAGCCGATGACGAGGTTCAGCGGGACGGACGCGAGGCCGAGGAGTGTCTGGACCCCGGTGTCCTCCCGCGTCAGCCCGACGACCACCAGGCTTCCGCCGGGCGCCAGTTGCTGTCCGAACCGGCTGAGGGTCTCGGTCAGGGGCAGGTGATGGAGTACGGCGACACAGGTGATGACGTCATAACGGCCACCTTCGTCGTACGACAGCGCGTCCGCGACGGAGAAGTCGACGGGAAGCCCAGGACCGGTCGACTCCCTCGCCTCACCGATGATCCGCTCGTCGCTGTCGATGCCGTGCACGTGGGCCGCGCGCGTGGCCAGCAGCCGGGCGAGGTCCCCGGAACCGCAGCCGACGTCGAGGGCACGGTCGAAGCGGCGGGGCACCTGGCGCATGATCCACCGGTGGAAGTGGGCGTTGTGGCTCCAGGGGTGGGCGTGGTTGAAGCGGGCGAGGGCGTCCAGAAGGGGCATGGTTCATTGCAACAGGGTTCAACAGGGCATGCGCCTCTCCCTGTTGGCCTTGCGCACCCTCGCCCGCAACACCTCGCCCTGCGGCGCGGGCCCGAGGGACTCCGGCGGACAGTCCCACTCCCGCCCGCCCCCGAGGGGCCTGAGCTGCACCCTCCCGCCCAGGTGCCCCCTCACCTCCCCCACGCGTCCATCCCGTACGTCCACCACATACGCCCCCACCGGCGGCCGCTCCCCGCGCAGCACCGACGCCAGCCGCTCGGCCGTGCGGACGTTGCAGCGCCCCAGGTCGACCAGCGGGAACGGCTCGTCACCGGCACCGGTGAGGGGGTCGACGGCGAGGGACGGCAGCGTCACGCCGACCTCGGTGAGCGCCTCCCGCAGGGACTCCAGGACTTCTTCGGTGGACCGCACGCTTCCTCCATCGGCACGTTGGGTTGGTGATTCGCAACACAGCGTGTCCGATACGGCTCTAACCTGGCCAGACAGGGCGCCCCAACAACCTCGGCTGGTGGATCGGGAGTCACGCATGGCAGGACCGAAGGATCTGGACCCGTCGTCGTCACCGCGAGCGCTGCTGGGTGCGGAATTGCGGCACGCGCGGGAGAAGGCGGGGATCAGCCAGGAGGAGCTGGGGCAACGGCTGTTCGTGAGCGGGTCGTTCGTGGGGCAGTTGGAGGCGGGTACGCGGCGGATGCAACCGGAGTATGCGCGGTTGCTGGACGAGGTGTTGGGGACGGAGGACTTCTTCCGGCGGAACTGCGGGGCAGCGGCGAAGTCGAAGTATCCGGAGCACTTCGCGGAGGCGGCGGAGGCGGAGGCGCGGGCTTCGGCGATCAGTCAGTACGCGCCGCTGTTGATCCCGGGGTTGCTTCAGACACCGGCGTACGCGGAGGCCGTGTTCCGCGCGTACAGGCCGACAGCGCCGGAGGGGGAGATCGAGGCGCTGGTGGCCGCCCGCCTCGACCGCACGAGGATCCTCGCCGATCCAACAACGCCGTTGTTGTGGGTGGTGCTGGACGAGGCTGCCCTCCGGAGGTGGATCGGCAGCAAGGCGGTCATGGCGGAGGCGCTGCGCCACATGGCGAGCCTTGCACAAAGGCATCGGGTCATCGTGCAGGTGCTGCCGTTCAGGGCGGGTGCGCACGCGGCACTGGACGGTCCCCTGAAGCTGATGGAGTTCGACGACGCACCCCCGCTCTCCTTCGTGGAGGCACCCGACGTGGGCAAGCTGACGGACGAACCGGCCACCGTCACCAGACACACCCGCATGTTCAAGTTCCTGCTGGCCGCGTCCCTTTCCCCCGCCGATTCGCTGGTCTTGATCGAGTCGGTGGCGCAGGATTACGCACATGAGGAACACCCCTGAGTCCTGGCGCAAGTCCACGCACAGCGGAGGCCAAGGCGGCGACTGCCTCGAAGTGGGCGTCGGCCACCCCACCACCGTCCCCGTCCGCGACTCCAAGAACCCCCACGGCCCGAAGCTCGTGTTCCGGCCCGAGGCATGGTCGGCGTTCGTGGCGGCCGCCGCCCGAGACCACTGGACCGGGTAAGAGGCCGCGTGCTGCTGGTGATGGCGGACCTCGGCGGCCCCCTGCCCAGCGCGGGGATGAAGGACAAGGTCCGCCGCGACGCCCAGGAGGCGGCGAGCGATCAGGCCTGGCTCAAGATGATCGTCCCCGATCCGGACACCCCGGCCGTGGTCGCGGGAACGGTGACCCTCTGGTGCCACGAGCCCGCGCCCGGGACCGACGAGGAGCCCTTCTCCGAGATCGGATGGATGGTCCTCCCCGAATTCCAGGGCCGGGGCCTGGCCAAGCGCGCCACCCGCATCCTGCTGGAACAGGCCCGGGACGAGAACCGCTGGGGAGTCGTGCACGCCTTCCCCGCCACCGGCAACGGCCCCTCGAACGGCATCTGCCGTTCCCTCGGCTTCCAACTCCTCGGCGAGTTGGACATGCCCTTCGCCGACCGCGTCCTGCGCAGCAACCACTGGGCCATCGACCCGGGGACCGACCTGCGGGTCAGTTCTCGGACAGGAGCCAGCCGATGTGCAGTTCCTCCGCGCCCGGGCGGAACGTCCGTATGAGCTCCGCGCGTTCGGGGTCGTCCTCGGGGAGGTACTCGGCGAGGGTGGCCTGCGCCGCGACGGCCTGGGGCCGGGCGCCGAGCGCGGCGCGCAGATGGAGTGAGCGGCGCAGCATCGCGATCCGCTCGACGGGCTCCTTGTGCGGCGCGAGGTGGCGGATGATGTAGGACTCGAAGTAGCCGTCGCCCGTCTTCCTCGCGATCTCGAGAGCGGTCTCGTAGCGCGGGAGGGCGCCGGCCGGGTCCTCGTCGATGTTGTCCAGCAGGACGGCCCAGTGATACTCGGCCCAAGCGCGCGTCTTTTCGTCACCGCTCTCGGCCGCCGCGCGGTAGCCGGCCTCGGCCACGGCACGGTCGTCGGCGCGGGGGTCGCGCCGGAACAGCAGACGGCTGTACGCGAGACGGGCCGTGAGCAAGTGCGCGGTCGGCGAAGCGGGATCGAGTGCGGCGACGGCCTTCTCGGCCTCCTCATGACCCTTGATCTGGAAGAACCAGCGATCGACGGCGATCTCCGCGCGCAACTCGGGCTCGGCGTCCGGGCCCAGGACGGCGAGCGCGGTGTCCCACTCTCCGAGTAGGTGCAGGCGGCGGGCCATGTAGGTGTCGTCGAGTATCATGACGCCTACACTAGGAAGCGGCGATGTAGGTGGTCAAGTGCAATACGGTGACTACATTGGGAACGTGGCGCGATTGGCCGTCGAGCTGGCCAACACCGGAACCCTCGACCAGCACGGCGAACTGGTCGCCGCGTTCTTCGTAGAACACGAGGTCGCCCCGCCGCCGGGCGGCGACTACGGCGAGCTGCCGGACCTCGTGCGCGCCGCCCTCGCACAACTGGTCGACGGGAGCGCCCCCGAGGCCGTGCACCGTCTGCTGCGCGACTACCAGCCGGAAATGCACCTGTCCGACCACGACGGGGGCGGCTGGCACATCCACTTCAGCCGCAACGGCACTCCGGCCGAGCGGTGGGCCGGACAGCTGATCGCCGCCAAGCTCGCCCTGGTCGCGGCCGGAGATCCGGCGGTGACACTGGGGCGGTGCGCCGCTGCCGGGTGCGAGAACTACTTCGTGGACCAGTCACGGAACCGGACGCGACGGTTCTGCTCCAACGCGTGCGCGAGCCGGACGACGGTCGCGGCCCATCGAGCCCGGGCGGCGAAGGACTCCTAGCGAAGCAAGGGAATCCCGCTCCCATGAGGTCAGGATCTGACCTATACGCCTCCTAGCGTGTGACCTGTCGACGGAAACGCGATCCACGGAACAGCGATCCACGGAGGGCCACACCATGACCACTGCCACCAAGACCACCCTGCCCACCGGCGAGCGCGCCGACCTGCTGGAGGCGCTGGCCAAGCAGCGGCACTTCCTGCGCTTCACCACCCGTGACCTCACCGACGAGCAGGCCGGGCAGCGGACCACCGTCAGCGAACTGTGTCTCGGCGGCCTGATCAAGCACGTCACGTCGGTGGAACGGAACTGGGTGCGCTTCATCCAGGAAGGCCCGTCGTCGATGGGCGACTTCACCGCCATGACCGAGGACGACTGGGCCCGGCGGGCCGACGAGTTCCGGATGCTGCCCGGCGAGACCCTGGCCGGCGTGCTGGCCGCCTACGCGGAGACGGCCGACCGGACGGACGAACTGGTCGCCACCCTGCCCGACCTGGACGCCGCCCATCCGCTGCCCAAGGCCCCGTGGTTCGAGGCCGGGGCCCAGTGGTCGGCCCGCAGGACGCTGCTGCACATCATCGCGGAGACCGCCCAGCACGCAGGTCACGCCGACATCGTCCGGGAGGCCCTGGACGGCGCCAAGAGCATGGGCTGACGGTCCCGAGGCTCAAGTCCCCAGCTCCGAGACCTCTTTTCAAGGAATGGTTGGTGGGCCTCAACCCACCCACCCTCCCCGCGAGTTGACGGGAAGCGACCGACTTGCCACGCACAGTCACGATCGTCTAGCGTGCCCGCATACCGAACAGCCCCCGCCAGGTGCTACCAACACCTGCGGGGGCTTGACCTACAGAATCGAATGCGAGTCGATCCCGTGGCTGACGCCGAGTTTAGTGCTCCCTTCCCGCCCGCGCATCCCATGGCGACGCCGGGATACGGAAAACGCAGCACTCCCGACCAACACCCCCGCACCGCACACGACTTCGCCCATCTCCCACCCCGCGAAGCCGCCATCGCCGCGTACGTCGACCGCCTCCCCGACGGCGCCGACATCTCCGTAAAGACGCTGGCCAAGCAGCTGCCGTACGGACAGTGCGCCCTTCGCACCGCGCTGAACCGCCTCCAGAACGCAGGCCGCTTGCGCCGAGGGCGCGAGCGCCTGGACTCGGATACCGGCAGTTCCCGTTGGATCACCCGAACGTGGTTCACCCGTACCGCACGAAATGACGACTGGTGGGCCGCCTTCACCAGAGGTGACGTACCAAACGACAGCGAACCCCGCCCGCCGACCCGTTCCCGTGCCCACATCCTCCTCGCCGCGCTGGGCCGCACGACCCCTTCCCTGTCCCTCTCCGCCGCCGAGTGCGCGTCCCTCGCCCCGCTGGTGGCGGAGTGGTTCGCGCGGGGAGCTAACGAGGACGTCGTACGGCACGCCCTGACGAGCGGTCTGCCCACCCCGGTCCACCACCCCGCCGCCCTGCTCCGCCGCCGCCTGGCCGACAAGCTCCCCCCGGAACTCCCGCCTCCCCGACCGCCCCACCGCATCCTGGAGTGCGCGAAGTGCGGGGTGCTGGGGCGTCCGGAGGCCCTGCCGGGGGGTGTGTGCAAAGGCTGCCGAGGCGAACACGCCCCTACACGCCCCACCACACTCCTGCCCGCCCCTGTGGTCCACGCCAGGGCAGGCGCGATCCGGGCCGCGATGTCCCGGAAACGAGAAGAGAGCATGCGCGCATGACGAGCTACCGCCCAGCGCACACACTCGCAGGTGTGTACAGTTTTCGCATGGACACGTATCCCCTCGTAGAGGCCCGCAACCAGCTCGGTCAACTGGTCGGCCGTGTCCGGCACGGCCAGGAGCAGATCCTGATCACCGAGTACGGCAAGCCCGCCGCCGCGCTCATCCCGATAAGCGAGCTCGAAGAGCTTCAGCGGCTGCGGGACGAGTCCGACATCGCTGAAGCGCGCGCTCGGCAGGCAGCGCCGACCGGCCCCTCGATGTCCCACGACGAGTTCATGGCACAGCTGGAGGAAGAGGACCGCCAAGAGGCCGCTTCGTGACCCACGCAGTGGTGTGGGAGAACGCCGCCATGAACGAGTTCCGGCGACTCCGCGCCATCGACCCCGTCGGTGCCAAGGCAACGGCCGTGGCAGTACGCGCACTCGCCGACGAGCCCACCCCGGAGGCTACCCGCCCTCTGGGCACCCCCGGCTTCTACCGCCTGCCCGTGGGAACGTGGCGAGTGCTGTACCAGCCGGACGGCGAGACCGTCACCATCCCTGTGCTGAAGGTCGGCCGCAGCACCTGACCCGGGCCCCCGCAAGAACCGGAGCCACCCCATGAACCACGCCCAGCTCACCGCCCTAGGCCGTGCCCTCCGAGTGCTCGGCGAGCACGGTGACTCGCTCACCGCCGACGCGCCGGACGCCAAGCTGCACGAGGTCAGGACCGACCTGAAGCGTGCGCTGGAGCTGCTGGAGGCCGGCGTCACCACCGCCGCCCCCACCACCCGCTGCGCCGAGCACCCCAACGGCCCGGTCGACGAGAACGCCCCCGACCTGTGCCTGCTGTGCGAGACCCGGCGCCGGGCGGCCCGCCGCGCCGAGATCAACGGGCCCTACGCGCGCACCCGCTCCACCGAACCCGCCCCTTCGCGGTACGGCGTCCGCGAGGACCGGCCGCAGCCCCAGCAGCGCTGGCTGCCGGAGCAGTGGACCGGCCAGGAGTGGCAGCTGTGCGGGACGCCGAGGCGGGACCGGCACGAGGCCGAGCTCTACCTCAACGCCCAGCGCCGCGGGCCGCGCGCCGCGATGGCGTACCGGCTGGTCCACGAGTTCACCGACTACGAGGTGCTGCGCGTGTGGGGCACCCCGGTGCGGGTGGACATCGAGCCGCTCGGCAACCTCTAGAGCCGACGAGGACTACTTCAGCAGCGGCAGCGCCGGGAAGTCGTACCCCTCCCACAGCCGCCGCGAGACCTCCTCCGGGTACGGCCGTACCTCCGCAGCCGCCCCGTCCAGCACCCGGGTCAGGCGGCCCTCGCCGTCGTACGCCGGCCACCCCGGGTCGCCGGTCCGCGCGAACCCCGTCCACGCCGACTGGAAGAGCGCGGTCAGTGCCCGGGCCTCGTCCGGCACCCCGGTCCCCGCGAACAGCAGCTTGCCGAGGTCGGCGTCGTACGTGCCGAACAGCAGTGGGACGTCCAGGCCGTGGCACGCGCCGAGCACGCCGCCGAATCCCGGGGCCGGCCAGGTCAGTTCGTAGAGGTGGGCCCGGCCACCGCCCGCGACCTGCGCTTCCGCGAGCCGCAGGGACGGCATGTTGAACAGCCAGTCGGTCTGCACGCGTTCGTAGAGTTCGGTCGGGGTGGCGTCCGGGAAGGCCTCGCGGTAGAAGCGTTCACCGTCCGGGCCCGGCGCGAACATCCGCAGGGCCGCGGCCGCCTGCTCCTCGGTGATCCTGCCGAGTTGCTCACCGAGGGCGAGGAAGAGCCGGTACTCGTCCCGGTTGTGCCCGACGAGCAGCTCCACGTCCCGTCCGGCGCCCGCCGCCAGCGCCTCCCAGGGCGTGCACGGCAGCACCTCGCCGTCGACGACCGGCGAGAAGGGGGTGACGGTGGGCGCCACCCGTCCCCACCGGTCGTCGTACTCACGCATGCGCAGGCTCAACCGCTCGCCCGCCGACGGGAGTTCACGCGGGTCCACGGCGGACAGCGCGGCGGCCGTGGGAGCCGGCCCCGCCTCCTTGCCGATCTCCACCGCTATGTCGCGGGCGAGTTCGGCGGAGAAGTACGTGCCGGGCACGCTCTGCGCGACGGCCCGTCCGAACAGTCCCCGTGCGCTCGGCATCGCCAGCAGCGAGGCCACCGACCCGGCGCCCGCCGACTCCCCGAACACCGTGACCTGGCCGGGATCCCCGCCGAACGCCGTGATGTTGTCCCGCACCCATTCCAGCGCCGCGACCTGGTCGAGCAGCCCCCGGTTCGCGGGCGCCCCCTCCAACAGGGCGAACCCCTCGATGCCGACGCGGTAGTTGAGGGTCACGACGACGACGTCACCGGCGCGCGCGAGGTGCTGGGCGTCGTAGCCGGGGCTGCCCGTGTGACCCAGCTTGTAGGCGCCGCCGTAGATCCACACCATCACCGGCCGGCGGACCGACGGGTCCGTCGCGGGAGTCCAGACGTTGACCGTCAGCCAGTCGTCGCCGGTGGGCGTCTCGGGCACACCGGCGCGCCCCTGGAAGCCCGACTCCTGCGGGGGCGGGGGCCCGAAGGCGTACGCCTCCCGGGTCCCCTCCCAGCTGCTGACGGGCCGCGGCGCCTGGAAGCGCGCCTCGCCGACCGGCGGTTCGGCGAACGGGATTCCCCGGAAGACCACCAGTCCGTCCTCGGCGCGCCCGCGCACGGCACCGGCCGCGGTGCGCACTTCGAGACCCTCGGCTGACGTCATCGGTCGAACTCCTCACAGGTCGGGGCTGTTTCGCCTCACTTCAGCCCACGTCCCTTGCCTGAGTCAACCAAGTCGAGGTTCCTTGTGCCGTCAGCTCAACGACTTCAGCGCGGACGCGTCGTACGGCGCGAGCTCGTCGAAGCGGCCGGCCAGTACCTTCGCGGCCCACTCGGGGTCCTGGAGCAGCGCCCGCCCGACGGCGACCATGTCGTACTCGTCGCGCTCCAGGGCGTCGAGCAGGTCGTCGATGCCCTTGACCGGGGAGCCCTCGCCCATGAAGCCCTTGATGAAGTCGCCGTCGAGGCCGACCGAGCCGACGGTGATGGTGGTCCTGCCGGTGAGCTTCTTGGTCCAGCCGGCGAGGTTGAGGTCGGAGCCGTCGAACTCCGGGAGCCAGTAGCGGCGGGTGGAGGCGTGGAAGGCGTCGACACCGGCCTCGGCGAGCGGGGCCAGGATCGCCTCCAGCTCCTCCGGGGTTTCCGCGAGCCGCGCCTTGTAGGCCTCCTGCTTCCACTGCGAGTACCGGAAGATGACCGGGAACTCGGGCGACACCGTCTCGCGTACGGCCGCCACGATCTCGGCCGCGAACTTCGTACGGGCGACCGGGTCACCGCCGTAGGCGTCGGTGCGGCGGTTGGTGCCCGCCCACAGGAACTGGTCGAGGAGGTAGCCGTGGGCGCCGTGGAGTTCCACGCCGTCGAAGCCGATGCGCTCGGCGGCGGCCGCGGCCTCGGCGAACGCGCCGATGACGTCGTCCAGGTCGCGCTGGGTCATCGCCTTGCCGGTGGGCTCGTCGGCGCCGGGCCGCACCCCGGAGGGGCCGACGGCGGGGGCGTCGACGTAGGGCTGCTGGCCCTGCTCGCGGACCATGCCGATGTGCCACAGCTGCGGGACGATGGTGCCGCCCGCCGCGTGCACCTGCTCGGCGACCTTCGCCCAGCCCGCCAGCTGCTCCTCACCGTGGAACCGGGGGACGCTGTCGCTGTTCCCGGCCGACTCGTGGCCGACGTAGGTGCCCTCGGTGACGATCAGACCGACTCCGGCGGCCGCCCGGCGCGAGTAGTACGACGCCACGTTCTCTCCGGGGACGCCGCCCGGGGAGAACATGCGGGTCATGGGCGCCATCGCGATGCGGTTCGGGACGGTCAGGCCGTTGATGTGGACCGGGCGGGAGAGGATCTCGGCGGCACGGGAGGTGGCGGGGGCGGTCACGTGGGGCACTCCTGAGGGGACGGGCGACGAGCGGGATACCCGTCGGTATGTGCAAAGTACACAGGCGTCAACCGCCTCGCCCACCACACGCATCCCCGGCCTGCTGTGATTCCGGCCACCGGCATGAAGAAGGCCCGCCCCACGATGGTGGGACGGGCCTTCTGTCGAGCGCTGGGCAGGCCTTGCACCTGCATCTCCCCGCAGGAAGCGGGACATCTTTCCTTGGACCACCAACGCGTAGTCGGCCGACGGGAGTTCACGTCGGGCGGCTCGTGATCAAGCATAGCGCAGAAAAAACCGAGGGCGGCACACCCCGCTTCCGGGAGTGCCGCCCTCGGCAAGGACGCAGATCAACCAGGGGTCGATCAGAAGTCCATGTCACCGCCCGGCATACCGCCACCGGCGGGCGCGGCGGCCTTCTCCGGCTTGTCGGCGATGACGGCCTCGGTGGTGAGGAAGAGCGCGGCGATGGAGGCGGCGTTCTGCAGGGCAGAGCGCGTGACCTTCGCCGGGTCGATGATGCCCTCGGCGATCATGTCGACGTACTCACCGGTCGCGGCGTTCAGGCCGTGGCCGACGGGCAGGTTGCGCACCTTCTCGACGATGACGCCACCCTCGAGACCACCGTTGACGGCGATCTGCTTGAGCGGGGCCTCCAGCGCGAGCTTCACGGCGTTGGCGCCGGTCAGCTCGTCACCCGAGAGGTCCAGCTTCTCGAAGACGCTGGAGGCCTGGAGGAGCGCCACGCCACCACCGGCGACGATGCCCTCCTCGACGGCCGCCTTGGCGTTGCGCACGGCGTCCTCGATGCGGTGCTTGCGCTCCTTGAGCTCGACCTCGGTCGCGGCACCGGCCTTGATGACGGCGACACCACCGGCGAGCTTGGCCAGGCGCTCCTGGAGCTTCTCGCGGTCGTAGTCCGAGTCGCTGTTCTCGATCTCGGCGCGGATCTGGTTGACCCGGCCGTTGACCTGGTCCGAGGACCCGGCACCGTCGACGATGGTGGTCTCGTCCTTGGTGATGACGACCTTGCGGGCGCGGCCCAGGAGGTCCAGGGTCGCGTTCTCCAGCTTGAGGCCGACCTCCTCGGAGATGACCTCGCCGCCCGTGAGGATGGCGATGTCGCCGAGCATGGCCTTGCGGCGGTCACCGAAGCCCGGGGCCTTGACGGCGACGGACTTGAAGGTGCCGCGGATCTTGTTGACGACCAGGGTCGACAGGGCCTCGCCCTCGACGTCCTCGGCGATGATCAGCAGCGGCTTGCCCGACTGCATGACCTTCTCCAGGAGCGGGAGCAGGTCCTTGACGGAGCCGATCTTGGAGTTGGCGATGAGGATGTAGGGGTCGTCGAGCGACGCCTCCATCCGCTCCATGTCGGTGGCGAAGTACGCCGAGATGTAGCCCTTGTCGAAGCGCATACCCTCGGTGAGCTCCAGCTCCAGACCGAAGGTCTGGGACTCCTCGACGGTGATGACGCCTTCCTTGCCGACCTTGTCCATCGCCTCGGCGATGAGCTCGCCGATCTGGGTGTCGGCGGCGGAGATGGAGGCCGTGGAGGCGATCTGCTCCTTGGTCTCGACATCCTTGGCCTGCTCGAGCAGAGCGGCGGAGACGGCCTCGACGGCCTTCTCGATACCGCGCTTGAGGGCCATGGGGTTGGCGCCGGCGGCTACGTTGCGCAGGCCTTCCTTGACCAGGGCCTGCGCCAGAACGGTCGCGGTGGTCGTACCGTCACCGGCGACGTCGTCCGTCTTCTTGGCGACTTCCTTGACCAGCTCGGCGCCGATCTTCTCGTACGGGTCCTCGAGCTCGATCTCCTTGGCGATGGAGACACCATCGTTGGTGATCGTGGGGGCGCCCCACTTCTTCTCGAGGACGACGTTGCGGCCCTTGGGGCCGAGCGTCACCTTCACGGCGTCCGCGAGCTGGTTCATGCCGCGCTCGAGGCCGCGCCGCGCCTCCTCGTCGAACGCGATGATCTTGGCCATGTGAAGTGGTCCCTCCAGGACTGGGGGTGATTCCTTCGGACCGCGCCCGCGCCCGCGACGGACGGCTCGCCGGCCTGTGGATCCTTGCCCCACATGGCCTGCGGGCCTCACCGACCCGGTCCATCTTTGTCACTCTCACCTTCAGAGTGCTAACGCCAATGATTAGCACTCGGCATGGTCGAGTGCAAGCGCCTCTCGGCTATCGGGCCACCTCTCCGGCCGTCCGCCCACCCCACGGGACCCACACCGACCCGCACCACGAGCCCCGGGCGGACCGAGCCCGACCGACACCGCCGCCGTTGACGACGCCCGCTCCGCCACGCGGCCCGGCGGAGCGGTCTTCGTGCCGTGCGGCACGCGGGCGGGGGTGTCGGGCGGTTGGGTCGGGCGCCCGGACATGCCGGAGGGCCCGTACCCATGACTCCCCATGGGGTACGAGCCCTCCGAATGAAGAACGAAGAACGACGCTGTTGTTACCCGGCGCGTGCTTCAGCCAGTCGCGAGACGGACCATGTCCGCCTGCGGCCCCTTCTGACCCTGCGAGATCTCGAACTCGACCCGCTGGCCCTCTTCAAGGGTGCGGTAGCCGTCCATCTGAATCGCGCTGTAGTGGACGAATACATCCGCACCACCGTCGACCGCGATGAAGCCGTACCCCTTCTCCGCGTTGAACCACTTGACGGTGCCCTGAGCCATGCCTAACTCCCCTATTACTGGCCCTTGCACGGACCCACACTTCATGGATCCGGGTCAGACCTCACCCCCCACATGGTTGGGGGCGTGCGCCGGAACGCGTCGACCGCGGCTGAATGTATCTGTCCAACTGCCGTCTGCAACAGGTCAATCGGACGAGAATTCTGGACGGACGGGGTCCGGAATGTAGCGAGAATTCGCCTGAATTCGGGGCAAGTCGGGCCCCATAAAGGACACATAAGGCACATAAGACGCGCACACTTTGGCTACTTCTCATCGCCTGCGAAGCGAGAACTCATATGCATGCGGCATGAAGAGAGCCGCAGCTTCCCCAACTGTACCGCGCTCAACCATAGAGAATTGCCCCCTCCGCTTCTCTCGCGGAGAGGGCAATCGGATGAACACTCGGTAATTACTGTTACCGAAGGTAATGACCAGTCATACGGTCACCCGCCGGCGACCGCCGGGATGATGGACACGCCGGCCCCGTCGGGCGTCGCCGTCTCCAGCCCCTGCTCGAACCGCACATCGTCGTCGTTCACGTACACATTCACGAACCGCCGCAGCTTGCCCTGGTCGTCGAGAACACGCGCGGCGATACCCGTGTGGTTCTTCTCCAGATCGGCGATGACCTCGGCGAGGGTTCCCCCCTCGGCCTGCACCTCGGCCTGCCCGCCGGTGTAGGTGCGCAGGATGGTGGGGATACGGACGGAAACGCTCATGTTCAGACCTCCGGTCAGGTAAACGAACAACGACTACGCGAGGCCGGCCTCACGGAACGAATCAAGGTTGGGGCGAATGGTCGCGGTCAGACCCGTACCCGCCACCGCGTCCAGCGTCTTGAGCCCGTCGCCCGTGTTCAGCACAACGGTCGTCTTCGTCGGGTCGAGCAGCCCGTTCTCGATCAGCTTCTTCGTCACACCCACGGTCACCCCACCCGCGGTCTCCGCGAAGATGCCCTCCGTGCGCGCGAGCAGCTTGATCGCGTCGACGACCTGCTCGTCGTTGACGTCCTCCACCGCCCCGCCGGTACGACGCGCGATGTCCAGCACGTACGGGCCGTCCGCGGGGTTGCCGATGGCCAGCGACTTGGCGATGGTGTTCGGCTTCTGCGGCCGGACCACGTCGTGGCCCGCCTTGTACGCCACCGACACCGGCGAGCACCCCTCGGCCTGCGCGCCGAAGATCTTGTACGGCTTGTCCTCGACGAGCCCGAGCTTGATCAGCTCCTGCAGACCCTTGTCGATCTTCGTGAGCTGGGAGCCGGAGGCGATCGGCACGACCAGCTGGTCGGGAAGCCGCCAGCCCAGCTGCTCGCAGATCTCGTACGCCAGGGTCTTGGACCCCTCCGCGTAGTACGGCCGCAGGTTGACGTTGACGAAGCCCCAGCCCTCGCCGGCCGGGTCGCCGATCAGCTCGGAGCAGAAGCGGTTCACGTCGTCGTAGTTGCCCTCGATGCCGACGAGCTCGCCGCCGTAGATCGCGGCCATGACGACCTTGCCCTGCTCCAGGTCGTGCGGGATGAACACGCAGGAACGGAAGCCGGCCCGGGCGGCCGCGGCACCCACCGCACCGGCCAGGTTGCCGGTCGAGGAGCAGGAGAGGGTGGTGAAGCCGAAGGCACGCGCTGCTTCCAGGGCCTGCGCGACGACGCGGTCCTTGAAGGAGTGCGTCGGGTTGCCGGAGTCGTCCTTGACGTACAGGCCGCCGGTGACGCCGAGCTCACGGGCGAGGTTGTCGGCCTTGACGAGCTGGGTCCAGCCGGGGTTGATGTTGGGCTTGTCCGCCACGTCCGCGGGGACGGGCAGCAGCGGGGCGTAGCGCCAGATGTTCGCGGGTCCCGCCTCGATACGCTTGCGGAGCTCCTCGGTGTCGTAGGCCGAGAAGTCGTACGCGATCTCGAGCGGGCCGAAACACTCCTCGCAGGCGAAGACGGGGCCGAGCGGGACGCGGTGGCCGCATTCGCGGCAGCTCAGCGCCGCGGCGGGACCCAGATCGACGGAGTTCGTGGTGCTTGCAACAGTCTGCGCAGCCATGGAGGCGAGGCCCTTTCCTCATCTTCCTCACGACGCACTTCGCCGTGAGACGGATTTGGCACCTTCCCTAATCGGGAGCCTCGCGGAGACGATCGTCAGCGATCGCTACGAGAACCGACTGGAGGGTTGCCGGGGCTTCATCGGGCCGTATCCCTCTGCCCCTCTGGATGAGCGGTATGAAGTTGTGAACGGCGGGCCACCCTGGACATGCGATGGTCATCCGCGTTGTTCAAGACTGTAACCGACGACCGGGACAGTTGAGATAGTCGTCCGAACGGCGAGATGGATCACACGCAGATCACACGCAGAGGAGCCGCGCACTGTGCTGAACGAAGTCGAGCGCTGGCTGGCCACCCGGTCCTGGTCCGTGACCGATCGCCCGCTCCACCGGATCATGGCCGCGAAGCGGAGCACGGGTCGGACCGTCAGTGTCGTCCTGCCCGCGCTCAACGAGGAGGAGACGGTCGGTGACATCGTCGCCGTGATCCGTCATGACCTCATGCAGCAGGTCCCGCTCGTCGACGAGATCGTCGTCGTCGACTCGGGATCGACCGACCGCACGTCCGAGGTCGCCGCCGCGGCCGGTGCGCGGGTCGTCCACCGCGACGAGATCCTCCCGCGCATACCCGCCGTGCCCGGCAAGGGCGAGGTCCTGTGGCGCTCCCTGCTCGCCACCACCGGGGACATCGTCTGTTTCATCGACGCCGACCTGAAGGAGTTCTCCTCGGAGTTCGTCTCCGGCATCGTCGGCCCGCTGCTCACCGACCCCGGGGTCGACCTGGTCAAGGGCATGTACGACCGTCCCCTGGGCGGCGCCGCCGGGCAGGGCGGCCGGGTCACCGAGCTCATGGCGCGCCCGCTGCTGAACATGCACTGGCCCCAGCTGGCCGGTTTCGTGCAGCCGCTGGGCGGCGAGTACGCGGCCCGGCGCTCGTTGCTGGAGCAGCTTCCGTTCCCCGTCGGCTACGGCGTCGAGCTCGGCATGCTGGTCGACGCCCTGCACCTGGTCGGCCTGGACGCCCTCGCCCAGGTCGACGTGGGGGTGCGCAAACACCGTCACCAGGACGGGCAGGCCCTGGGCCGGATGTCCGCCGCGATCTACCGCACCGCCCAGCTCCGGCTGGCCCGCGGCCATATGATCCGACCCTCCCTCACCCAGTTCGAACGGGGCCGGGACGGCTTCGAGCCGCGCACGTACTCCGTGGACACGGAGGAGCGGCCGCCGATGGTGGAGATCGCGGAGTACGCGGAGCGGAAGGTCGCGTGACCGGGCCACGCGTTCCGTATACGGCTCCCCACTGAGCGCAACCGTACGTTTGAGCGGTTCCGGACCGGGCTAGGTTGAGGCGTATGGCTTCCACGCACGGCGCTGCTCACCAGGTGCTGGTCGCGTCCAATCGCGGCCCGGTCTCTTACGAAGTGGGCGAGGACGGCTCGCTGAACGCGAAACGGGGCGGCGGCGGGCTCGTCTCCGGTCTGTCGGCGATCGGACCGGACGCGGGCGCACTGTGGGTGTGCTCGGCGCTGTCCGACGGCGACCGCGAGGCGGTACGGCAGGGGGTCGGCGAGGACGGCGTCCGGATGCTCCCGATCCCGGCCGACGTGCACGCCGACGCGTACAACGGCATCGCGAACTCGGTCCTCTGGTTCGTCCACCACCTGCTCTACCAGACCCCGCTGGAGCCGTCCTTCGACGCGGAGTTCCGGCGGCAGTGGGCGTCGTACGAGACGTACAACCGCGCCTTCGCCGAGGCACTCGCCGAGGAGGCGGCCCAGGGGGCGGCGGTCCTGGTGCAGGACTACCACCTGTGCCTGGTGCCGGGGATGCTCCGCGAACTCCGCCCCGACCTGCGCATCGCCCACTTCTCGCACACACCGTGGGCGCCGGTGGACTACTTCCGGATGCTGCCGGACGACATCGCGTCCCAGCTGCTGCGGGGCATGCTCGGCGCCGACCGGCTCGGCTTCCTCACCCGCCGCTGGGCGGACGCCTTCACGACCTGCTGTACGGAGCTCGCCGGCGGGCTCGGAGAAACGCTTGTCGGGGTGCACGGGCTGGGCGCGGACGCGGACTTCCTGCGGGCGCGCTCCCACGAGGCCGACGTGGAGGAGCGGATCGTCGGTCTCCGCGAGGAGATCGGTGCGGGCCGGAAGGCGATCGTCCGGGTCGACCGCACCGAGCTGTCCAAGAACATCGTGCGGGGCCTGCACGCCTACCGGCGGCTCCTTGAGTCGCGGCCCGAGTGGCGGGAGCGGGTCGTGCACGTGGCGTTCGCGTATCCGTCGCGGCAGGACCTGGCGGTGTACCGGGACTACACGGCCGAGGTGCGGCGAGTCGCGGAGGAGATCAACGACACCTTCGGCACGCCTGGCTGGACCCCGGTCCTGCTGAATCTGAAGGACGACTTCGCGCGCTCGCTGGCCGCGTACCGGCTGGCCGACGTGGCGCTGGTCAACCCCATCCGGGACGGCATGAACCTGGTCGCGAAGGAGGTGCCGGTGGTCTCCGACGAGGGGTGCGCGCTGGTGCTGTCGCGGGAGGCCGGGGCGTACGAGGAGCTCCGCGAGGACGCGGTCGTGGTGAACCCGTACGACGTGGAGCAGACGGCGGCGGCCCTGCACGAGGCCCTGACGATGCCGCCCCACGAACGGGCCGAACGCGCGAAGCGGCTCGCCGCGGCGGCGACGGCACTCCCGCCGGCCCAGTGGTTCCTGGACCAGCTGAACGCACTGAAGGCGCTGAACCGGTGACCATGAGCCTTCCCGTACCCACCACCACCGCCGGCCAGGACGGTTTGCGGGCGCTCCTCGCGGAGCCGCGCCGCGCGGTGATCGGGCTCGACTTC
The DNA here is from genome assembly GCF_040606575.1 of Streptomyces sp. NPDC005402. Taxonomy (NCBI): domain Bacteria; kingdom Bacillati; phylum Actinomycetota; class Actinomycetes; order Kitasatosporales; family Streptomycetaceae; genus Streptomyces; species Streptomyces sp. NPDC005402. Next base: position 61,326 of record NZ_JBEXFB010000018.1, read on the forward strand.
GACGGGACGCTGGCGCCGATCGTGGCGGACCCCGAGCAGGCGCGGGCGCACCCCGAGGCGGTGGGCGTCCTCGCCGCCCTGGCGCCGAAGGTGGCCTCCGTCGCGGTGGTCACCGGCCGCCCGGCCGAGGTCGCGGTCCGCTACGGCGGCTTCGCGGGCGTACCCGGCCTGGAGCACCTGACGGTGCTGGGCCACTACGGCGCCGAGCGCTGGGACGCGGCGACGGGCGAGGTCACCGCGCCCGAGCCGCACCCGGGCGTGGCCGCGGTCCGTGCCGAGCTGCCGGCGCTCCTCGACGGGACCGGCGCCTGGATCGAGGAGAAGGGCGGCCGGGCGGTGGCCGTGCACACCCGCCGGGCCCCGGACCCCCAGGCCGCCTTCGACGCCCTCCGCGCCCCGCTCACCGGCCTGGCCACCCGCCACGGCCTGATCGTCGAACCGGGCCGGCTCGTCCTGGAACTGCGCCCCCCGGGCATGGACAAGGGCGTGGCCCTGCTGACCCACGTCCGCGAACTGTCCGCCACGTCCGTCCTCTACGGCGGCGACGACCTGGGCGACCTGCCCGCCTTCTCCGCGGTCGACGAGCTCCGCACCGCCGGCACCCCCGGCCTCCTGGTGTGCAGCGGCAGCGACGAGGTGACGGAACTGCGCAAGCGGGCCGACCTGGTGGTGGCCGGCCCGGCCGGCGTGGTGAGCCTGCTGCGGGGCCTGGCGGAACACCTCGCCTGACCCTCAGCGCTCCGAACGCCGGGCCTCCCTCACCCGCCGCAGCCGGTTCACCGTCACCGGGTCGAAGGCCAGCGCGCGGGCGTCGTCCAGCAGGGCGTTGAGCAGCTGGTAGTAGCGGACGGGGGCCAGGCCCAGTTCCTCGCGTATCGCCCGCTCCTTCGCGCCGGGCCCCGCGAAGGAGCGGCGCTCCAACGCGAGGATGTCCCGCTCACGGCGGTCGAGTGGCGCATGCTCCATGCCCGGAACCGTAACGCCCGCCACTGACAGCGACTACTCCGCGTTCCGCGCGGTCAGCTGCAACGCGCGCAGCACCTCCGTGGGGTTGCCCTCGGAGCTCACCGCGGAGCCGATCCGCCTCTTCACGGCCGCGCTGACCGAGGCCCAGGACGTCTTGCCCACCGGAGGCAGTTCCGCGCTGGGCAGCGCGTCGAGGAAGGGCTTGAGGTCGGCGTCCCGGGAGTCGCCGCTCATGACCTCGGACGCGGAGTTCGTCACCGGCAGCAGGTCGTACTCGCGGGAGAAGGCGAGGACGTTCTTCTCGCTGTAGACGAAGTCGAGGAAGTCGCCCACCTGCTCGGCGTGCCCGTTCTGCCGGAAGGCCATCATCCAGTCGGCGACCCCCATGGAGTTCTTGGTCGGGCCGTCGACGCCGGGCATGGGCACCATCCCGAACTTCACCCCCTTCTCGGCGGCGGTCTTCATCAGCGAGGGGTGCCCGTTGAGCATCCCGACGTCCCCGGCGGCGAACGCCGAGAACGCGGCGGCCCGGTTCAGGTTCTCGGGCGCGACGGGACCGGTCAGGCCCTGGCCGACGAGGTCGTCCTTGAGCCAGGTCAGCGTGGCGACGTTCTCGTCGGAGTCGATGCCGTACGTGCCGACGTCGTCGACGTACCCGCCGCCCCCGCTCAGCAGCCACTGCATGGTCTCGGCCTGCGCCTCCTCAGGACCGAGCGGCAGCGCGTACGGGTACTTCACCCCGTCCGCCTTGAGTGCCTCGGCGTCGGCGGCCAGCTGCTTCCACGTCGTCGGCGGGGTGAGCCCGGCGTCGGCGAAGAGGGTCTTGTTGTAGAAGAGCAGCCGGGTCGAGGCGGCGAACGGCATGCCGTACTGCATCCCGTTGATCCGCCCCGCGGAGCCGAGCTGGGCGACGAAGTCGGCCTGCTCCCGGATCCCGATCAGCTCGTCGGCCTTGTACAGCAGCCCCTTGTCGGCGTAGTCGGCGTAAGCGCCGATCTGTGCCATGTCGGGCGCCTTCCCGGCGTCGACCAGCTCCTTGACCTTGCGGTCGACGTCGGTCCACGAGTACACGCTGACGTCGACCTTCACGCCGGAGTGCTTGGCCTCGTACTCCTTGACGAGCTTGTCCCAGTACTTCTGGGAGCTGTTGGCCGAACTGTCTCCGTAGTCGGCGGCGACCAGTTCCAGGGTCACCTCGTCCGACCCGCCGCCGCCCAGCCCGCAGCCGCCCAGGACTGCCGTCATACCCAGTGCGGACACCGCCGCGATCGTTCCCGTCCTACGCCGCCGCACCGACAACCGCCTCAAACTCACGTTCGAAATCTTTCGAAAAGTCATACATATCTCAGAACTAAGGTCTACACCACGTGAGTGGACTAGACCTCTTGTGGGTCCACGGGCCACACTGTCCCCCGTGAGACATGTCATCGCCCTCGACGTGGGCGGCACCGGGATGAAGGCGGCCTTGGTCGGCACGGGCGGCGCACTCCTGCACCGGGCCCGCCGGGTGACCGGCCGCGAGCGCGGACCGGACGCGGTCGTCGACGGCATCCTCGACTTCGCCGCCGAGCTGCGCGCCTACGGCACCGAGCAATTCGGCGCCCCCGCGACCGCGGCCGGCGTCGCCGTCCCCGGCATCGTCGACGAGGAGCGGGGCATCGCGGCCTACGCCGCCAACCTGGGCTGGCGGGACGTCCCCCTGCGCGAACTGCTCGCCGAGCGTCTCGGCGGCGTCCCGGTCGCCCTCGGCCACGACGTCCGCACCGGCGGTCTCGCCGAGGGCCGCATCGGAGCCGGACAGGGCGCCGACCGCTTCCTCTTCGTCGCCCTGGGCACCGGCATCGCCGGCGCGATCGGCATCACGGGGCGGGTGGAGGCGGGCGCGCACGGCTTCGCGGGCGAGATCGGCCACATCGTCGTACGCCCCGACGGCGCACCCTGCCCGTGCGGCCAGCGCGGCTGCCTGGAGCGGTACGCCTCCGCGGCGGCCGTCAGCGAGGCCTGGGCCGCGACCACCGGGAGCCCCGAGGCGGACGCGGCCGACTGCGCGAAGGCGGTCGAGGCCGAGGACCCGAAGGCCCGGCAGATCTGGCAGCACGCCGTGGACGCCCTGGCCGACGGCCTGGTCACCGGCCTCACCCTCCTGGACCCCCGCACCCTGATCATCGGTGGCGGCCTGGCGGAGGCGGGGGAAACCTTGTTCACACCGCTGAGGGAGGCGGTCCGGCAGCGGATCACCTTCCAGAAGCCGCCGACGATCGTCCCGGCGGCCCTGGGCGACACGGCGGGCTGCCTGGGCGCGGGCCTCCTGGCCTGGGATCTCCTCAACAAGACGGACAGTTCGGAGGTAACGCCCTGATGACACCCCCCTCAGGGGCGCGGGGAACTGCGCGACCAGCCACAACGCACCCGCGGCCCGCACTGGCCGGGACCCCTCTGGTGCTCTCTGGCGCCAACGTGGTCCTGCCCACGGGTACGGTCAAGGACGGCCAAGTCGTCATCGAGGGCACCCGTATCACCGCCGCAGCCCCGGAGAGCGCCCAGGTCATCGACGTAACCAACCACTGGCTGGTCCCAGGTTTCGTCGACCTCCACAATCACGGCGGCGGCGGAGCCTCCTTCACCTCCGGCACCCCCGAAGAGATCCTCGAGGGGATCCGGACCCACCGACGACACGGCACCACCACCCTCGTCGCCTCCACCGTCACCGGCGACATGGACTTCCTCGCCCAGCGAGCCGGTCTCCTCTCCGAACTCGCCGAACAGGGCGACATCGCCGGCGTCCACTTCGAGGGCCCGTTCATCTCCCCCTGCCGCAAGGGCGCGCACTCGGAGGAACTCCTGCGCGCCCCGGACCCGGCGGAGGTCCGCAAGCTGATCGACGCGGCGCGCGGCCAGGCGAAGATGCTCACCCTCGCCACCGAGCTCCCCGGCGGCATCGACTCCGTACGGCTCCTCGTCGAACACGGGGTCATCGCGGCGGTCGGCCACACGGACGCGACGTACGAGCAGACCGTCGAGGCCATCGAGGCGGGCGCCACCGTGGCGACCCACCTCTTCAACGCGATGCCGCCCCTCGGCCACCGCACGCCCGGCCCCATCACGGCCCTTCTGGAGGACGAGCGGATCACGGTCGAGCTGATCGACGACGGCACGCACCTGCACCCGGCCGCGCTGCGACTCGCGTTCCACCACGCGGGTCCGAAGAGGGTCGCCTTCATCACGGACGCCATGGACGCGGCGGGCTTCGGCGACGGTCGTTACATGCTCGGCCCCCTGGAGGTGGAGGTCAGCGAGGGCGTCGCCCGTCTGGTCGAGGGCGGTTCGATCGCCGGGTCGACGCTCACCCTGGACCGCGCCTTCAAGCGGGCGGTGACCGTCGACCGGCTGCCGGTCGAGGACGTGGTCGCGGCGATCTCCGCCAACCCGGCCCGCCTGCTGGGCATGTCCGACCGCATCGGCTCCCTGGAGCCGGGCAAGGACGCCGACCTGGTCCTCCTCGACCATCAATTCGACCTCAAGGGCGTCATGCGCCGGGGAGAATGGGTGGTCGATCCCCAACTGGGGTGATCTGTCCCGCTGTTGGGGCCGGGATCGCCCTGGGAGACTGGACGGGCACATTCTGTCTTTCGGGGGAGGTCGGCCCGGGTGATCCTCACGGTCACGCTGAACACCGCTCTCGACATCACCTATCGCGTACGGTCGCTGCGGCCGCACACCAGCCACCGGGTCACCGACGTCACCGAACGCCCCGGCGGCAAGGGGCTGAACGTGGCCCGGGTGCTGGCCGCGCTCGGCCACGAGGTGACCGTCACCGGCTTCACGGGCGGCGCCACGGGCCGCACGGTCCAGGACCGGCTCACCGCCGTACCGGGCCTGGTGGACGCGCTCGTCCCGGTCACCGGCCCGACCCGGCGCACCATCGCCGTCGTGGACGCGCAGTCCGGCGACACCACTCAGCTCAACGAGCCCGGCCCGACGGTGACGTCCGCGGAGTGGTCCGCCTTCCAGGAGGCGTACGAGGATCTCGTCCCGTCCGTCTCGGCGGTGGCCCTGTGCGGGAGTCTGCCGCCGGGGGTGCCGGTGGGGGCGTACGCGGGCCTGATCCGCACGGCGAAGGCGGCCGGGGTTCCGGTCCTCCTCGACACCAGCGGAGAGGCCCTGCGCCGCGGGGTCGCCGCACGCCCCGACATCCTCAAGCCGAACGCCGACGAACTGTCCGAACTGACGGGTTCCCACGAGCCGTTGCGCGCCACGCGGGACGCGCGCCGCCGGGGCGCCCTCACCGTCGTCGCCTCCCTGGGCAAGGAGGGCCTCCTCGCCGCGACGGGCGAGGGCTGCTGGCGCGCCGGCCCGCCCACCACGGTCCACGGCAACCCGACGGGCGCCGGCGACTCGGTGACGGCGGCCCTGCTGTCGGGCCTGGTCGAACAGCTCCCCTGGCCGGCCCGGCTGACCCGCGCGATCGCCCTGTCGGCGGCGACCGTACTGTCCCCGGTGGCGGGTGAGTTCGACCGGGCGGCCTACGAGGAGCTGCTGAACCGGGTCACGGTCACGGGGGAGTCCAGCGCGGCGTGACCGCTACTGGTCGACGTTCTCCGTCACGGAGAACTGGTCGAGCAGGGCGTTGCACTGGTTGCCCTGCTGGCAGGACAGCTGAAGAGTGTTGGTGCCCTTGGTCAGCGAGACCTGCGCCCAGGTCTCCTGCCATTCGTTCGCGGGAAGCCCACCGAAGTTCTTCATGTTCAGCGGCCGGGAGGAGGGTTTCCCGTTGACCGTCACCGTCGCGTTGGCGTCCTCGGCGGGCAGGCCGTAGCGGACGTAGAGCCGATAGACGCCGGCCTTCTTGATGCCGTTGACCGTCCAGGTGACCGAGGCGCCGACCTGGTTGAAGCCCTGGACGTACACGCCCCCGTCGGACTGGGCACCCTTCACGTCCGACGCGACGCTCGTGCCGCCCTCCAGCCGCATCGTCTTGACGTCGGCCTCCGGAAGGTCAGCCTCCGCCGCCGCCGAGGTCGACGCGCTCGGCTCCGAGCTCTGCGACGTGCTCGGGGTCACCGCCGCCTCGTTGCCGCTGTCGCCCTTGTTGTCGTCGCCGCCCGCCATCGCGATGGCGATGCCTATGACCACCGCGGCGACCACCGCGATCGCGCCGATCAGCAGCCCCTTGGTGTTGGGGCCACCGGAACGGCCGCCGCCACCGCTGTAGCCCGGCATGGGCTGCTGGCTGGTGGGGGCCGCCCCGCCGGGGAGCGTCTCGGGGGCCTGGTAGTGGGCGCTGGGCCGGCCGTAGCCGGACTGGGCCGGCTGCTGCGGGACCTGGCCGTACGGGCCGTTCGGCGCGGCCGGTGCCTGCTGCTGGCCGTACTGCCGCTGGCCGACCGAGCGCGTCCGGTTGACGGAGTTCGGGTAGCCGTAGCCGTAGCCGCCGCCGGACGGCGGCTGGGCGCCGTTGGCCTGGCCGTCGGCGTAGAGGTAGCCGAACGGGTCTTCGTCCTCTGGCGTGCTCGCGCCGTTGTTGCCGGACGTCATCCCTTGGTACTCCTCTACAGGTGCGGATCGGATGCGATAGGTGGAGTCAGAATGGCGAGCCTACCCGCTCCTGATGGCCCAAACGGGTGACTCGGATCGCATCAGCTCGCTGACCTGGGGATCAGCCCGCACGTCTGTGTTGTTTGGGACGAGATCGTTTCTCGACGTACATCCGCTCGTCGGCAGACTTCAACACTTCGTCCGCGGTCATGCCGCAGTGCGCCCAGCCGATACCGAAGCTGGCACCGACCCGCACGGCCCGTCCCTCGGCGCGGATCGGCTGGATGATCTCGTTGCGCAGGCGCACCGCGAGGTCGGCCGCGTCGGCCTTGCCGAGCCCGTCGGCGAGGATCACGAACTCGTCGCCGCCGAGCCGCGCCACGGTGTCGCCGTCACGGACGCACTGGGACAGTCGCCGGGCGACCTCGATGAGCACCGCGTCACCTGCGTTGTGCCCGAACCGGTCGTTGATCGACTTGAAGCCGTCGAGGTCGCAGAAGAGCACCGCGAGCCCCTTGGAGCCGTCGTCGCGCTCCCCCTCGGGGGCGACGGTGTGCACATGGTGGTCGAAGGTGTCGAACGCCGCGGCGCCGCCCTGCCGGAAGTCGAAGCCGTGGCCGTTGGCGTCGAAGGCGGGGTGGCCGAAGGCCGCGTCGACGGACTCCAGGGCGCCGGTGTGGGTGGGGCGCTGGCAGAGCCGGGAGGACAGCCGCGAGCGCAGCTCGGCGGAGTTCGGCAGGCCGGTCAGCGAGTCGTGGGAGGCGCGGTGGGCGAGCTGGAGCTCGCGGCGCTTGCGCTCCTCGATGTCCTCGACGTGGGTGAGCAGGAAGCGCGGGCCGTCGGCCGCGTCGGCGACGACGGAGTTGCGCAGGGAGACCCAGACGTACGTGCCGTCCCGGCGCCCGAGGCGCAGCTCGGCCCGCCCGCCCTCCGCCGAGGTCCGCAGCAGGGTGCCTATGTCCTCGGGGTGGACGAGGTCGGAGAAGGAGTAGCGGCGCATCGCGGACGCGGGGCGGCCGAGGAGACGGCACAGGGCGTCGTTGGTGCGCAGGATCCGGCCGTGCTGGTCGCCGCCCATCTCGGCGATGGCCATGCCGGAGGGGGCGTACTCGAAGGCCTGCCGAAAGCTCTCTTCACTGGCCCTGAGGGCCTGCTGTTCCCTTTCCAGCCTGACCAGCGCGCGCTGCATGTTCGACCGCAGGCGTGCGTTGCTGATCGCGATGGCGGCCTGGAACGCGTACATCTGGAGCGCTTCGCGGCCCCACGCGCCCGGCCTGCGGCCGTTGCGCGGCCGGTCCACGGAGAGCACACCGATCAGCTCGCCGCACTGGCCGCCCTGCACGCCCGGCGTGTACATCGGCGCGAACAGCCGGTCGGAGGGGTGCCACTCGTCCTCGAAGCGGGGCGCGGGCCCGTCGGTGTACCACTGAGGGACGTCGTCGTCGTCGAGGACCCAGCCCTCGGTGTGCGGTATGAAGACCAGGTCGCCCCAGGTCTCCCCCATGCTCAGCCGGCGGTCCCAGGACTCGCGGGAGCCCACCCGGCCGGTGATCAGCGCCTCGGCGGCCTGGTTCCCGGAGAAGGCGGCGACCACGAGGTCGCCGTCGGGGCGCACGAGATTGACGCACGCCAGTTCGTAGCCGAGTGCGGTGACCACGCCGTTCGCGACGGTCTGCAGTGTGTCGGCCAGGCTGCGGGCCGTGTTCATGTCGGCCATGACCTGGTGCAGCTGTCGCAGGGACGCAAGACGGACGTACGGCTCCGACTCGCTCTCCATTGCTCGCCCTCCCCCCGAGACCTCGCAGCGAATCAAGGGTTCTCTTCGGCGTATCGTCAGTGCGGTTCGTTGGTGCGGCTTGGTGGGGTACTTCCCCGCCACTGAATCACAGCGCGCTCCCCACTCGGTACACAGGGTCAACAATTAGCGCGTCTTGTGACTCAAGTCACAGCGAAAGATGAACAATTGAGTGGAGCTTCTGCGTTTTCCCTGTGCGTTTACTGAACGCAAACTTTGGGTGTTTGTGAGCGCTGTGCGCATCTCCGCCGGTAGACCTAGGTCCGGCCTCGGACGAAGGCCCGATGCGGTGGGCCCGGGCCGGACATTAGCGTTTCCGGCGTGTCGAACACTCTCCCCGCCACCGCGCCGATGATCCCTCCGCCCGCTTCCGGGCATGCTGTGGGGGTGAGCAACGACGAGTTCCGGGCCGCCATGTCCCGGCTGGCCGCGGGCGTGGTCCTGGTGACCGCGTTCGAGCCCCCGCTCGACGCCGAGGGGCCGGGGGGCGAGGACGTCGGCATGACGGCGACGGCGTTCCTGTCGGTCTCCCTGGACCCGCCTCTGGTGCTGGTCAGCCTGCGTACCGGCTCCCGCATGGACGACCTGCTCGACGAGCAGCCGCTGTGGGCGGTGTCCGTCCTGTCCGAGAGCCAGCGGCACATCGCCGGCCGCTTCGCCATGAAGGGCCGCATCAGCGACCGGCTGCTGTTCGAGGACATCCCGTACGTCCGCGGCTCCGCGACCGGCGCCGCTCTGGTGGGCGGCGCCCTCGCCACCCTGGAGTGCCGCACCGAACAGCGCGTCGAGGCCGGCGACCACACCCTGGTGATCGGCCGCGTCCTGACGGCCGCCGTACCCAGCGCGGACGGCGGCCCGCTCACGTATTTCCGCGGCAGGTACCGGCAGTTGGGATGAATTCAGTGGCCGCGCGCCGCTGACTCGCCCTAAGGTCCCCGGATGGCATTCGCACCCCGCCTCGAAGAGATCACACCCGCGCTTTCGAAACCGCCACGGGCATACGCGTCCGCCCCGAGCAGGAATTCGCGGTCTCCCCGGTCATGCAGTCCCTCGCCGAGGCCTACGTGCATCCCGCGGGCGTCGCCTGGCCCCGTCTGATCGTCGACGGCGAGCGCGCTGTCGGCTTCCTCATGGCCTTCCTCGACATCGACTGGCGCGCCGACGGCGGCACCGTGCGCCGCTCCGGCCTGTGGCGGCTGAACATCGCGGCCGACGCCCAGGGCAGCGGCTACGGCCGTTTCGCCGTCGAGTCCGTCGCCGCGGAGCTGCGCCGCCGGGGCACGAAGGAGTTGTACGTCACCTGGCACGAGGGCCCCGACGGCCCGGCGGAGTTCTACCTGAAGCTCGGCTTCCGCCGCACCGGGGAACTGAGCGAGGGAGAGACGGTGGGAGCCCTGGACCTCGCCTAGAGCAGGGTGACGTCCGCCTGAGCCGCCCGCGCCGGGTCCGTGGTGATGTCGATCACGGCGATCCGGTCGTGTACGAACGTGAACGCGAGCGTCCGCTCCACCCGGCCGTCCCGCAGGAGCACGATGCCGGTGCGGCCCTCGACCAGAGCCGGTACGGCGACACCGACGATGTGCCGCGCGTAGCCGGCCGCCCCCTTGGCCACGGCCAGGGCCCCCGTCGTCACCCCGACCTCCGTGCGCACCACGACATCCGGGTCGAGGACGTCCAGCAGCCCGTCGAAGTCACCGTCGCGCGCGGCGGCGAGGAAGGCGTCGACCAGTTCGCGCCGGCGGGCGGTGGGGACGGCGTCGGTGTCGGCGCCCTCGTTTCGCGTGCCCCGCACCCGGCGCCGGGCCCTGCTGGCGAGCTGGCGGGTGGCGGCCGGGGACTTGCCGATGACATCGGCGATCTCGTCGTACGGGACGGCGAAGAGGTCGTGGAGGACGAAGGCGAGCCGTTCGGCGGGGCTGAGGGTGTCGAGTACGACGAGGAGGGCGCTGCCGACCGAGTCGGCGAGGAGGGCGTCCTGCTCGGGACCCGGGACGGTGACCGGGACCGGTGCCTCGGGTTCGAGGGGCTGCTCGGCACGGGACCTGCGGGAGCGGAGCATGTCGAGGCAGACCCGCCCCACGACCGTCGTCAGCCAGCCTCCGAGGTTGTCGACGTGCGCGGTGTCCGACCGACTCATCCGCACCCAGGCCTCCTGGACCGCGTCCTCGGCCTCGGCGACCGACCCGAGCATCCGGTGCGCCACCGCCCGCAGCTGCCCCCGGTGCGCCTCGAACCGCTCGGCCAGGAAGTCCTCGTCCCGCATGGGTCACCGCTCTCGTCGTCGTCCGCCGTCATTGAGTTGACGGACGGGACGGCGCAGATGTGACACGCGCGGATCCGCGGGAAGGCCGGCCCGGGCTATCCCCAGTCCCGCCCCTGCCGCCCTCGCTTGGTGTCCGACCGCTGCTTCTTCTCCCGCAGCCGCCGCTCATTGATCCCACGAGGAATCCGGGTCGCCCGCCGCGGCTTCGGCGGCGGCGCCGTGGCCTCCGCCAGCAGCGCCGCCAGGCGTACGGCCGCGGTCTCGCGGTTGCGCCACTGCGAGCGGTGCTCGGAGGAACGGACGGTGACGACGCCGTCGACCAGCCGGCCGGCCAGCCTGGCCAGTGCCCGCTCCTTCCACACGTCGGGCAGGGACTCGGTGCGGGCCAGGTCGAAACGCAGCTCCACCTGGGAGTCACTGGTGTTGACGTGCTGGCCACCGGGGCCGGAGGAACGCGAGAAACGCCACATGAGCTCGGCCTCCGGAAGGGAGACGGAGCCGCGGATGACGTGAGGACCGGACATGGGGTCCATGTTCCCGGCTCTGTCCGGTCCACGTCACCCGAATATCGCCTGTCCGCCCCCGGAGTGAGCTTGGGTAAAGAAAGCAAAGAAGCGGGGAACCTTCGACACCGCTCGCGGCGTTCATAGTGGTAGCTGTAGCTTCGTGCCCGTTACTTAACGAGGGAAGGGACTCCCAACAATGGCTGTAAGCCTGTCCAAGGGTGGCAACGTCTCGCTCACCAAGGAGGCTCCGGGCCTGACCGCCGTCACCGTGGGCCTCGGCTGGGACGTCCGCACCACCACCGGCACGGACTTCGACCTCGACGCCTCCGCGATCGCGGTTAACACGGAGGGCAAGGTCTACTCGGACGGCCACTTCGTGTTCTTCAACAACAAGCAGACTCCGGACCAGACCATCGTCCACACCGGTGACAACCGCACCGGCGAGGGCGCCGGCGACGACGAGGCGATCAACGTCAACCTGGCCGGCCTCCCGGCCGACATCGACAAGATCGTCTTCCCGGTCTCGATCTACGACGCGGAGAACCGCTCGCAGAACTTCGGCCAGGTCCGCAACGCCTACATCCGCATCGTCAACCAGGCCGGCGGCGCCGAGATCGCCCGCTACGACCTCTCCGAGGACGCGGCCACGGAGACGGCGATGGTCTTCGGCGAGCTGTACCGCAACGGCGCGGAGTGGAAGTTCCGCGCGGTGGGCCAGGGCTACGCGTCCGGCCTGGTCGGCATCGCGCAGGACTTCGGCGTGAACGTCTGACATCAGCTGCGCTGTGCTGGAGGCCCCTGGTCGCATGGCCGGGGGCTCCCGGCGTCCCAGGGCCCCTGGACATCGAAGTCGCCCGCCGCCCCGACCTGTCCAGCCGCTATGCCCGAGCGAAGAACAACTTGGAGCACGAGGACCCGGTCGTCGAGTACGCCTTCGGAGCGGAAGAGGCCGCCCGTACCGCGCTCCCAGCCGACGTACGGCCGGAGACCGCAAACCCTCAACTACTCTGCCCCGCATGCTCCTCACCTCCCTCCCCCTCACCCCCGACCACGACATCCCGGCGCCCCTCCTGACCGAGCTCACCGCCCTCTACGCCGCCAACCACGAGTTCTTCGCGCTCAGCGGTGACTTCCCGGACGCGGACGACATCCGGCCGGAGCAGGTGGCGACCGCGCTGGCCGAGGAGCTCGCGCATCCGGACGCGGAGGTGCTGCTGGCGCGCAGCGAGGGGCGGCTGGTCGGGGTGGCCATCACGCTCGCGCAGCATCCGGACCCCGCCGACCCGGATCCGTGGATCGGGCTGCTGATGGTGGACGCGGATGTGCACCGGCAGGGCTACGGCCGCCGGCTGGCCGCCCTCGTCGAGGACCGCTTCCGCACCGAGGGCCGTACCGCCGTACGCCTGGCCGTCCTCGACGGCAACGCCCGCGCCCTCGCCTTCTGGACCGCCCTCGGCTACGAGGTCGTCGACCACCGGACGGACCGCCAACTCGGCCGCCCCTGCACGGTGTTGCGCAAGCCGCTGGGCGAGCGGGCCTGACCGCCCTTCCTCAGGGCCGCTCCGGCTTCCCGTCCCCGTACAGCCACTCCTCCCAGATCGGGCCGAAGTCCTTGTCGGGGGCGAGGTCTTCGACGTACGACGTGAAGTCCTCGGTGTCCGCGTTGCCGTGGCGGTGGGTGGTGGGCCAGTCGCGGAGGAGGGCGCGGAAGACGGTGTCGCCGAGTCGCTGCCGGATCTTGTGGAGGACCATCGCGCCGCGCTGGTAGACGGGGCTGTCGGAGAGGTGCGCGGCGCTCGACGGCTTGCCGGGCGGGAAGTCCCAGAGGTCGTCGTAGTCGTCCTCGCCGTGTGTGTACAGCGCGTCGAAGCTGTCCTGCGCGCTGTCGCCGCCGTGGTCCTCGGCCCACAGCCACTCGGCGTAGGTCGCGAAGCCCTCGTTGAGCCACATGTCCCGCCAGGTCTTCGGCGTGACCGAGTCGCCGTACCACTGGTGGGCGAGTTCGTGGACGAGGGTCGCGGTGTCGGGGGCGCCGGGGAAGAAGGGGCGGTTCTGGGTCTCCAAGGCGTACTCGGCGTCGCCCTCGCGGTCGACGATCGCGCCGGTGGAGGAGAAGGGGTACGGGCCGAAGGTGTCCTGCGCCCACTTCATCACCGCGGGGATCTGCGCCAGGACCTTCCGGCTCGCGGCCGCCTCCGCCGGGTCGACGGCCGTGTACACGGGCAGGCCGTCGGCGGTCGTGGAGCGGTGGATGTCGTAGTCGCCGATCGCGAGGGTGGCGAGGTAGCTCGCCATGGGTTCGGCGGTGTGCCAGTGGGATGTCGTACGGCCGCCGCTGGTGCTGCTCGCGGTCAACTCGCCGTTGGAGACGGCCTGGAGGCCCTTGGGCACGGTGATCGTGAGGTCGTAGGACGCCTTGTCGGAGGGGTGATGGTTGCCGGGGAACCAGGCCATCGAGCCGGTCGGTTCGCCGAGGGCCACCGCGCCGTCCTCGGTGGGCAGCCAGCCCTCCTCGGAGCCGTCCGGGTCGGTGATCGTCTTCGGGGTGCCGGAGTAGGCGACGGTCACACGGAAGGCGCGGCCCTCGTCGAGGTCGTCGTGCGGGCGTACGGTCAGCTCCTGGCCGGTGCGGTTCCAGCGGGCCGGGGCGCGGTCGACGGTGACCTTCTCCACGTCCAGGCCGTCGAGGTCCAGGTCGAAGGCGGTCAGGTCCTGGGTGGCGCGGGCGGTGAGGGTCGCGGTGCCGGAGAGCCGGTCCGCGTCCGGGTCGTAGGCGAGGTCGAGGGCGTAGTGGGTGACGTCGTAGCCGCCGTTGCCCATCTTCGGGAAGTACGGGTCGCGCAGGCCGGAGCCGCCGGGGGTGCCGTGCACACCGCCGTCGCACGCGGTGAGCGCGAGGGCCGCCGCCAGGAGCAGGGCGGTGGGGAGGAGCGGGGCCGTGGGGAGGAGCGAGGCGGATCGGGGCACGCCCGTGATCCTATGAGGGCCCGCGTGACACCATCGCCTACGTGCTCGACATCGGCTACGCCCTCTCCAACCGCTTCCCGGACCCCCCGCAGACCGACTACCGCCGCGCTGACGTCCACGCGCTGCGGCACGACCTGTTCTGCGGGGACGTGTATCTCGCGGACACCAAGGAGGACCGGGAACTGTCCACAGCCTGGGGATGGGTGCCGGTGCTCGACTTCGCGTGGGCGCTGTGCGACATCGTGGAACGCCTCGACCGCGACCCCGCGGGCTCCCGCGCCTCCCGCCCCCAGCACGCGGAACTCGACTTCACCGAGTCCACCGACCGCATGCTCTTCGAGCGCCGCTTCGGCTGGGTGGACATCGAGGCCGACTGGATGCCGGTGGAGGAGCCGCCGCTCACCTTCTCCCACGCCGACCTGCGCCGCGAGGCCCGCGACTTCCTCCACGACCTGATCGCCGACCTGGTCGACCTGCACGAGGACCTGGGCGAGAACCCGGCGATCTGGACGCTCCAGGCACGATTCCCGAGAGTGCGGTGAGCGGAGAAGTGAGTACGGAGAGCACCGCCATCCCGGTCGACGAGGATCTGCTGCGGTCCCTGCTGCGGGAGCAGCACCCGGATCTTGCGGACTTGGACCTGGCTCACGCGGCCCGCGGCTGGGACAACGAACTCTGGCGTCTCGGGGAGGAGTTGGCGGTACGAGTGCCTCGCACGCCCCGGGCTCCGGACCTCCTCGTGAAGGAGCACCGCTGGCTGCCCGCCCTCGCCCCGTTGCTCCCGCTCCCCGTGCCCACGCCGGTCCGGCTCGGCCGGCCGTCCGCCCGCTTCCCCGCCCCCTGGACGGTGGCCGACTGGGTTCCCGGCGACCCGGCCGACCGCGTCCCTGTCACCCGCGCCGACCACGCGGCCGACGCCCTCGCGGATTTCCTGCGCGCCCTGCACCGCCCGGCCCCCGTCGACGCACCGGCGAACCCCGACCGGGGTGTGCCCCTCGCGGCGCACGCGGCCGGGGTCGACAACGCGCTGCGGACGATGGACCTCGGCGAGTTCGCCGCCGACGACGTCCGACGGGTGTGGGAGGCGGGCCTCGCCGCTCCCCTCCGGCAGGAGCCCGCGCTGTGGCTGCACGGCGACCTGCATCCCGCGAACGTCGTCGTGGCGGACGGGACGCTCGCGGGCGTGATCGACTTCGGCGAACTGTGCGCCGGAGACCCGGCGACAGACCTCGCGGCCGCCTGGCTGCTCCTCCCGGACGGCGCGGCGACCCGCTTCTTCACGTCCTACGGCACCAATGACCCGGCCCTGCTCCAGCGCGCCCGCGCCTGGGCGGTCCGCAGCGCCTTCGGCCTGATCAGCATCGGCCAGGCCGGCGAGAAGGGCCTCCCCGGAGGCAAACCGACCTGGGGGACGGCGGGGAGAGCGGCACTGCGACGGGTACTGGCGGACGACTGACGGACCTCACGCGACGGCCGACCGAAGGTCACGCGGACGACCGCGCCCCGCGGCGAGTCCCGGCACCCGTCCGACCGGCCCCGCCACGACCAGCCAACCAGCCGGCCGGAGGCCCTGAGGGCGACCGACCCTACGGCGACTCCCGGCACCCGCCCAACCGCTTCGCACGACCAGCCGACCACCGTCACGGCTCGCGCGGCGGCCGCAGGAGAGTAGGGCACCCCTTCAGCAGGACAGCTCGTGCGGGCCCGGTCCGGCACCTTCCGTCAGCCCTCCACCCGAATCCCCACCTCCGCCGCCAACACCGGTGCCAGATCGAGCAGTTGGGACGGTGTGATCACCGCCCCGGCGAGGCGGTCGATGCCGCGAGCGATCTCCAGTGACGCGGCGCCGCGCAGGTCGACGTCCTTGAGGGTCACCGCCGTGAGGTCCGCGCCCTTGAGGGCGCAGTCCACGAACTCCACGCGCTCCAGGCGGGCGCCGCCGAAGTCCGGTTCCACCAGGACGCAGCTCTCGAAGACGACGTCCTTCAGGACGGCCGTGCGCAGGTTCAGATAGTCGATCTTGCCGCCCCGGATCACGACCCGCTCCAGCGCCGCACCGTGCAGCTGCACTCCGCCGAGGCGGGCGTCGATCAGCTCGACGTCCCGCAGGGTCGACTCCGCGAGGTCGGTGCCCACGCCCCGGATGCCGGTGAGGACCGAGTCGAGGAAGCGGGCGTGGTGCAGCCGGGTCTCGTCCAGCGCGCAGCTTCTCAGCGCGCAGTCCATGAAGCGGGCCCCCGCCCCGTCCTGCCCCACGAAGTCCGTCTCCAGGAACGCCAGGCCGTCGTAGTCCCCGTCCGGCTCCAGTTCCCCTCCCCCGTGCGGCTCCAGCGGAGGCAACCGCACCTCGGGGCGCCGCGCCCCCTTCACCCTGCCCGCACCCGTCCCACGACTCACCATGCCCCCATCCTGCACCCCACCACTGACAACCCCCCTGACCTGCGCCGACAGCTCCCATGTCACATTCCGGTGCCCTCGATCAGTCATACCGACGAAGACACGACGTAGAAGCGACGCAGACACGACGAAGACGCGACCAGCGACCCCCGAAAAACAGAGGGAGACCCCAGCCATGCACCGCATCACCGTCATCGGCGGCGGCCTCGCCGGGCTGACCGCGGCGATCACCGCCGCCGAGGCGGGCGCCAAGGTCACCGTGTACGAGGCCCATCACACGCTCGGCGGCCGGGCCAGGACCGCCGAGGGGCCGTACCGCACGAACGACGGCCCGCACACCCTGTACAACGGCGGCCCGCACTGGTCCTGGCTCCAGCAGCGCGACCTCATCGGACCGCTCGCCCCGCTACCGCCCCTGGAGGCGGCCCGCCTGCGCCTGCGGCACAAGGGCGCGCTGCGCCGCACCCCGCCCTTCGCGATGCTCAAGCTGCTGCGCCACAGCGCCCAACAGGCGCCCATCGACGTGGACTTCATGTCCTGGGCCACCGAACAGGCCGGCGAAGAGGGCGCCCGCGCCGCCGCCCACTACTCCGCCGTCGCCCTCTTCCACCACGACCCGGGCGCCCTGTCCGCCGCGTTCGTGCAGGAACGGCTCCGGCGCGCCACCAGGCTGCCGCCCGAGGCGCACTACCCGCGCGGCGGCTGGGCCGGAGTCGTCGACCGGATGGCCGCCCGCGCCTGGAACCTGGGCGTCCGGATGGAGACCCTGTCCCGCGTCGACGCCCTGCCCACCGACACCCCCGTCGTCGTCGCCACCTCCCTCGACGCGGCCCGCCGACTCCTCGGCGACGACTCGCTGACCTGGCCGAGCGGCCGTACGACCCTGCTCGACCTCGCCCTGCGCACCCGGCGCGGCGACGCCTTCGCCGTCTCCGACCTCGACTCTCCCGGCTGGCTCGAACGGTTCACCGCCCAGGACCGCACCCTGGCCCCCGCGGGCGAACAGCTCCTCCAGGGGCAGATCCCCATCGCCCCGCACGAGAGCAGGGCCGACGGGATCGCCCGCGCGGAACAGCTGCTCGACCTCGCCTTCGACGGCTGGCGCGAGCGCGTCACCTGGCGGCGCGAGTCCGTCGCCAACGGCCGGACAGGAGCCGTCGACCTGCCCGGCACCAGCTGGCGCGACCGGCCCGCCGTCGACCGGGGGGACGGCGTCTATCTCGCGGGCGACCAGGTCGCGGCGCCCGGGGTGCTCTCGGAGGTCTCCTTCACCAGCGCGCTCACCGCCGTATCGCTGGCACTCGGCCGGAACGCTCTTGACCTCAAGCAAGCTTGAGGTCAAAGAGTGGGGCCCCTGACGACACAGGGAGTTCTCCTCATGCACGCCATCCGCCTGCACGCCTTCGGCCCCGCCGAGAACCTGACCTACGAGCAGACCGAGGACCCGGTACCGGGCCCCGGCCAGGTCCGTATCGCCGTACGGGCCGCCGGCGTCCACCTCCTGGACACCGCCCTGCGCGAGGGGCAGCAGGGACCGGCACCCCGGCCGACCGCACTGCCCACCGTCCCCGGCCGCGAGGTCGCCGGAGTCGTCGAGTCCCTCGGCGACTCGGTCGCCGGACTGTGGCTCGGCAAGCGCGTGGCCGCCCACCTCGGTTTCGCCCCCGGCGGCTACGCCGAACTCGCCGTCACCGAGGTCGACCGCGTCCACGAGATCCCCGACAACCTCGACTTCGCCCAGGCCGTCGCCCTGATCGGCACCGGCCGTACGGCGATGGGGATCGTCCAGTTCGCCGAGCTCGGCCCGGACTCCGTGGCCGTGATCCCGGCGGCGGCCGGAGGCATCGGCACGCTGCTCGTGCAGTACGTGAAGAACGCGGGGGCCACGGTCGTCGCCCTGGCCGGCGGCCCGCACAAGGTCGGCCTCGCCGAAAAGAACGGTGCCGACCTCGCAGTCGACTACAAGGACCCCTCATGGCCCGGGAAGGTCCGCGCCTTCCTCGGCGACCGCACCGCCACCGTCGTCTTCGACGGGGTGGGAGGAGACGTCGCCCGCGCGTGCGTCGGCCTGCTGGGCCGTAACGGGCAGCACCTCGTCTTCGGCTGGTCCGGCGAGGGCGTCAAGGACGGACAGCCGTACCTCGTCGAGGGCGTCTCCGAGCAGGTCCTCGGGCCCGTCATGGCCAAGAAGGCCGGCGGCCCCCACCCCATCCGCACCCTCGAACTGCGCGCCCTCGCCGAAGCCGCCGCGGGCCGCCTCACCCCTGCCGTACAGCGTTTCCCGCTCGCCGAGGCGGCCGCCGCGCACCGGGCGCTGGAGACCCGCGGCACAACCGGAAAGGTAGTTCTGGAGCCATGACACCCCCAGATGCGACTCGTACCGATTCATGGTCTTCTGACCAGGTGGGCGCCACCCGGGCAGGTGAAGATCCCCGCCGCTGGTGGGGCCTGGTGGTCATCGCCCTCGCGCAGCTGATGGTCGTCCTCGACGCGACCATCGTGAACATCGCGCTCCCTTCCGCACAGCAGGACCTGGGCATGTCCGACGGCAACCGGCAATGGGTGATCACCGCCTACACGCTCGCCTTCGGCGGTCTCCTCCTGCTCGGCGGCCGCATCGCCGACCTGGTGGGCCGCAAACGCACCTTCGTGATCGGCCTGGTCGGCTTCGCCGCCGCCTCCGCACTCGGCGGCGCCGCCACCGGCCCCGGCATGCTCTTCGCCGCCCGCGCCCTCCAGGGCGCGTTCGCGGCCGTCCTCGCCCCGTCCGCGCTGTCCCTGCTGACCACGACGTTCACCGACCCCAAGGAGCGCGGAAAGGCCTTCGGGATCTACGGCGCCCTCGCCGGCTCGGGTTCGGCGATCGGGTTCATCGTGGGCGGCCTGCTCACCGAGTACCTGAACTGGCGCTGGTGCCTGTACGTCAACGTGCCCATCGCCGTCGCCGCCGTCATCGGCGCCCTCGTCCTGCTGCACGACCGCCCCGGCCACACGGGCGCCCGCCTCGACGTGCCCGGTGTGCTGCTGGGCTGCGGCGGCCTGGTCGCGATCGTCTACGGCTTCAGCGAGGCCCAGCCCCGGGGCTGGAGCGACCCCCTGGTGCTGACCCTGATCGCGGGGGGCGTCGTACTCCTCGCGGCCTTCGTGTGGTGGCAGTCCCGGGCCGCCTTCCCCCTCCTCCCGCTGCACATCGTCAAGGACCGCAACCGCGCGGGCTGCTTCCTGACCATGGGGCTCGCCGTCATCGGCATGTTCGGGCTGTTCCTGTTCATGACCTACTACCTGCAGGTCGTGCTCGCCTACTCCCCCGTGCGGACCGGGCTCGCCTTCCTGCCGATGACCGCCGCGATCATCATCGGCTCCACCCAGATCTCCGCCCGGCTGATGAACCACGTCCCGCCCCGCATGCTCATGGTCCCCGGCATGGTCCTCGCCGCGAGCGGCATGATGATCCTCACCCGGATGACGGTGAACAGCTCCTACGCCACCGAGATCCTGCCCGCCCTGCTCCTCATGGGCCTCGGTATGGGCCTCACCTTCATGCCGGTGTTCTCCACCGCCACCGCGGGCGTCGCCCCGCAGGACTCCGGAGTCACCTCGGCGACCGTCAACACCTCGCAGCAGGTCGGCGGTTCGATCGGCACGGCCCTGCTCAACACCATCGCCACCACCAGCAGCACCGCCTACGTCAGCGCCCACCTGACCGACCCGTCGAAGAAGGCCCTGATCGTCAGGGAGGGCGTCGTGCACGGCTACACCGTCGCCATCTGGTGGGCCGCCGGCATCATGCTCCTGGCCGGCCTGATCGCGGGCCTGATGGTGACTGCGAAGCCACCGAAACACGAGGCTCCCGCCACCGCCGCGATCCCGGAGCCGGCCGCCTGAGCCCGGCCTCCCGGAGGATCAGTGCCGCCCGGCGACCCGGTCAGCCCACCGGGCCAGCCGGGACGACTCGGAGCTGTGGCTGGTGAGCTCCCGCCGGTCCGCCGTCCGATACGTGGCGTACATGCCCTGCACGCCCAGCCAGCGCAGCGGTTCCGGCTCCCACCTGCGCACCTTGTGACCGACCCACGGCAGTTCGGTGAGCTCGGTCCGGCCGCCCTGCCCGGAGTCCTGCTGGACCAGGTCCCGCAGGGTCCGGGCGGCCAGGTTGGCGGTGGCGACGCCCGAACCGACGTAACCGCCCGCCCAGCCGATGCCCGTCGAACGGTCCAGCGTCACCGACGCGCACCAGTCGCGCGGCACGCCCAGCACCCCCGACCAGGCGTGCTCGATCCGCGTCCCGGCCAGCATCGGGAAGAACCCGACGAGGATCTCCCGCAGCGCCTCGACCGTCTCGGCCTGCGTCCGCCCGTCGTTGTCGGTGCGCGAACCGAACCGGTACGGCACCCCGCGCCCGCCCAGCGCGATCCGCCCGTCGGCGGTGCGCTGCGCGTACATGTAGGCGTGTGCCATGTCCCCCAGCGTCTGGCGCCCCTCCCAGCCGATCACCGCCCACTGCTCGTCGGTCAGCGGCTCGGTGGCGATCATCGAGGAGTTCATCGGCAGCCAGGTCCGCTTCTGCCCCTTCAGCGCGGCCGTGAAGCCCTCGGTGCAGCGCAGCACATAGGGCGCGCGGACGGTGCCGTACGGCGTGAGAGCGTGCTTGGGCCGGATCTCCGTCACCGGCGTCTGCTCGTGGATCGTCACGCCCAGCGCCTCGACGGCCGCCGCGAGCCCCTTCACCAGCTTCACCGGATGCACCCGGGCCCCGTGCGGCGTCCACGACGACCCGACCGCGTCCGCGACCCGGATCCGCTCGGCCGTCTCCCGGGCGCCGTACAGCTCACGGTCCTTCTCGCCGTACGACAGCTCCTGCTCGTGAAAGGCCCTCAGGCGCGCCAACTGCGCGGGCGTACGGGCGACTTCGAGGACGCCGCCCTTGTGGAGCCCGGCGTCGAACCCCTCCTCGCCGACGGCCCGGGCGACCTCGTCGACGGTGTCGTTCATGGCCTTCTGGAGGCGTACGGCGGCCTCGTGGCCGTGCAGCTTCGCGTACCGGTCGCGGCCCGCGACGCCGTTGTACAGCCAGCCGCCGTTGCGCCCGGAGGCACCGTAGCCGCAGAACTTCTGCTCCAGGACGGTGATCCGCAGGAAGGGCACGGCCTTCTTCAGGTAGTACGCCGTCCACAGCCCCGTGTAGCCGCCGCCCACGATCACGACGTCCGCCGACGCGTCACCGCCGAGCGGCTCCCGCGCCTCGGGGAAGCCGTCGTCCGCGTACCAGAAGGAGATGCCGCCGTTCACGACCCTGCTGCTCATGGCCTGGGACGTTAGCCCGCCGACGCGCCCGCTGTCTCCTTCGGAATCCGTACTCTTTCCCGCCCCCTGACCAGCGGATAACACCCGAACCCGATCAGCGCCGAGGTGAAGTGCCCGAGGTCGGTGAAGGTCCGCCCGGTCACCAAAGGCACCGCGTACACGACGAGAACCGCGAACCCGTAGACGTACCGCCAGGGCGCCGGAATCCGGTACACGAGCACGGCGATCACCCCGGCCAGCGCGTAACTCACCCCGATGTCCAGGGTGTTGACCGCGGACGCGGGCGCCATCGCGTGCCGGACGCCCCACAGCAGCGCCCCCTCGCTGATCAGCGTGGCCAGTACGTGCGCCGCCGCGCACACCGCCAGCCAGCGCGCGGTCCCCAGCCACCGCTCCGCCGGCGCGTGGAAGACCGAGTACAGGACCACGTACGGCAGCCAGTGCCCGCCGTCGATCCACATCGCGCTGGAGACCAGCACCCGCACCGGATTGCTCGACAGCTCATGGATGTTGGTCGAGCGCTGCCGCAGGAACTCCTCCTCGAACTCCGGCGACATGTGGTGCAACGCCACCGTCGTCACGAAGAGGACCGCCAGCCACACATAGGTGCCGGGGGCGCTGCGGACATACGCCCACACCCTGGGGACACCCCGGTTAATTCGCATGAGTCGATTCACGCACGCCGGTAGGGTCCGGCACGTGATCGACATCCCGGAGGAACTGGCCGCGACACAGGAGCTTTACCACGGCGACCGGGGCCGGGAGTTCATCGCCGGACTGCCGACGCTCACCGAGGACTTCCTGGAGCGCTGGGACCTGAGACCGGACGGCTCCCCGATGCACGGTGTCACCGCCCTGGTCCTGCCGGTCGTCCGCCGGAGCGACGGCACCCCGGCCGTCCTCAAGCTCCAGCTCCTCGACGAGGAGAGCGCCGGCGAACCCGTCGCCCTGCGCCGGTGGGACGGCGACGGGGCGGTCCGCCTCCTCGACCACGACCCGGTCACCCACACCATGCTCCTGGAGCGCCTCGACTCCGCCCGCATGCTGTCCACCCTGCCCGGCACACGGGACGCGGTCCTCGTCATCGCCGGTCTGCTGGCCCACCTGACCGCGGGACCCGCTCCCGCCGGGATGCGCCGGCTCGCCGACATCGCGCCCGCCATGCTCGACCGGACCCCCGAGGCCCTCAAGCGCATCCCCGACCCCCAGATCCGCCGTACCGTCGCCGACTGCGCGGCCGCCGTACGCGAGGTCATGGACGAACCCGGCGACCGGCTCCTGCACTGGGACCTGCACGACGAGAACGTCCTCGGCGCGGACCGCGCCCCCTGGCTCGCCATCGACCCCAAACCCCTCGCCGGCGACCCCGGGTTCGAACTCTGGCCCGCCCTCGACAACCGCTTCGACGCCGACGAGATCACCTGGCGCTTCGACGCCATGACCGACATCCTCGGCCTGGACCGCGCACGCGCGCGTGCCTGGACCCTGGGACGGCTCCTCCAGAACGCCCTCTGGGACATCGAGGACGGCCGCCCCCTCGAACCCCGCCAACTCCACATCGCCCACCGCCTGCGCACCCACCGGAGCCGACAGCCGTGATCCGCCCCGCCACCCCCGCCGACATCCCCGCGATCCACACCCTGATCCGCGAACTCGCCGACTACGAAAAGGCGTTGGACGAGGCGAAGGCGACCGAGGCACAACTCCACGAAGCCCTCTTCGGCCCCCGCCCCGCCGCCTACGCCCACGTCGCGACCGACACCACGGACACGGTGGTCGGCTACGCGATCTGGTTCCTCAACTTCTCCACCTGGCGCGGAGTCCACGGCATCTACCTGGAGGACCTCTACGTCCGCCCCACCGCCCGCGGCGCCGGCCACGGCAAGGCCCTCCTCACCCAACTCGCCCGCATCTGCGTCGAGCGCGGCTACCAGCGCCTCGAATGGTCCGTCCTCAACTGGAACACCCCCGCGATCGACTTCTACGAATCCCTCGGCGCCCGCCCCCAGGACGAATGGACGGTCTACCGCCTGACCGACGAGGCCCTCACCAAGGCCTCCGGCATCTCCACCCGCTGAAGGGCTTCGGCACCGCCGAGTTCACCAGCTGATCGCCGCCCCCACCGGGCGATGGTCGCTGCCGGTCGCCGGCAGTACCCAGGAACTCGTCGGCTCCACCCCACGCACCAGGATCTGGTCGATCCGCGCCACCGGGAACTTCGCCGGCCAGGTGAAACCGAACCCGTCCCCGGCCTCGTCCT
Source organism: Streptomyces sp. NPDC005402 (assembly GCF_040606575.1). Lineage (NCBI taxonomy): Bacteria > Bacillati > Actinomycetota > Actinomycetes > Kitasatosporales > Streptomycetaceae > Streptomyces > Streptomyces sp. NPDC005402. The sequence continues at coordinate 85,316 of NZ_JBEXFB010000018.1, forward strand.
GGACCGAACGCAGCCGCGAGGTGAGGCCGGCGAAGGCGCGGTCGTCCATGGTGCCGTTCAGGTCGCCGAGCAACACCACCCGCCCGTTCGGCTCGGCGGCGACGGCCCGGGCGAGCGCCTTCGCGTTACGGTCCCGGCTGTCCGTCCAGAACCCGGCCCTGGGCATCACCCGCACGGACCCCAGGTGAGCCACGTACACCGCCAGCGAACCCCGGTCCGTGACCACCGTGGCACGCAACGCCCGGTTGGAGGGCAGCTTCTCGGCATCCGACTTGGCTGCGCCCAGCGGCCCGGCGTCCATCGCGGTGTCGACCGCCCGGACGTCCGACAACGGCGGCCTGCTCCACAGCCCCACCGTGCCCAGCACCACGTGGTACGGATACGCCCTCGCCAGAGCCCTCTCGTACACCGGCACCGCCTGCGGGGTGATCTCCTCCAGCCCCAGCACGTCCGCCCCGGAGGCCGCCAGGTCCCGAGCCGTGCCCACCGGGTCGGAGTTGCCGGCGCCGACGTTGTGACCGACCACGACGAGATCACCGCCCGACTGGGACCTGTCACCGAGCAACCCCCCGAAAAGGCTCAGCCACACCGTGACCGGCAACAGCAACGCGACCACCGCGGACACGGACCGACGCCACAACGCCCCCGCCAGCAGCACCGGCACCAACAGGCCGAACCACGGCAGGAAAGTCTCCACCAGACTGCCGAGACCGCCGTAGTCCGTGATCTCCGCGTGCAGCAGCATGAGCAGACTGAGCAACAACGCCGACGCGACGAGCACCGGGCCGCGCCTCCAGAGACCGGGGCGGAAGCCGGCACGGACGATCCGGCGGACGCGCCCCTCCTGCCCGGCATCCGCCGAGTCCCGAGTCCGGTCTCGAGTCCGGTCTGGAGTTCGGTCTCGCTCACCGCCGGTCACTGTCTTGCTCACCACATCGTCCTCGCGTCCTGAGTGGGGTCGGCACACATCCGCCCCCAGTGAAGACAGCGCGATGTTGCCGCCACGTATGCGGTTTTCGATACGCCCGCGATACGCGCCCACTCGTAGCATCGAAGACATGCGCGTGCTGATCGTCGAGGACGAGCTCTACATGGCGGAAGCCATCCGCGACGGCCTGCGCCTGGAAGCGATCGCGGCCGACATCGCGGGCGACGGCGGCACCGCCCTCGAACTCCTGAGCATCAACACCTACGACATCGCCGTCCTCGACCGCGACATCCCCGGACCCACCGGCGACGAAATCGCCGAACGCATCATCGCCTCCGGCAGCGGCATGCCGATCCTCATGCTCACCGCCGCCGACCGCCTCGACGACAAGGCCACCGGCTTCGGGATCGGCGCCGACGACTACCTCACGAAACCCTTCGAACTCCAGGAACTCGCCCTCCGGCTCAGGGCACTCGACCGCAGACGCGCCCACAGCAGACCCCCCGTCCGCGAGATCGCCGGCCTACGCCTCGACCCGTTCCGCAGAGAGGTCCACCGCGACGGCCGCTACGTCGCCCTCACCAGAAAGCAGTTCGCCGTACTGGAGGTCCTCGTCGCCGCCGAGGGCGGAGTCATCAGCGCCGAGGAACTCCTGGAACGCGCCTGGGACGAGAACGCCGACCCGTTCACCAACGCCGTACGCATCACCGTCTCCGCCCTGCGCAAACGCCTCGGCGAACCCTGGATCATCACCACCGTCCCCGGCGTCGGATACCGCATCGCCACCGAAGCGGACGACGCACACGAAGAAGGCGGACATGGATAGGGCACCCGGTCTCAGCGTTCGCCTCAAACTCACCCTCAGCTACGCCGGGTTCCTCATGTTCGCCGGCATCCTGCTGCTCGCGGCCGTCTGGGTCTTCCTCCTGCGCTACGTCCCCAACCGCGCGATGCTCTACGACCCCGACGACAGCCCCACGGGCGGCGTCTTCCCCGTCCGGTCCGCCCTCCTACAGGTGTTCGCCCCGAGAGCAGCCGCCGTACTCGCCTTCGTGCTGGTGTTCGGCCTCATGGGCGGCTGGATCCTCGCCGGCCGCATGCTCGCCCCCCTCACCCGCATCACGGACGCCACCCGCACCGCCACAACCGGCTCCCTCTCCCACCGCATCCGGCTACCGGGCCGCAAGGACGAATTCCGCGAACTCGCCGACGCCTTCGACGCGATGCTCGCCCGCCTCGAAGCCCACGTCGCCGAACAGCGCAGATTCGCCGCCAACGCCTCTCACGAACTGCGCACCCCGCTCGCCATCTCCAAGGCGCTCATCGACGTGGCCCGCACCGACCCCGGCCAGGACACCGCCGAACTCCTCGACCGCCTCCACACCGTCAACACCCGGGCGATCGACCTCACCGAGGCACTCCTCCTGGTCAGCCGCACCGAGCAGCGGACCTTCACCCGAGAACCCGTCGACCTGTCCCTCATGGCGGAGGAAGCCACCGAAACCCTCCTGCCCCTCGCGGAGAAGCACGGCGTCACCATCGAGACCCGCGGCGACATCGCCCCGACGACCGGCTCCCAGGCGCTCCTCCTCCAACTGGCCACGAACCTCGTCCACAACGCGATCGTCCACAACCTGCCCGAGCAGGGTACGGTCCGGGTCACCACCGGCGTCCGCCCCACGACGGTCGTCCTCACGGTCGAGAACACCGGCGAGCCCCTCCCCCCGGCCCTGGTCCCGACCCTCACCGAACCCTTCCAGCGCGGCACCGAACGCATCCGCACCGACCACGCGGGCGTCGGCCTCGGCCTGGCCATCGTCAAAACGATCACCCAGGCCCACGACGGCACCCTCATCCTCACCCCACACCCCGAGGGCGGCCTGCGCATCACGGTGGAACTCCCGGCGACGACTCCCCCCACACACAGCGAAAGCCCAGGTCAGAAGTGATCTGACCTGGGCTTCGACAGAGCCCCCTGTCGGATTCGAACCGACGACCTACGCATTACAAGTGCGTTGCTCTGGCCATCTGAGCTAAGGAGGCGTGCACCGCTTCCGCGGGGGTGCGCCCGAGCAGTGTACCCAGGTCGCTGTAGGGGCCCGTCGAAAATTTCCGCGAAGTTCACAGTCCGCCAGGTACTGACATAAGCGTGAACGCCAGGTACCGTCCTGACCCAGTCCACTCGTGTGGACTACACCACCACCTTCCTACAACGGATCGTCCGGCACGTTCCTGCCGGTAGAAGGGGGCCTCTGAGCCATGGCCACTGTTTCGTTCGACAAGGCGACCCGCATTTACCCGGGTTCCACGAAGCCCGCCGTCGACGGTCTCGACATCCACATCGAGGACGGCGAGTTCCTCGTCCTGGTCGGCCCGTCCGGCTGTGGCAAGTCCACCTCGCTCCGCATGCTGGCGGGGCTCGAGGACGTCAACGGCGGTGCCATCCGCATCGGTGACCGCGACGTGACGCACCTGCCGCCGAAGGACCGGGACATCGCCATGGTGTTCCAGAACTACGCGCTGTACCCGCACATGACGGTCGCCGACAACATGGGCTTCGCGCTCAAGATCGCCGGCATCAACAAGGCGGAGATCCGGCAGAAGGTCGAGGAGGCGGCGAAGATCCTCGACCTGACCGAGTACCTGGACCGCAAGCCGAAGGCCCTCTCCGGTGGTCAGCGCCAGCGTGTGGCGATGGGTCGCGCCATCGTGCGTGAGCCGCAGGTCTTCCTCATGGACGAGCCGCTGTCCAACCTGGACGCCAAGCTCCGTGTGTCGACGCGTACGCAGATCGCGTCGCTCCAGCGCCGTCTCGGCATCACCACCGTCTACGTCACCCACGACCAGGTCGAGGCCATGACGATGGGTGACCGTGTGGCCGTGCTGAAGGACGGTCTGCTCCAGCAGGTCGACTCGCCGCGCAACATGTACGACCGCCCGGCGAACCTGTTCGTCGCCGGCTTCATCGGCTCCCCGGCGATGAACCTGGTCGAGGTCCCGATCACCGACGGCGGTGTGAAGTTCGGCAACAGCGTGGTGCCCGTCAACCGCGAGGCTCTCAAGGCCGCCTCCGACAAGGGTGACACCACTGTCACCGTCGGTGTCCGCCCCGAGCACTTCGACATCGTCGAGCACAACGGCGCCGCCGCGAGCGCCCTGTCCAAGGACACCGAGGACGCTCCGGCCGGTCTCGCGGTCTCCGTGAACGTGGTCGAGGAGCTCGGCGCCGACGGTTACGTCTACGGTTCCGCCAAGGTCGACGGCGAGCTGAAGGACCTGGTCGTCCGCGTGAGCGGCCGCGCGGTTCCGGAGAAGGGTGCCACGCTGCACGTCGTGCCGCGTCCGGGCGAGACCCACGTGTTCTCGACCTCCACGGGCGAGCGCCTCACCGACTGAGGACGCACAGCACCACATCACCCAGGTTGACGAGAAGGGCCCCGCAGAGCGTCTGCGGGGCCCTTCTCGCGCTTGGAGGGTGCCTGGAGGGTGTCGACAAATACCCCGGCACACCGGTCATTTCGAGCAGTGTGCGTCAACCCCTACCCGGAAATCGGCCCCATCTCGTCCCCCGAACCGGTGACTGAATGTCGCCAAATCATTACCACACGCTACCCTCACACGCGTGAAGCACTCCACTTACCAACAGACGCGACGCGGCCGGGGCCCCGCCCGCCGTATCGGCCGCTCCCTCGCCCTTGTCCTGCCCGTCGTCCTGGTGCTCTCCGGGACCCTCGCGGTCACCCGAGTCAACTGGTCGGGGGATCCCTCGAGCTCCTCGGTGCTCACCGCGTCGGACGCGACGGTCTCGGACAGCAAGCCGCGCAGCGCCCCCATGGCCCCGCAGGACGCTCTGCGTGACCATCTTCTGACCGAGCTCCAGGAGAAGAACCCGGGCATCGCCCTCACGCACCTCCAGGAGGCCGTGAACGAGCGCCCGTCGCTCGCCAGACACTGTGTCTCCATCGCGAGGGCCCTGGGCCGCGCCGCGGTCCGTGTGTACGGGCCCACGCGCGCGCAGTCGTATGCCCGCCCCGTCTGCGACACGTCCTTCGCGACGGGTGTGGCGGCGGCGCACAGCTGACCGCCGAGAGAGGGGATGCCGACGGAGGTCGGGTGAGGGGCGCGCCGTACAGTTCCGGTCATGACCGATCCGAACGCCGCGTCCCGTCCCACTCAGGCCGTGATTCTGGCCGGCGGCCAGGGTTCCCGGCTGCGTCCCTACACCGACGACCGGCCCAAGCCGATGGTCGAGATCCCCGGTACGGGGACCCCGATCATCGGCCATCAGCTTGTCTGGCTCGCCGAGGAGGGCGTGACGGACGTGGTGGTCAGCTGCGGGCATCTCGCCGAGGTGCTCCAGGACTGGCTGAGGACGGCCGATCTCCCGTTGCGCGTCCAGACGGTCATCGAGACGGAGCCGCTCGGCCGGGGTGGCGGTCTGAAGTACGCGGCGGCGCGTCTGCCGCACCCGGACCGGGCGTGGTACGCGACGAACGGTGACATCTGGACGCGTTTCTCGCTGCGGGACATGGCGGACTTCCACACGGAGCGGGACGCGGTCGCGACGCTGGCGCTGGCGCGGCCGCGGATTCCGTGGGGGGCCGTGCAGACCGACGGGTTCGGGCACATCACGGACTTCATAGAGGCACCGCCGTCGACGTTCGAGATCAATGCCGGTGTGTACGTCTTCTCGCCCGCGTTCGCCGAGCTGCTGCCGGAGCGGGGGGATCATGAGCGGACGACGTTCCCCACGCTCGCCCGTGAGCTGCGGCTGGCCGGCTTCCCGATTCCGCAGGGGGCGTACTGGCGGGCCATCGACACGGCGAAGGATCTGACCGAGGCGGCGAAGGAACTGGCAGCTCTCGGTCGGTGACGCCGGCCGTCGGGCTGCCGCCTGGACAGCGTGCGCCTGCCCGGCGGAGCGATGCCGAGGCCGGTTGGGCTGTGGTGGTCAGGCATCGAGGCCACCGCGGCAGAGACCGACCGTCTCTGGCAGGCCTACCTGTGACGCTTCGGCATGGAGGACTCCTTCCGCCTGTTGCAGCAGACCCTAGGCCGGGCCTTCTCGAAGATCCGCGCCGCCACGGCAGCCGACCGATGGACCTGGCTCATCCTCGCCGTCTGCGCCCAACTGCGCCTCGTCCGACCGCACTCGGCCCACCGGCGTCGCCCTGAGAGAGACCGACTCAGCCGAACAGGCTCGCCACCGGCCCGAGTCCGCCGGCACTCTCGGCACCTCCGCCCCAAGGTCAACTGCCCGGCCTACCCCGCAAGTACGTGCATACACCCCGCGCAACGCAACCTGCGAGACAGCGCATGAGGAAGTCAACTGCCGCACGGGCACGCCGCCTTGGTCACAGATCAAGCCGGCCCGGCTCGGCCGTTCCGCCTGCGCTGCCGTAGCAGCGTTTGGCCTCTCGGAGCCGCAGCAGTTCTTTGGGCAGGGGGTCCGACGCGGCAGCTCCAGGCCCTGGCCCGGCTCAACAGGCCGAAACAGCCCACCGCTTACCTGACGGGTCGTCAGTAAAAGTGAAGCCTGGATGAGCGATGTGCTGAGTCTCGCAGCCGGGCCGGGGCCGCCGCGTCTCTCGAAGCGGATGCTGTTCGGCCGGCCCTTCGAGGGTGGATCACCCGCTCGGATGCGCTCGGCGAGCAGTTGATCGTGCGGGTGTGCATGGTGAGTGCATGAACACAACACCTCTCTCCAAGAAGACCGTTTCCCGGATTCCGCGAGTATTCGCGGTTACTGCCGCCGTGGGCATCGTGTGCGCGGCGGGGATGGCAACTGCCACATCCGCCGTGGCCGCGACGCCCGCCACGCACGTCGTGACCAAGGCCGCCCCGGCCAAGGGCCACGGCGGCGGGGACGGGGACGGCGAGCACTTCCAGTGCGGGAACGGCCTGCTGCCCATCCTCATCTTCTGCAACTGACGGACGGCGCACGGCAGTTCCTGCCCGCAGTCGCAGAAGAAGCAGTACGCCCACCCGCGGGGCAATCTGGAGCAAGGGCAGAGTTCCTCCCCCGACCGCCCTGCCGGTCCGACCGAGGATCTGTGCCCAGCGCTCCGGGTTGAGCCCGCGCAGAATGATCCGGTGAACGAGAGAATCCGATTTGTGTGGGAAAGGTCCCGCACCTCCATGGGTGCGGGACCTTTTCGTGGGCGCAGGTCTCTCAGCCGGTGGGGTCGCCCAGTACGTCGCCCACCGGCCCGCCTACCCCAACAGGCCGCCCACCAGGCCCGGTTCGCCCGAGGAGGAGCCTCCGGTGCCGGAGCCGCCTGTTGAACCGCCGGAGGTGCTCGCGCCCCCGGTCGGACCGGATGTGGTGCTGGGGGCCTGCTGAGCCGGGGAGGACTGCCGGGGCGAGGTCTGGCCCGTGGTGCCCTGGGTCTGGCTGGGCGAGCCGCCGGTGGTGACGCCGGTGTCGTGGGTGGCGCCGGGGGCCGCGGACGGGTTTGCGGACGGGCCGTTCGTGGCGCCCTGGCTGGGCGCGGTGGACGCCGACGGCTTCTTCTTGCGGGCCTTGGCGGAGTCCTGCGGGAGGGGGGAGCCGGGCAGTTCGTTGCGCGGGGCCTCGCCGGGGCCGGGGACGATCACCCGGTCGGCGTCCCGGACGGCACCGCCGAGGACGGAGCCGATCAGGAGGGTGAGGCCGGTGACGATGGCCGTGATCAGGGCGCCGCGGCGCAGGACGTAGCGGCGCAGCTCCCAGATGTCCGAGCGGGGTCCGAGGCGGCGCCAGGCGCTACCCGCGAGGCGGCCGTCGATGGAGTAGACGGGGGCGCCGGCGATGATCAGCGGGGACCAGGCGGCGAGGTAGATGATGTCGGGGGTGTCGTAGGCGGGGACGCTCTTCCAGCTGACGGTGACCAGGAGTGCGGCGGAGAGGCCGGCGCCGACGATCGCGGCGACGCGCTGCCAGCAGCCCAGGATCGTGAGGACGCCCACGATGACCTGGAAGAAGGCGATGACGAGGCCGGCGCCGACGGGGTGCTGGAGGGCGAACTGGCGTAGTGGTTCGGCCACTTCCCAGGGGTGCAGGGTGTTGAGCCACTTGACCATGGAGCCGCGCTTGCCGCCGTCGAAGTAGACGGGGTCGCAGAGCTTGCCCATGCCGGCGTAGATGGTGATGAAGCCGAGGAAGATCCGGAGCGGGAGGAAAACGACGCCGAGGTTCATCCGGCGGCCCGGGTAGTACGCGTGCCGGGCGGCCTCGTCGTTCTGTCGCCTGGTGGCGCGGTCGGCGTCGGCCCCGTCGAAGCCGTCGTCGAACTTCTCGTCCTCGTAAACGGGTTCGTCGTACGCGCTGCCAACGGTGCGCATGTGGGGCAGGAGTCGGGTGCCGTCGTCGCCGGGTGTGCGCTGGGCGCCGATGACCGGGGTCTCCGCGGTCTGGGCCAACTCGCCGTCGTAGTCGACCCGGTGGCCGTGGTCGACGTCGATGCGGGGGATGACCTGGGTGGCTCCGGCGTCGGCGGCGGGCGGCTCGGCATGGCCGACGCTACCGCCCCGCACGGCCTGCAGCAGGCGGTGGGCGCCGGTGTCGTCGGGGGCGGACTTGCCGCTCCACACGACGGGCCGTCGGCGCGCCGGGGCGGGGGCCGCGCCGGCTCTGACCGCCGTGGCACCGACGGCGGCGATGCGCGCGGTTTCCTCGGCGGCGCTCAAGTGCCGTGCGATGCGCTGGGATTGGGCGGTGCGCCGCGTCGACGCGCCCAACTGGACGCGGAAGCTGGCGTGGTTGACGATGATCTGCGCCGGATCGCTCGGCACCTTCACCATGCTCAGCGCGGGAGCGTCATCGAGCCCGGTATCGAATCCCGACGAGCCGCCCGTGGGTGTGCGGGGTGTTCTGGTGTCCACACTCATCTAACCGAGTGACGTGTGGTTAGGACACTGCTTTGACTCGCCGGATCTGTCCGGACCCCGTCAAGCTTGCCCCGTACGCCAGGAACACCCCGTGTGGGTGACCGCGCCGAACAGTCGTTCAGGCGCGTCGTCGAGCCGCCTCGTACAGCACGATCCCCGCCGCCACACCCGCGTTCAGCGACTCGGCACCACCGGGCATCGGGATCCGCACCCGGTAGTCGCACGTCTCGCCGACCAGGCGGGACAGGCCCTTGCCCTCGCTGCCGACGACGATGACGACAGGGCCGCCGAGGGCTTCCAGGTCACCGACCTCGTGCTCACCGTCGGCGGCGAGACCGACGACCGCGATGCCGGCCTTCTTGTACGCCTCCAGGGCGCGCGTCAGGTTGGTGCAGCGGGCGACGGGGGTGCGGGCGGCCGTACCGGCGGACGACTTCCACGCGCCGGCGGTCATGCCGGCCGCGCGCCGCTCGGGTACGAGGACGCCGTGGCCGCCGAAGGCCGAGACGGAGCGGACGGCGGCACCGAGGTTGCGCGGGTCCGTCACGCCGTCGAGGGCGACGATCAGGGGGTCCTGTCCCTCGTCGTAGGCGGCGCTCGCGAGGTCCTCGGCATGCGCGTACTCGTACGGCGGGACCTGCAGGACCAGGCCCTGGTGGTTGAGTCCGTTGGTCATCCGGTCGAGCTCGGGGCGGGGGGCCTCCATGAGGTGGACGCCGCCCCGGTCGGCGACGAGTTGGAGCGCCTCGCGCACCCGCTCGTCGTTGTCGATGAACTGCTGGACGTAGAGCGTCACCGCGGGCACGCCCTCGCGCAGCGCCTCGACGACGGGGTTACGGCCGACGACCATCTCCGAGGTGCCCCTGCCGCCGCGGCCGCGTGCCACGGGACGGCGTACGGCCTGCTTCGACTTGGCGTTGGCGATTCGGTTCTTCTTGTGGCCCTTGCGCGCCTCGGCGGGCGGGGTCGGGCCCTTGCCCTCGAGACCCCTGCGCCGCTGGCCGCCACTGCCGACCTGCGCGCCCTTCTTGCCGGACATGCGGCGGTTGTTGGCTGCCATGACCTACCTGTTCTGCGTCGGTGAAACATGCGTGCGTCTATGCAGTGTGCCGCCCGGAGGGCCGGGCGGCACAATCGATCAAGAAAAGGGGCTAGCGGGCACCCAGTGTCCAGCGCGGCCCCTGCGGACCGTCCTCGATGGTCAGCCCCGACTGGCCGAGCTGGTCGCGGATGGCGTCCGCGGTGGCCCAGTCCTTGCGGGCGCGGGCCGCCTCCCGCTGGTCGAGGACCAGGCGTACGAGGCTGTCGACCACGCCGTGCAGGTCTTCGCCGCGACTCTCGTCGCCGGCCCAGTGCGGGTCGAGCGGGTCGAGGCCGAGGACGCCGAGCATGGCGCGTACCTCGGCGAGGCGGGCCACCGCGGCGTCCTTGTCGTCCGCCGCGAGGGCGCTGTTGCCCTGCCGGACGGTGGTGTGCACGACGGCGAGGGCCTGCGGGACGCCCAGGTCGTCGTCCATGGCCTCGGCGAAGGCGGGCGGCACCTCGGCCGCCGGCTCCACGGCCTTCCCGGTCAGCTCGGTGACGCGCTGCACGAACCCCTCGATCCGCGCGAACGCCGACTCGGCCTCGCGCAGGGCGTCCTGGCTGTACTCGATCATCGAGCGGTAGTGCGGGGTGCCGAGGTAGTAGCGCAGCACGATCGGCCGCCACTCCTTGACCATCTCGGAGACGAGCACCGAGTTGCCCAGCGACTTGGACATCTTGTCGCCGGCCATGGTGACCCAGGCGTTGTGCACCCAGTACTGGGCGAAGTCGTCGCCGTAGGCCTTGGCCTGGGCGATCTCGTTCTCGTGGTGCGGGAAGATGAGGTCGAGGCCGCCGCCGTGGATGTCGAAGGCGGTGCCCAGGTACTTGTGGGCCATCGCCGAGCACTCCAGGTGCCAGCCGGGGCGGCCGGGGCCCCAGGGCGTCGACCAGGTCGGCTCGCCCGGCTTGGCGGACTTCCACAGGGCGAAGTCACGCGGATCCCGCTTGCCGGTCTCGCCGTCGCCGGACGGCTGGAGCAGGTTGTCCAGCTCCTGCCGCGACAGCTCCAGGTAGCCCGGGAAGGAGCGCACGTCGAAGTAGACGTTGCCGTCGGACTCGTAGGCGTGGCCGCGCTCGATGAGGCCCTGCATCATCTCGACCATCTCGGTCACGTGCCCGGTGGCACGCGGCTCGTAGGTGGGCGGGAGGCAGCCGAGGGCGGTGTAGCCGTCGTTGAACGCGCGCTCGTTCTCGTACCCGATCGACCACCAGGGGCGCTTCTGCTCGGCGGCCTTGGCGATGATCTTGTCGTCGATGTCGGTGACGTTGCGGACGAACGTGACGTCGTAGCCGCGGTACTCGAACCAGCGGCGCATGATGTCGAAGTTCAGGCCGGAGCGGATGTGGCCGATGTGCGGGGCCGCCTGCACGGTGGCGCCACAGAGGTAGATCGAGACGCAGCCCGGCGTGAGCGGGGCGAAGTCACGGATCTGCCGGGCGCTGGTGTCGTACAGGCGAATAGTCACGGCACCTAGGGTAGTGGGCCGAAGGGGGTGCGTGGAGCAGTCCTTTTGTCACCCTTGCCTTACGGCCGATTGTCACCCTTGCCTTACGACCAGGGCCGTCGCCACCGCCATCAGACCCTCGCCGCGACCGGGGAAGCCGAGTCCGTCGGTGGTCGCCCCCGACACCGACACCGGGGCGCCCGCCGCCTCCGACAGGATCTTCTGCGCCTCGTCCCTGCGCTTGCCGATCTTCGGGCGCGGACCCACCACCTGTACGGCGATGTTGCCGATCCGGAAGCCCGCCTCGCGCACGATCCGGGCCGCCTCCGTCAACAAGGTGACGCCCGATGCACCCGACCACTCGGGGCGGCCGGTGCCGAAGTGCTGGCCGAGGTCGCCGAGGCCAGCCGCGGAGAAGAGCGCGTTGCAGGCGGCGTGGGCGACGACGTCCGCGTCGGAGTGACCGGCCAGGCCCGTGCCCTCGCCCTCCCACTTCAGGCCCGCGCACCACAGCTCGCGGCCCTCCTCGAAGGCGTGGATGTCGGTGCCGATGCCGACCTGCGGCAGGATCACGGGCTGCTCAGAAGCCATCGTTGAGCCTCCTGCGGGCCAGGACCGCCTCCGCGAGGACCAGGTCCAGCGGGCGGGTCACCTTGAAGGCCTCCTCGTGACCGGGCACGACCATGACGGTGAGCCCGAGCTGCTCGATCATGCTCGCGTCGTCGGTGACGTCCTCGGTGACCGTCTCGTGGGCGCGGATCAGGGTCGCCCGGTCGAAACCCTGCGGGGTCTGCACGGCACGCAGCCGCGCGCGGACGGGGGTCGCCACCACCGGCTCCGGCTCACCGGGAGCGGTCGCCGGCTCGACCTCCTTCACGGTGTCCGCGAGGGGCAGCGCCGGGACGACGGCGGGCGCGCCGTCCCGTACGGCCTCGATGACGGCGTCGACGGTGTCGACCGGGACGAGCGGGCGGGCCGCGTCGTGGACCAGGACGATGTCGAAGTGGGCGGGCAGGGCGTCGAGGCCGAGCCTGACCGATTCCTGACGGGAGTCACCGCCCGGGACGACGACGAAGTCCGTCCGCTCGGGCAGCGCGTGCGCGTCCAGGAGGGACTTGACCTCGCCGGCGCCGTCGGGCGGGGCCACGACGACGACCAGGGAGACGGCACGGGACGCGGCCATCGCGCGGACCGCGTGAATCAGCATGGGGGTGCCGTTCAGTGCGCGGAGCGCTTTGGGGGCGCCCGGACCGAGGCGTACGCCCCTTCCGGCGGCCGGAATCACCACCGCGGTGCGGACCTCCGCACGTGCTACAGCGGGCGAAGGACGCGAAACGTCAGACATCGGTTCCTGTCAGGTTTGTGTGCTCGGCCAACGTGGGTACGGAGACAGCGTGCCGGGCGCGACGCCTTGACCGGACCCTTCCGTGACACCGGTCGAGCCAGCTGCCCGGGCCCGGCACGCCTAGTATCGGGGGATCTTTCTCCGAGAGGAACACGCGCCAGGAACACGCGTAGGCACTCCGGGGCGTCATAGGTCCGGCATCAGAACATCCGGTTCCACAGAAGATCCGGTTCCGGAGACAGACATGCCGCAGCGCCCGGCGACAGCTGTTGCGTCATCGGGCACCGCGGCATTTCAGTGCGGCAATTCAGATTCAGTGTGTGCTGAGCTGAGCGGGCAAGGTGCCTGCACAGGGACGCTCAGGACGCGAGAACCTCGTCGAGCAGCGCCTCGGCCTTGTCCTCGTTGGTGTTCTCCGCGAGGGCGAGCTCACTCACCAGGATCTGCCGAGCCTTGGCGAGCATGCGCTTCTCACCTGCGGAGAGTCCGCGCTCGCGCTCACGACGCCACAGGTCACGCACAACTTCCGCGACCTTGATGACATCGCCGGAGGCGAGCTTCTCCAGGTTTGCCTTGTAACGACGGGACCAGTTAGTGGGCTCCTCGGCGTACGGCGCGCGCAGCACCTCGAAGACCCGGTCCAGCCCATCCTGACCGACCACATCCCGCACGCCGACGAACTCCGCATTGTCCGCTGGCACACGTACCGTCAGGTCACCCTGGGCGACCTTCAGCACCAAGTAGGTCTTGTCCACGCCTTTGATCTGGCGAGTTTCGATAGCCTCGATCAGCGCGGCCCCGTGATGGGGATAGACCACGGTGTCGCCAACCTTGAACGTCATGTGACAGGTACCCCTTCCGTGGCTATCCAGGGTAACACGGAAACTGCGGGTTCTGAATGGCGTTTTCGCAGGTCAGGGCATATCTCGGGGCTTGACAACAGCAACAGGAACGTGCTGCGAAGGCCGAGCGGAAGAAGGAATTCGCAGGTCGGAGCGGCTCTCCGGGCGAGGTGAAACGCGTACGTTACACACATCCGGAGCCTCCTCCGAGCGGGCTAACGTCCCCAAATGTCCGGTTCCAAGTGTGCGACTTCCGCTACTCCGTTCGGTGCGCGGAGTCACTTCCCCGCAGAATCCGGAATTGATCACGCGCGGTCGGCCGATCAGGTGGTGATCAATTCCGGGGACGGTCGCGCATTCCTTCACGGAAGTTTTGCCACTGGATGCGGAAGGCTCTTATGTGAATGCCGGACGAGCGCCGGAGTGCGGGGCACAAGTGACTCACGAGTCACTTGTGAACCGAGTGACACGCCCCTTGGGGAGGGTCGGGTGCGGCCCCACGGGAACGGCTCGGTAACCTAAGGCCGCTGACAGACACTTAGCGCGGCTTTACGGGCCGCCCCGCTCAAGTCAAGGAGTTGCCGCCCCCGTGAGCAGCAGCCTTCGACGCGGCGCCCTCGCCGCCTCCGCCATCGCGTTCTCGTTCGCCGCGCTCTCCGCGTGCGCGGCCGGCAGCAACGCCCAGACCCTGGAGGTCAAGCCGGACAACGCGGAGACCCGCGTGGGCGACATCAAGCTCCAGAACGTCGTGGTGATCACCCAGCCGTCCACCGAGGCCTCCGGCGAGACCAAGGGTCCGGCCGCGGTCTCCGCCACCGTCTTCAACTCCGGCGACAAGCCCCAGACGCTGGACTCCGTGAGCGTCGACGGCGGCGGCAGCGCCCGGATCACGCCGGCCAAGGGCAAGGGCAAGGTGACCGTCCCGGCCCACGGCTCCGTCGTCCTCGGCGGCAAGGGCAACGCCTCCGCCGCCGTGAGCGAGCTCGGCGCGAGCGTCAAGAACGGCAACGCCCAGAAGGTCACCTTCACCTTCAGCACGACCGGTGCGGTGAGCGTGCGCGCCTTCGTCGTCCCGGCCGACAGCTACTACACCGAGTGGGGCCCGAGCGCGGTCCCGTCGGCGCCTGCCAAGCCGTCCGCCTCGGCCACGCCGACCGGTTCGGCCACCCCGACCGGCTCCGCCACGCCCACCGACGCGGCGTCCGCGAGCGCGACGCCCACCGGGTCGGCCGCGAGCCACTGAGCGGCCGTACGACACCGTCGTACGACAACGAAGGGCGGGATCTCCGAGGAGGTCCCGCCCTTCGGCGTACGGCAGCTGGTGTCTACGGCTCGAACTTGTACCCGAGACCGCGGACCGTCACCAGGTACCGCGGCGCACCCGGGTCGGGTTCGATCTTGGCGCGCAGTCGCTTGACGTGGACGTCGAGGGTCTTGGTGTCGCCGACGTAGTCGGCGCCCCAGACGCGGTCGATGAGCTGCATGCGGGTCAGGACACGGCCGGCGTTGCGCAGCAGCATCTCCAGCAGGTCGAACTCCTTGAGGGGCAGGTCGACCTTGGAGCCGGAGACCGTGACCACGTGGCGGTCCACGTCCATACGGACCGGACCGGCCTCCAGGGCGGCCGGGGTGACCTCCTCGGGCTCGCCGCGGCGGCGCAGGACGGCGCGGATACGGGCGACCAGCTCGCGCGAGGAGAACGGCTTGGTGACATAGTCATCGGCTCCTATCTCCAGGCCGACGACCTTGTCGATCTCGCTGTCCTTGGCGGTCACCATGATGACGGGGACGTTGGAGCGGCCGCGCAGCTGGCGGCAGACCTCCGTGCCGGGCAGGCCCGGCAGCATCAGGTCGAGGAGGACGAGGTCGGCGCCGTTGCGCTCGAACTCGTCGAGTCCGTCGGGGCCGGTGGCCGCGATGGCGACCTCGAAGCCCTCCTTGCGGAGCATGTAGGAAAGGGCGTCGGAGAAGGACTCCTCGTCCTCGACGACGAGCACTCGGGTCACGGAAGGACCTCCGGGGCGGGAAGCGGGTCGTAAGAAGCCGACTCGGGGGTGGAATGCCCGTCCTCGTCGTCGAGGTCGGGGTGCTGGAGCGCGCGGTCGCGGGCCGCGCCCGCCTCCGGCAGTCTGAGGGTGAACGTGGAGCCCTGTCCCTCCGAGCTCCACACCGTGACCTCCCCGCCGTGCGAGGCGGCCACGTGCTTGACGATCGCGAGGCCGAGGCCCGTGCCGCCGGTCTGGCGGGAGCGGGCCGGGTCGACGCGGTAGAAGCGCTCGAAGATGCGCTCCTTGTCCTTGTCGGAGATGCCGATGCCCTGGTCGGTGACGGCGACCTCGACGAGGTCGCCGCCCGGCACGGGCACCCGGCGGGCGGCTATGCCGACGCGAGTGCGGGCGGGCGAGTAGTTGACGGCGTTCTCGACGAGGTTGCCGAGGGCGGCGGCGAGCTGACCGCGGTTGCCCCAGACGCGCAGGTCGGCCGCGCCGGCGGCGGCCATGGTGATCTGTTTGGTGCCGGCCTGGTGCCGGCAGCGGTCGATGGCCTCGGCGACCAGCTCGTCCACACGGACGGGCTCGGCGTCCTCCAGCGGGTCGTCGTTCTGCACCCGGGAGAGGTCGATGAGCTCCTGGACCAGGCTGGTGAGGCGGGTGGCCTCGATCTGCATACGGCCGGCGAAGCGCTCCACGGCCTCCGGGTCCTCGGAGGCGTCCATGACCGCCTCGGACAGGAGGGAGAGTGCGCCGACGGGGGTCTTGAGTTCATGGCTGACGTTCGCGACGAAGTCGCGTCGTACCGCTTCGATCCGCCGGGCCTCGGTGAGGTCCTCCACGAGGAGCAGCACCAGCCGGGAGCCGAGGGGCGCCACGCGCGCCGAGACCGCGAGGGCCTCGCCACGTCCGGTCCCCCGCCTCGGCAGGTCCAGCTCGACCTGGCGTATCTCCCCGTCCCTCCTGGTGTCCCGGGCCATCTGGAGCATCGGCTCCACGGAGAGCTTGCCGCCGCGGACCAGCCCGAGGGCGTACGCGGCGGAGCTGGCCTTGACGACGGCGTCGGCCTCGTCGAGGACGACGGCCGAGGAGCGGAGCACGGAGAGGACCGTGTCCACGCCGGGCGGGAGCACCGCGTCCGTGTGCAGGGAGGTGCGGGTGGGGCGTTTTTGCTCCCGCTCGCTCCAGCGGAACGCCAGCATGGCGATGACACCGGTGAGCACACCGGCGATCGCTGCCGCTGCGGCGACCGCCGCGTTCACGTCCATGCCTCCAGGTTAGGCATGGGATCGGTCCTGGCCACAGCCGTCCGGGTGCGAGCTCGAACACTCGTCGCCCAGAGTTCACCTTGGAGCCAGTGTTGGTTCATTTGGGAGGGCGGAAACGGACGCGTAGGGGGCCGAACGTGGGAGCGTGGGGTACGCAGCACCGGTTTCACGGCCGGTTTTGGCCCCTGGCACCCACAGGAATGACGTACGAGAGGGAACCGACAATGCGGGACGCGTACCACGAGGAACTTGATTCGATCGGCGACGGTCTGGTGGAGATGGCCCGGCTGGTCGGCTCGGCGATCGGACGCGCCACGACGGCCATCCTCGACTCCGACCTGAAGCTGGCCGAAAGCGTCATCGAGGCCGACCAGAAGGTCGACGACCTCCAGCACGACCTGGAGGCCAGGGCGATAGCACTGCTCGCCCGCCAGCAGCCGGTGGCGACGGACCTCCGTATCGTCGTCACCTCCCTGCGCATGTCGGCCGACCTGGAGCGCTCCGGCGACCTCGCCCAGCACGTGGCGAAGCTGGCCCGGCTGCGCTTTCCCGAGAAGGCCATCCCGCACGACCTGCACGCCACCATCCTGGAGATGGGCCAGCTCGCCCAGCGCCTGATGGCCAAGGCGGCGGAGGTCATCATCACCAAGGACGTCGACCTGGCGCTCCAGCTGGAGCAGGACGACGACGAGATGGACCTGCTGCACCGCACGCTGTTCCAGCACCTGCTGGACGACAAGTGGAAGCACGGCATCGAGACGGCGGTCGACGTGACGCTGCTCGGCCGCTACTACGAGCGGTTCGCCGACCACGCGGTGTCGGTGGCCAAGCGAGTGGTCTACCTGGTGACGGGTGAGCACGCGGACGAGCTCCAGCAGGACATCCAGCAGGTGACGGGGGTCGAGGGGGCCTGAACCGGCGCCTTCGGGTCTGTCCGGGTTGTGCGCGAGCCTCCGTGCGCCGTTGATGCGCCCACGGGGGCGGGCATGCAATGGGCACAGGGCCTGATCCGACAGTCGGTCCGGCAGTCGGCACGTTCTGGCTCTCGCCTCGAGGAGGGACCCATGGCCGAATCCCCCAGCACTCCCCAGCCCGACCCCACACAGGAACGCCCGACCGAGCAGCCCGCCGCGATCAGGACCCTGACGGTCATCGGCGCGTGCGGCTGCGGCTCGGGATGCGGGTGCGGGTGCCAGTCGGGCGCTCCGTGCCAGTGCGGCTGAAGCCTGTACTGCTGGATCTCGTATGTCGTTGATCCCGTATGTCGTTGATCCCGTACGACCTTGATCTCGTCTCGTACGGCCTTGAGGGGCCCCGGGTGATCCCGGGGCCCCTCGTCGTTTCGGGTCGACCGGGCGGGCGGGGAGGGGGAGCATGAGAGGCGGGGGTACAGGGGTGACCGTTCGGCTCGGGGATGGCAGGGAGGTGGAGGCCATGGCGCGGTTCATGGACGTACACCGAGGGATGCAGGGCATCACAGGCGACCAGTTGATGGAGGCCCACCAGGCCGACCTCGCGATAGAGAAGGAAGAGGGCGTGCACTTCGAGCACGCCTGGGCCGACCCCGAGTCCGGCCTCGTGTACTGCCTCTCGGAGGCACCGTCACCGGAGGCGGTCCAGCGCGTCCACGAACGGGCGGGACACAAGGCGGACGAGATCCACGCGGTGCCGCTGTCGGTCTGACCCGGACGCCCGAAGACCGGTACCGGTGGGAGCGGCGAGGGGACCGCGCACAGGGTTCACGCCCGTCACGACAGCCCCCGAGTCGTCGCTCGCCCGCCGCCTGCGCCGGGTCCAGGACCGTATCCGCGCGGCCCCGGACGAGGCCCCACCCGGCCCGCTCGGTCGAACTGGACCCGGCGAACGTGGCCGCGGCGACGGAGACCGCCGCGGCCTTCGGCCTGCCCGGCGTCGACCTGGTCCCGGCCGAACTCGTCGTGCGCTGTGGGGTGTTCGGGCTACGACAGGCTGCGCGGGACGCCTATTCGAGATGGTCGCGTACGAGATCGAGGAACGCCCTGCGGTGGGGACGGATGTACGCCCAGACCCTCTCGTCCTGAGGCTCCCCCGGCCCGGGGCCCTTCCTGATCACGTTCTGAACGTCGTACGCCAGGCGCCGTGCCGCCTCGTTGACCTCGGAGCCGCACAGCATGTGGATCGTCTTCTGCGCCACCCACATCCTGTCGATGGACTGTTTCGCGCGTGCCTGCCACTCCTCGTCGCTCGCACCGTGGTGATAGCGGTCCACGGCGACCCGTTCGGCTTCCTGCACCGCGGACAGGAAGTCGATGAGATGGGCGACGCGTTCGCCACGCCGCACCTCGACGCGTTCACGCATACTCCGTCGCACTTCGGCCCGCTCGGACGCGCGCCCCAGGGAGTACTGGGCCAGCGTCGACACGAGGCCGCCCAGCACAACGCCGAGGAACGGCACGAATGTTGTCGATGTCACACCCCACGGTGGCACCGACACCGGATGCGTCGGTAGTGCGCCGCGAGGCCCCGGGGCATGAAAACGCCTCCCAGCAGCGCCGTTTGCGCAGGCGAAAGTCATGATCATCGAACCTGCGCCCGGCGGTCGTCGCGGCGGCACGAAAGGTGACCTACGAGCTGACGGGCAACTCCCGTGCTCGCTGGCGCGCTTGGGCTCGTAGCTCCTTCAAGCGACTGTGGAACGAGTTGTGACGGTTCTGGTCGAGGTTCAGCGGGAGGTCGAGCTGAGAGATGAGCTGTGACTCCAGGTCCCACGGGTCGCTCCGCTCGATCCAGCACACCCGAGCGTTGTCCGCCATCCACTGACTCAGGGTGGCTTCCCCGACCTTGCAGAAGGTCATCCGCTTTCCGCTGCCCACGCGACGCAGCTCAAGTCCGAGCAGACACCCGAGGGTGAACCGCAGCGTCGAGCCGGCCGCGTTGCCCCGGTAGTGGTAGCGCACCCGCTTGCGAAGGTTCTGCGTGCTGGTCCGGTTCGCCATGAACCGCGGTGCTATCCCGACGTACAGCAGGCGTCCAGAAGAAGAGCCCCTCCTGCAGGAAAACCGCAGGTAGGGGGCTTCGTCTGTGTTCTGCTTACTTCTTCTTGCCCTGGGTGTTGCCGGGGATCTTGGTGAGCTGGGTTTTTGCTGGTCAGGGGTGGTGGGCTCGTGCGCCTGGTGGTCGTCGTTGGCCGTCATTGGCCACTGTTGAGCAGCCCTGGACGGCCCAGAGACGGCCCAGCCCGCACCGTTATGGGCGTCGGCTGACCGCGTTACGCAGTGCCTCGAACCACCCCATGAAGAGCCACCTCACCCACCAGAACCAACCTCTCCGCCTGCCCTGTGGCTGCGGTTCCGGACGCGCCGGCATGCGCGGGAGTCGGGGAGGAGTAGTGACACTTGGGCTTCGACTTCGTCGGCCTCCACCATCGTGCAGATGGCAGTAGCCGTTCCATCCGGCCGGGTTTCCACACGCTCGTCCCTGCCGTGTCACCGCAGCGCAACGCCCCATGAAGCGAGTCTGGCAGAGCCTGTGCGGGCGGGGGCGACTGTGGGGCAACTGCTTGCGAGACCTGCGGAGTCTCACATGCGGAAGCCATCAGCTTGGGAAGCTGCGGGCATTTGGGGCCAACGGGCGGTGACCTGGGCGAATGGTCGAACAGGGGCCTCGCCGGGCTCGGTTGCTTTCACGTGGTTCCCCGCCATTCCCCGCTTGATCTGGTGCGCTTGTGGTGCGAGCCGCATGGTGTCAGAGGTCGTGCTCTTGGGGCGCGTTGTCAGTGGTCATGGCTTGGGTTTCTGACGCGCGGCCGGTTTCCGAGGTGTCCAACTCCGTAGAGCAGAACGGAGACGGGCCTCGCTGTGTTGACCTGGAGCGAGGCCAACGGGGCTACAGACCGCGCAGTGCCTCGTACAGGTTGCCGTAGGCGCTCCAGCAGTCGACGCTGCCATCGTCGTTCAGGCTGCCCATGAACCAGTCCTCGTCGCTGACCGGCTTCACCAGACACAGCCCGTGGAACCCCAAGACGATCTCCGGATGGAGCCGTTCGTCTTCCCCTGGCCGGCCCACCCACGTTACGACGCGATCGGTGTCGAGAGCCACAAACTCCTGATCGCCGGAGACCTCGCGGATCTTCTCCAGAGTCCACCCTGCCGGTAGCTGCCCGTTTGCCATCTCATGATGATGGCAGCCACTGCAGCAGCCGAATCAAACCCGAATCCCTTCTCAGAGCACCGCTTTGGGAGAGAGGCTGGGCAGTGGGGGCGCTGACCTGGAGCTTTGATGCTTGGTCAGCCTGCCGAGAACTCGGCTGCGAGACGCCCCCGTTGACCCGTGGCTGACCTCTGCATCTGGCACGGCAGTGGCACGAACCTCCACCGACGACAGTCAGCCATGCCGGCGGGTGCGCCGGCCGACCAGGCGCGCGTATGCCTCGCTGCACCCCCGTCGGCCTCAGCCACGCTATCCGCTCTTATCGTCAACCAGAGCAGGCTGTAACGACCGGACCGTGAAAGAAGGCGCGCGTGTGCCTCGCGGGACCGCCCACCGGCCCGCGACCGGTCTCTTGTTGGCGGGTTGGGCTCCGGTGGCAAGACCCGGTCTTCGGTGTTTGGCTTGGGGTATGAGCGACTCGGAAGCTGGTCCCCAAGAAAACAATCCGGATGTTGCACAGTCCGGTGTTGAGGGCACCCCTCTGGATGAGCAAGATCCAACTTCCCTCACGCCACCCCAAATAAGGGTGAAGCCCATCTTCAAGTCTAAGAAGAAAGTGGCTAACAGACCTCCTTCTGCTACTCCGAGGACAGACGATGGTGAGCAGCGATCCTAGAGCTGGAGGTATCTTCGCAGCCTTCATAGCCGAGCAGCTATCGGAGGAGCGGTCACGGAAGTCCTCTCTTGAGACACGTGGCCTGGCACTCATTACTTCCACCTCCACCCTCGTCACGCTCTTGTTAGCTGTAGCGACTCTTGCCACCAAATTTGGGAAATCCTCACTACCTATAGCTTCGACCGTTTTGATGATTGTAGGTTTGGCTACATTTGTGATGGCAGGCGTCGCCGGTGTGTATTGCAACTCTCCTCAACGGTATAGCGAGGCGGACCCTGATGATCTGATGGCACTCCTGCGGCGAGACTATTGGACGTCCGACACCGTAGAGGCCGAAATTAACGTAACGGCAGCTCAGCGGCAGATCCTCGCTGATGCGAGAAAAGAGAATGCGCGAAAGGCTCTATTTCTCCTTTTTGGGTTCGCATCGGAGATTATTTCCATCGTAACGCTTGGTGTCGCTGTCGCGATCATTCTGGCTAGCTAGAGTGATCGACTGACTGGACAGGGCGCGGAGGTTATCGTGTCGATCAATGACTGGCTAGAACACGCCACTCCTGGTGACGTACTCCGACTATTCGAGATATCGGAGGAAGACCACGCCGATTTCGACCCAGTCAGCGGAGTTCTTAGGGTAAATGCCTATCGGGATGAATGGAATGCATGCATGGCAGTCCCCGCTGGCCAGTGGAGCCATGACCAGCGAATGCTCATGGAAGGAGTAACGCATGAAGCCGTGCACTTCTTTCAGACGGCCACAACAGGTTTCATGTATAATCTTGCCTTGGAGGGAAAGGCTCTCGTTACCGAATATATTGAGCGAACTCAGAACTCGGCGTCGATTTATGATCCGAAAATGCAAGCGGCAATAGCTCCTGCCGTGCGTGATCTTTTTAGATCGCTGGACGAGCCGGGTAGTCTTGATATTACTGTGCGAGATATCGTCGAAAGCCAAGCTTTCCTGGTGCAAAAGCGGTCCCACAGGCCGGAGATGGGCCCGAAAGAGTATCGAGCGCTTCTAGAGGCCAGCTGTCCCGGCGAGGAATATCGGCGAGCCTTCGATATGACAGCCGACGTCATTGGAGACGATGCATTTAGTCTTTTCTCGTTAGCGGCTTGGGCTTCCCTGTGCTTCAGTAGCCCTACAGATCAGTTCGTGGAACTGCTAGATGTGATTCGTAAGCGTGGGACTAGGTTCGACCTTGAGCACAACGAGAAGCTCGTCGTTGATTTCATGACTTCGCGCCCCGCGGATCAACTTCTTGGATCAGCGTTTGATGTGAGGCTTAAGCGTGGGGGACATCCAGCTTATTCAGGCATCTGGGAATCCCTGGCGAAATATACAAGCGCGAGCGACGTTCCGCTTATTCATATTCCTTCCATGCTCCATAATCCGCCAGATACACTTGTGCCGACCCTTCGTCAGCCGATCCTTTTCCGGCATGGCCGAGGTGAGGCGCCGTCGGTTTGGTGGTCGCCGCCTGGAGTGACCGCTGAGGAAAGCCGGAATAAAGCCCTTTACCTCGTGACTCTATGCCTGGCCTCCAGTGTTGTCCTGGGAGGGTTTGAGACCGGAGACCCAACGGAAGAAGCACCTCCAGTGTCAGAAGGCGAAACCAAGGAGAGCGAGTATGTTCAAGCAGTTGAGCAAATAGTTGACGAGGAGGCAATCCTGCCCCTTTCTGATAAGCCTGACGGCGGTATGCGTGTCCTTGGCTTCAATCTATCGAATATTGAGGTAGAGATATCCGCATTGGAGGGCATGGTGCGTCGGCTCGCGGCGGATCCGCCCGTCGCTCGAGATTTTGCTCGCACGTGCACCATGGTGTTTGAGGATGAAACGGGAAATGAGGTGGGACTTGACTGCCCGGCGGTTCGTGAAGCCATCCGGGCGATTCATGGCAAAATTCCTGAGCTGTTTTACTTTCTCAGCGAATCACCCAAATTACTGGAGGCTTACGCATTCACTGTCGCTCACTCGAATGATGACAACATATCGGAACTTCGGGGGCGGCTAGTGGTTGCGCTGCAAGCGGGAGAACTCCTTTTACTGGAAGAGCATCTCGCCGCTGCGGCGCGATTTGCAAGGCAACTGGAAGATGATTGGGAAATCCTTGTCTATCGGCATACGTCCGCGCTTGAAGTTTTGACCGGGGTGGATGGAGCGGAATCGGCGCAAAGGGTTTTCGATAGACTTTCGTGATAGTGATTGATATTCGGTAATCTCATGCCGGCTTCAGCCGTGCTTCTCCAATGGGTCATGGGCTGGATTTCAGTCTGGCTTGGACGTTGCCCACGTGGAGGTATGACGTATGGGCCCGCCAAGGGCCGCTTCGGAGTGGCTGCTTTGCTACGTGGTTCGGCTGTCCGCCCTGGCGGTGTTGCGCGCTGAGTGGCTGGGGCCGCCGCAGCGATGGCGAAGACATGGAGCGGCGGCGGCCCAAGGCCGCCAGCGCGCGCGGCCCGCCGCAGGCGGGCCGCCTTGAACCAGTAGAGAAAGTTGTCACTCAGTCGGTCTCCTGGGGCTGTTGCGGCTTGAAGTCGTGTGCGCAGGCTGGGAGATCCATGCTCTGGCGGCGTGCGAGGGGCAGGAAGATCACTGGTCGGATCGTCCAGGTGATGCGGGTGCTGGTCTGGGTGACGGAGACCGTGCATGCTTCGGCGCATACGAGGGCTCGCCTTGTTGCGATGCGGCCGTCGTAGAGCCACTCCCATGCGTCCTCGGACGCGTCGGGGTCCAGGGCCGGTGAGATCGTGCGGAGTGCGACCGCTACCCACCTGTCAGCCTGCGGTGCCGAGTACGCATCGAAAGAGGCTCGCAGTACCGGCCGTGTGCCCTCGGTGAGGTCTTCGGTCCAGCACTCGGACCAGTAGCCCCGCTGTGGCTTGTCCATCAGCATGGGTGACTCCCGACGCGGGCGGCCGTGAAGAGCTCCGCGGTGACCGTGTGGCCACCGACGCTTTCGTGGACTACGACCCGGTGGGCGATCGCGCTGACCATGCCCAGGCCTCGGCCGTGTTCCGCCTCCTGGTCCTGGTGCTCGACCTTCGGAGCGGTGCCGTTGCCTCCATCGTCCGTGACCGACAGGGGTGTTGTCGAACTGCGGCTCGTCGGCTACGACGTCCTACGGCGGGTCCGGATGCCGCGCAAGGTGGGCGGCGGCTTCCTCAACGTGCCGGTCGCGCTGCGCGAGGACGCCACGCCCTTCGCCCGCGACTACCGGACCATCCCGCATCAACTCACCCTGGGCGCGACCCTGTCCGGCAAGTCCATGTACCTGCGCCACCTGATCGCCGGACTCGCCCCTCAGCCGGTCACCCTGGTCGGTATCGACTGCAAGCGCGGTGTCGAACTGGCGCCGTTCGCGTCCCGGCTCTCCGCGCTCGCTACCGATCCGGAACAGGCGGCCGACCTGCTGCCCGTACTCGTCAAGGAAATGGAGGACCGCTACGACCTGATCAAGGCCCGGCAGGGCATCGCCCCGGACATCCCCGACGAGGAGATCGCCTCCGACATCTGGGGCCTGCCCGAACACGAACGCCCGGTGCCCCTCGTGCTGTTCGTCGACGAGGTCGCCGAACTCTCCCTCGTCGCCACCAGAAAGGACGAGGAACGCCGCGACGAGATGGTCACCCAACTCATCCGCCTCGCCCAACTCGGCCGCGCCGCCGGCATCTACCTGGAGGTCTGCGGGCAGCGCTTCGGCGCCGAACTCGGCAAGGGAGCCACCATGCTCCGCGCCCAGCTGACCGGCCGGGTCTGCCACCGCGTCAACGACGAAGCCTCCGCGAAGATGGCACTCGGCGACATCGCCCCCGAGGCGGTCCATGCCGCCTGCGCCATCGCCCCCGAACTGCCCGGCCTGGCCGTGGCCGGTGACACCTCCGGCGGCTGGTCCCGCATCCGCACCCCGTACCTGTCCCTCGGCGACGCCGCCGAGATCTGCCGGGAGTCGGCGGACCTGGTGCCGGACCTGTCCGCGCTCAAGCCCTTCCGGCCCGACGTTCCCGTACGGCCGGTCGAGACCTCGGCCCCCGTCGTCAAGCCGCGCCCAGTGACCGACTGACCGTCACCCACACCCCACCCCGGCCCTGTGCCAAGTCCCTACCCCTCCCATGCCCGAACTCGGAAGGAGCCGCCTCATGCGCGCCCAACTGGCCCGTGTCGACGCGGTGCTCGTCCAGGCGCTCATCGCCGCCGCGCTGTCCTTCGCTCACCTGCACGACATCGCTGTGGCGGCCGGACAAGGCGGATGGAAGGCCTGGGCTTACCCGATCAGCGTCGACCTGCTGCTCGTCGCCGCCTGGCGCCGACTGCGGACCGGCGAGGCGAAAGCCTCCGGCTGGTGCTGGTTCGTCATCGCCCTCACCGCCTCCCTCGGCGCCAACATCGCCACCGCCGGACTCCTCGACACGACCGACGTGCCGGCATGGCTGCGCATCCTCGTCGCGGGCTGGCCCGCGGTCGCCTTCCTCGGCGGGACGCTCCTCGCCCACACCACCCGACAACACCCGAGGACACGGACGTCGAGATCATCGAGGACCAGGAGCGCGCGTCTGAACCCGCCCCGAGTCACCTGCCCACCCAGCCATCGAGGCACCACCCGAGCGCCCCGCCGTCCCCGTCCCGGCCGCACTGGTCGACCACGCCCGCAAGGTCGCCGCCGAGCACCACACCCGCACACTGGCGCCCCGATCGGTCCGACCCCCGACCGTCGATGACAGGCGCGTCGCTCCCTGGACGCGGAGCGCGTCTTCGCCGTCCGGGCCGGCATGCCCGAGCGGTTCCGGGCCATGGTCGACCTAGGTGGCGGCTGCGGACTGCGACAGGGCGAGATCCTCGGTGTGGCCGTCGATGCGATCGACTTCGAGTCGGGCACGCTCCACGTGGTCCAGCAGCTCAAGCTGAGCCGAAGCAAGGCAGTCTTTGCCCCGCCCAAGGGTGGCAAGCTCCGGGACGTGCCGCTTCCTGGGCCGGTCGCTGATGCCTTGCAGGCCCACATGAAACGATTCCCGCCGGTCGACATCACCTTGCCGTGGAAGGTGGCGGACGGGCCTCCGGTGACCAAGCGGCTGATCTTCACCGGCCCGCGTGGCGGTCATGTCTGGCGGACGTCCCTCAACGAGGAAGTGTGGAAGCGGGCGCTCGCCTCGGCCGGGGTGATCCCCGAGCGGAAGCAGGGCGAGTCCTACGCCGAGTCCCGCGAAAACGGCATGCACGCCCTCCGGCACTTCTACGCCTCGGTGCTCCTGGACGCCGGGGAGAACATCAAGGCCCTGGCCGAGTACCTCGGCCACTCGGACCCGGGCCTGACGCTCCGTGTGTACGCGCACCTCATGCCGTCCAGCCAGGAGCGCACCCGCAAGTCGATCGCTACCGTGTTCGCGCGATGAAGAGAGCATTTGGA
Organism: Streptomyces sp. NPDC005402; assembly: GCF_040606575.1. Lineage (NCBI taxonomy): Bacteria > Bacillati > Actinomycetota > Actinomycetes > Kitasatosporales > Streptomycetaceae > Streptomyces > Streptomyces sp. NPDC005402. Next base: position 112,302 of record NZ_JBEXFB010000018.1, read on the forward strand.
ATCACCACACATGAATGCTCCACCCCGGCCAACATTGCCGAAGCTAGCATTTGGAATCACCACACATGAATGCTCCACCCCGGCCAACATTGCCGAAGCTAGCATTTGGAATCACCACACATGAATGCTCCACCCCGGCCC
>NZ_JBEXFB010000018.1:112541-212797 GCF_040606575.1 Streptomyces sp. NPDC005402
AACATTGCCGAAGCTAGCATTTGGAATCACCACACATGAATGTTCGAGCCGGATGCAAGATTGCTAGGCCACCCACCTGGCCTCCTGGCCCAGGTGGGTGGCACGGTGGGCCTATGGCCGAACGAGGCCGCTCCCGCCTTGCTGGGGCACCTACGAATTTTCGTAGGTGGTGGCGTCACGGCACCTGAAGGGCCACTCGTCACGCCAAGATCACGGCGTTCTGAAACTGGAAGCATACGACTACTCCGGCGGCTTTAGCTGGGGATTTGTTACGTCCGCTATTAAGTCGCTAAAGTCCACCATGCCGTCGAGAGAAGAAGAGGGGCCACTCACTGGCATGAGCGGCCCCTCACCCGTCGGCACACGCTATTCACCACTGCTACAGGAGAACCCATGCGTCCAACGGAGAAGGTTATGGTCCCACGCCCCGGACTGCGTATCGACCTCATCCCTCGCGAGCTGCCGCTCATCCTCATCGGCTTCGGCGGCGCGACCCTTGCCATCTGGGTCGGCGCCGAGACCGTCGGGGTCGTCCCGCTGGCCTTCCTGGTGTCGGTCCGCGTGAGGATCCGCCGCATCTAGGCGCGACGGCCCGGAGACGGCCCACCCCCACCAAAAAGCCCCCGACCTTGCAAGAAACCGCAGGTCGGGGGCTTACTGGCGTCGAGTTACTTCTTCTTGCCCTGGTTCTTGACGGCCTCGATCGCCGCCGCGGCCGCCTCCGGGTCCAGGTACTTGCCGCCCGGTGTCACCGGCTTGAAGGACGCGTCGAGTTCGTAGTACAGGGGGATGCCCGTCGGGATGTTGAGGCCCGCGATGTCGGCGTCGGAGACGCCGTCCAGGTGCTTGACGAGGGCGCGGAGGCTGTTGCCGTGGGCCGCGACCAGGACCGTGCGGCCGGCGAGGAGGTCCGGGACGATGCCGTCGTACCAGTACGGGAGCATGCGGACGACGACGTCCTTCAGGCACTCCGTGCGGGGGCGCAGCTCCGGGGGGATCGTGGCGTAGCGGGGGTCGTCCGACTGGGAGAACTCCGTGCCGTCCTCGAGCGGGGGCGGCGGGGTGTCGTAGGAGCGGCGCCACAGCATGAACTGCTCCTCGCCGAACTCCGCGAGGGTCTGGGCCTTGTCCTTGCCCTGGAGGGCGCCGTAGTGGCGCTCGTTCAGGCGCCAGGAGCGGTGGACCGGGATCCAGTGGCGGTCCGCGGACTCCAGTGCGAGCTGGGCGGTGCGGATGGCGCGCTTCTGGAGGGACGTGTGGACCACGTCGGGCAGGAGGTCGGCGTCCTTCAGGAGTTCGCCGCCGCGGACTGCCTCCTTCTCGCCCTTCTCGTTGAGGTTGACGTCCACCCAGCCGGTGAACAGGTTCTTCGCGTTCCATTCGCTCTCGCCGTGGCGGAGGAGGATCAGCTTGTACGGTGCGTCGGCCATGCGTATGAGCGTAATCCACGCCTTCGATCCGGGCGGTGCCCGCTCGACAGACGGACGGTTGACGGGATCTGTTAATTGGGTGGCTCCCGGTCACCTCGGTTTCGTAAGTTGTGCTCACCAGCTGAGCCACTTACACGCACGGGGGACCGTCCATGCCACTCGCCACCCTGAGACGCGCCACCCGCGAGACCGTCTCCGGGCTCCCCCGCACGTTCTGGTGGCTGTGGACCAGCACCCTCGTCAACCGCCTGGGCGCCTTCGTCGCCACCTTCATGGCCATCTATCTCACCCTCGACCGCGGCTACTCCGCCTCCTACGCCGGTCTCGTCGCCTCGCTGCACGGGCTGGGCGGAGTCGTCTCGTCGATCGGGGCCGGGGTCATGACCGACCGGCTCGGGCGGCGGCCCACCCTCCTCGTCGCGCAGTCCGCCACCGCCGCCTCCGTGGCGCTGCTCGGGTTCATGCACCACCCCGTCGCCATCGCCGCCGTCGCCTTCCTGGTCGGCATGGCCTCCAACGCCTCCCGGCCTGCCGTGCAGGCGATGATGGCCGACATCGTGCGGCCCGAGGACCGGGTCCGGGCCTTCTCCCTCAACTACTGGGCCATCAACCTCGGTTTCGCCGTCTCCTCCATGGGCGCCGGGTTCATCGCCGAGTACAGCTATCTCGCCGGCTTCCTGATCGAGGCCGGGATGACCGCCGTCTGCGCGGTCGTCGTCTTCCTCAAGCTGCCCGAGTCCCGGCCCGGGACGGAGAAGGCCACCGCCACGCCCGACGACGTCCGCCTGGTCACCGTGCTGCGCGACGGGCGGTTCATGAGCGTCGTGGGGCTGTCCTTCCTGGTCGCCGTGATCTTCCAGCAGGGTTCGATCGGGCTGCCCGTCGCGATGGGCGAGGCCGGGTTCACGCCCGCCGACTACGGACTGGCCATCGCCCTCAACGGCGTCCTGATCGTCGCGCTGCAGATCCCGGTGACCCGTTTCATCCAGGACCGGGATCCCCAGCGGCTCCTGGTCGTCTCGTCCCTGCTGGCGGGATACGGCTTCGGACTCACCGCCTTCGCCGGGTCCGTCGGCCTCTTCGCCCTCACCGTGTGCGTGTGGACCCTGGGCGAGATGATCAACGCGCCCACCCAGACGGGGCTCGTCGTCCGTCTCTCCCCCACCCACGGCCGCGGCCGCTACCAGGGCATGTACACCCTGTCCTGGTCGGTCGCCGCCCTCGTGGCACCCCTGATGTCCGGTTTCGTCATCGACCGGTTCGGGGCGGAGTGGCTGTGGGGGCTGTGCGCGGTCGTCGGGACGGTGGCGGCGGTGGGGTACGCGGCACTGATGCGGCACCTCTCCGAGGGGACGGCCGCCGAGACCGCCGTGACCGCAGTGACCGCAGTGACCGCAGTGATCGAGAAGTCCGCCGCCACGAAGGCCAGCCCGGCCTGACGGCCGGTTCGGTATGACACCGGTTCGGTATGACGGCCGGCTGAGGCTGAGGGCATGCCGGGCCCGACGACCGGTTCGGCCCGACGGCCGGCTGGGCCTGACGGCCGGCTTGGCACCGTGACCTCACGGCTGGCCCGGCGCGATGACGGCCCGGGGCGATGACCAGCCCACCCGACCCCTCACGGATGCATCCGCGCCCCCTTGAGCACCTTGTCCACGGCATTGCGCGGCCCGTAGACCGCGAGTCCCACCAGGTCCAGCTCCCCCGTCGACACCGCCCGTACCGCCGCGCGGTTGTCCCGGTCGTTGCCCGTCGCGAAGAGGTCGCTCGTGAAGAGCGCGCGCGGGAGCGAACGGGACAGCACGCGCGTGTGGGCCGCCGTCAGCGTCTCCTTCGTGCCCTCGAAGACCAGCACGGGCTGCCGGAACATCGGCAGGTAGGGCACACCGTCGGCGTCCTCGTAGGGCTCTCCGAGCACCTCGGGGGCCTGGGTGCTCAGGCCGCTGACGAGGAACGCGGTGACGTTCAGGCGCTGCCAGGTCTCCAGGTCCTCGCGCAGCAGGACGGCGATCTTGGTGTCGAAGCGGATGGGTTCAGTACTCATGGAACGAGACTCGCGGGCGTCGTACGACCTCGTCTTGTACGTTCTTTGCATGGCCACCCGGGAGAACGTCACCGCGTGGCGTCCCACGGTCCCGGGCGTCACCGAGGTCTTCCACGCCCACTTCACCGAGTACGCGTATCCGATGCATGTGCACGAGGCGTGGACGCTGCTCATCGTGGACGACGGGGCCGTACGGTACGACCTCGACCGGCATGAGCACGGGACGCCGGACGACACCGTGTCGCTGTTGCCGCCGCACGTCCCGCACAACGGCTCGCCCGCCACTCCTGACGGCTTCCGCAAGCGGGTTCTCTACCTCGACCACACCCACCTCGGCGACGACCTCATCGGGCCCGCCGTCGACGGCCCCGATCTGCGCGATCCCGTACTGCGGCAGCGGGTGGGGCAGTTGCACACGGCGCTGACCGCGCCCGGTGAGGAGTTCGAGGCGGAGAGCAGGCTGACGCTCATCGGCGACCGGCTCAGGACCCTCCTACGGCCGCCGCCGCACGCCGGGCCCGCGCGCCGCGACCCCGCCCTCGCCCGCCGACTGCGCGAGCTCCTCGACGAGCGGGTCGTGGAGGGGCTGTCGCTGGAGGAGGCGGCAGGGGTCGTACAGGCGCATCCGGCGCATCTCGTACGGGCGTTCAGTGCCGCCTACGGCATCGCGCCGCACCAGTACCTCAACTCCCGCCGTGTCGACCGGGCCCGGCGGCTGCTGCTCTCGGGGCAGGCCCCCGCGGAGGTCGCCGTGCTCACCGGTTTCCACGACCAGGCCCATCTCACCCGGCACTTCAAGCGACTGGTGGGGGTGACGCCCGGGCGCTATCGCAACAGCGTCGGGAGATCGACGGAAGGCGTCCGTCCGGTGATCGGCGCGGGTTAGCGTCGCCGGCATGGATGACAGACAGAACTCCTTACCGTTCAGACGTCTCTCCGTGGCCGTCGCGGGCGCGGCCGCCCTGGTCGCCCTCAGCGTCGGTGGCGCCATCGCCGCGAGCTCGGCCGACGAGCCCAGCGCCGAGCCGAGCGTGTCGACCACCCTCCCGCCGGACGGGGATTCGGGCGGCACCGACGGCGGCACGGTCGGCGGCAGCGGCGGCGGGGACGAGGGCACCACCGGCGGCTCCGACCCCAGCCCGAGCCCCACCTCCCCGGACGAGCCCCCGATCACGGACGGGCCCACCGAAGAACCCTCCACGCCCAGCGAGCTGGAGGAGCTCAACCGCCGGATCACCGAGCTCGACAGGAAGATCGACGAGCTGCCCACCAAGAAGGAACTGGCCGACGCGCTACGGGCCATGGCGGACCAGCTGGACAAGCCGGGTTCGCCCGGGGATCCCGGCGAGAGCCACGAGCCGACCGACGACCCGCAGCCGACCGACTCCCTGCCGCCCAACGAGTCGTAGGCCGCGAGCGCTGTTTCAGTCCTGCGAGCGCTGGGTCAGATGCGCGAACGCGTCCAGGTTGCGCGTCGACTCGCCCCGGGCCACCCGCCACTCGTACTCCTTGCGGATCGCGGTGGCGAAACCCAGCTCCAGCAGGGTGTTGAAGCTGCCGTCGGCCGCCTCCAGGACCTGGCCGAGGAGGCGGTCGACCTCGTCGGGGGTGACCGCGGCGAGCGGGAGCTTGCCGGCGACGTAGATGTCACCGAGCCGGTCGACGGCGTAACTCACGCCGTACAGCTTGAGGTTGCGCTCCAGGAGCCAGCGGTGGACGCCGGGTTCGTTCTCGTCGGGGTGGCGGATGACGAAGGCGTTCAGGGAGAGGGAATGGCGGCCGACGAGGAGCGAGACGGTCGTCTTCAGCTTGCGGGTGCCGGGGAGCTGGACGACGTAGTTGCCGGGTGCGGGGCTCTCCCACTCGACCTCGGCGTCCTTGAGAACACCCTCGATGACCTGCGCTGCCTTCTCTGCCTCAGCCATGGTGGGAGCGTACGTGACGCCGGTACGACTGCGCCGCGGCCACGTACACGTCCGCCGTCGCGGCGGCCGCGGTGTCCCAGCCGAAGGACTGGGCGTGCCGGGCCGCCGCCTCGCCCATGCGGGGCGTGAGCGCCGGGTTGTCGGCGAAGTCGCGCAGCACGCGCGCGTAGGCGGCCGGATCGTGTCCGCGTACGAGGAAACCGGTCCGTTCGTCGGCCACCGCGACCGGCAGCCCGCCGACCGCCGCCGCGAGCACCGGGGTGCCGGCCGCCTGGGCCTCTATGGCGACCAGGCCGAAGGACTCGCTGTAGGAGGGCATGACCAGCACGGACGCGGCCCGGAACCAGTCGGCGAGCTGCTCCTGGCCGACGGGCGGGTGGAACCGTACGACATCGGCGATGCCGAGGCGGGAGGCCAGTTTCTGCAGGCCCTCGGGTTTGGCGAGGCCGCTGCCGCTCAGGCCGCCGACGACCGGGACGAGGATGCGGGAGCGCAGGTCGGGGCGCTGGTCGAGCAGTACCGCCACGGCTCGCAGGAGGATGTCCGGGGCCTTCAGGGGCTGGATGCGGCCCGCGAAGAGGGGGATCAGGGCGTCCTGGGGCAGACCGAGACGGGCGCGGGCCGCCGTACGGCCGTCCGCCGGGCGGAACCGCTCGAGGTTCACGCCGGGGTGGACGACGGCGACCTTGGCGGGGTCGGCCGCGTAGTGGTGCACGAGTTCCTCGCGCTCCTCGGCGGTGTTCGCGATGAGGCGGTCGGCGGCGGCGACGATCTGGGTCTCGCCGATGACGCGGGCGGCGGGCTCGGGGGTGTCGCCGTCGGCGAGGTTGGCGTTCTTGACCTTGGCCATGGTGTGCATGGCGTGCACGAGCGGGGTGCCCCAGCGCTGGGCGGCGAGCCAGCCGACGTGGCCGGAGAGCCAGTAGTGCGAGTGGACCAGGTCGTAGTAGCCGGGGCGGTGGCCGGCCCAGGCCTGCATCACGCCGTGCGTGAAGGCGCACAGCTGGGCGGGGAGGTCCTCCTTGTTGAGGCCCTCGTAGGGGCCCGCGTCGATGTGGCGGACCAGGACACCCGGGGCCATCTCGACGGTGGGCGGGAGACCGCCCGTCGTCGCGCGCGTGAAGATCTCGACCTCGATGTTGATCGCGGCGAGGCGCTGCGCGAGTTCCACGATGTAGACGTTCATGCCGCCCGCGTCGCCGGTGCCCGGCTGGTGGAGCGGTGAGGTGTGCACGGAGAGCATGGCGACGCGGCGGGGGCGGCGGTGCAGGCGCAACCGGTGGGGTGCGGCCTGGGAGCGACGCTGGAGCCTGCTGACGTACTGGCTCACGTGGCGTTCCTCCTTGCAGCGGGCATGCCGGACGGAGGGCGTGGGGCACCCTCCAGGGGAGGCAACACCGGAGGAGCGCATTCCCATTCCGGGCGGGGCGGTTTTTGCCGAGGCATTACCAGGTGTCGCTCAACCGTTCGATGGTGGGGCGCGTCGCGGGATGGATGGGGGCGGTGGGGTGCGGGGGGCGTGGGTCGATACCGGGCGGCCGACCGACCAGTAGACCCTGTACGGACGCGGCACACTGCCGGCGCCGGCCCTTCGCCGGCCCTTGGCCCCGTGGCCGCCGCATACCCTCGTAGGCATGACATCCCGCGCCGCCTCCCGCCCTGTGGGCACGGTCACGCGCGGGACGACCAACCCCAACCGGCTGCGCCGCATGGACCGCTGGATCGCGGCCGCCCACGGCGCCGAACTGCGCCGGGCCGCCGATCCGGTCGCCGTCGACCTCGGGTACGGGGCCGCGCCCTGGACCGCCGTCGAGCTGCTCGCCCGGCTCCGCGAGAACGCTCCACGCACGCGCGTGGTCGGCGTCGAGATCGAACCGGCCCGGGTGGCGGCGGCGAAGCCTTACGAGAGGGAGGGGCTCGTCTTCCGGCACGGCGGGTTCGAGATCCCCCTCCCCCAGCGGCCGCTGCTCATCCGGGCGGCCAATGTGCTGCGCCAGTACGACGAGGCCGAGGTGGCCGCCGTGTGGGAGCGACTGTGTGCCCGGCTCGCTCCGGCCGACCCCGCGCGAGGCTCGCGCGGCGGGCTGCTCGTCGAAGGGACCTGCGACGAGATCGGACGCCGGCACGTGTGGGTCGCACTCGGTCCGGAGGGGCCGCGGACGGTCACCTTCGCGACCCGGCTGGGCTCCCTGGAGCGGCCCTCCGACCTCGCCGAGCGCCTGCCGAAGGCGCTGATCCACCGCAACGTACCGGGCGAGCCGGTGCACTCCTTCCTGCGCGACTTCGACCGCGCGTGGTCAGCCGCCGCGCCCTACGCGTCGTACGGCGCCCGACAGCGATGGATCCGCACGGTACGGAACCTGACGACCGCCTGGCCGGTGGTGGACGGACCTGCACGGTGGCGGCAGGGGGAAGTGACGGTGGCTTGGGGGGCGTTGGCGCCGCGGGGGGTGGCGGTGGGGTGAAGGCCGGGGTTACGGGGGGTGGTTGCGGTGGTTGCGTGAGGCCGGGGTTCCGAGGGGCGGTCGCGCGAACACCGGGGGCTCCGCCGGGGGTCGTGGTCGAGTGAACACCGGGGCTCCGCGCGGGGGGTGGCGGTGGCGTGAACACCGGGGCGCCCCGCGGAGTGCCGCGCGCACGAGCGCCGGTGCACCAGGCAGGTAGGGGTGCCGACCCATCAACACCGGCCCGCCGCCCAGAGTGCCGCTCACATCACCAGCCTCGCGCCACTCGAAGGGTCGCGCGAGGCGGTGCACCTCGCAGGGTGCTGCTCATGCGAACGCCCCGCGCCGCGCCGCCCAGGATGCCGCCCACGTCGCCCGAGGCCCGCCGCGCAGTGTGCCGCGCGCACGAGCGCCGGTGCACCCCGCACGGCGCTGCCCCCACCAACACCCGCCGACCGCACACAGCGCCGCTCACATCAACACCCGGACGCCGCTCGGAGTGCCGCGCGCACCAACGCCGGTACACCTCGAAGGGCGCCACTCGCACCAACACCGGCCAGTCGCGAAGAGAGCCGCTCATATCAACAGCCGCGCGCCGCGCAGGGGTGCCGCCGCATCAACACCCAGCCGGCCGCACGGAGCGCCGCGCACGAACGCCGGTACACCCTGAGCGGCACCGCCCCCACCAACACCCCGCGCCGCACTGGTGAACCCGCTCCGGGGTACCGACCCGCCGGGAACGATCTGTGTGAGTCGTTCGTCACACAGGCGGGGAGATCGTCTTCGCGGGGCGGCGAGAGGGGGATGCACCGGGAAGCGCCGGGTCGCGAAGGGGTGCGTCGGGGAGACACACCTCTGTCGCTTTCGGCCATGACGTGGCACGATCCCCCGAGCGCCGTAAGTTACTGACGGTAAATCAGCTTTGGGGGCAAGGGTATGGGGACGGGCAAGCGCGGTCTGATCGCGACGGCCGTGACCGTGATCGGCGCGGTGGCCGTGCTGGCGGCGCCGGGTACCGCCTTCGCCGCCCCGAGTCCGACACCCAGCCCCACCGCCTCGCCGACCGCCGTGACCAACAAGGACATCGAGGCCGTACGCAAACAGCTCGACGCGCTCTACCACGACGCGGCCGTCGCCACCGACGCCTACAACGCCGCCGAGGAGAAGGCCGAGCAGCAGTCGGCGCAGATCGTCGCGCTGGCCCAGAAGATCGTCAAGGGCCAGGAGAAGCTCAAGAAGCTGAAGGCCCGCGCGGGCGCCGCGGCCGCCGCCCAGTACCGCACCAACGGCCTGCCGGACGGGGCCCAGCTGGTGCTGAGCGACGATCCGCAGGAGTTCCTGGACGGCACCGGCCGCGTCCTCCAGGGCCAGCGCGCCACCAAGGCCCTCATCGCGGAACTGACCCGGACCCAGCAGGACTTGAAGCAGTACGCCGAGGACGCCTCCGCCCAGTGGACCAAGCTGGAGGCGGGCCGCAAGGCGAAAGCGGCGGCCAAGAAGAAGGTCGAGCAGCAGATCGCGGCGGCCGAGAAGCTCGAGTCCCAGCTGGAGGAGAAGGAGAAGAAGCGCCTCGCCGAACTGCAGGAACAGGCCGCCCACCAGGCGCAGACCGCCTGGCTGGACTCCGGCATCCTCGACGAGATCGGCGGCAAGGCGAGCGCGGCCGGGAAGACCGCCGTCGCCTACGCGACGAGTCAGATCGACAAACCGTACGAATGGGGCGCCGAGGGCCCGGACTCGTACGACTGCTCCGGACTGACCTCACAGGCCTGGGCGAGCGCCGGCAAGCCCATTCCGCGCACCTCGCAGGAGCAGTGGAAACAGCTCAAGCACGTCGACGTCAAGGACATGCGGCCCGGCGACCTGATCATCTACTTCGACGACGCCAGCCATGTGGCGATGTACCTCGGCGACGGCGCGATCGTGCACGCGCCGCGGCCCGGGCGGACGGTGACGATCGCCGGGGCGGGCTCGATGCCGATACTCGGAGTCGTGCGGCCGGACGCGTGAGCGTCGCCGGGCGACCCGCGTGAGACCTGGGTCATGTGATGCGGGGCACGCCTGACGGCTTCGCAAACCTGCCGCGAACGTGACGTTCGTCATCCCCACGACACCCGTCACCTGTCCAACTGCGGTGGATAACGCGGCATATGACAGTGGCCACCGGCCAAGCAGCGTGTCTCACGCCATTCCTTTCCCGGCCCGGCACCCGCTATGGTCCCCGTCGGTGGATCGAGACCCCTCGCTCCACCATGCCCTCGGGGGGAGGGAAGGAATCCGAGACCATGCCCGTACCCATACCGCGGCAGCGAGCGATCCCGGCCGTGGAGAGTGGTCAGGCGCCGGCCGCACCCCAGGACGACCCCTCCAAAGAAGCCCCGCGCAAGGAAGTCACGGTCGACCACAACGCCGCCACCCAACTGAGCCTGCTGGTGATCGAGGACGATCCCGGCGGGTCCACGGTCGTCCCCGAACTCCTGGACTCGACCGGCAGGCCGATCCGCGTCCGCACCGCCCGCAACCTCACCGAGGCGGAGCGACTGCTCACGGACGACGTGCACTGCATCCTGCTCGACCTCGCGCTGCCCGCGCCCGGCCGTTCCGCTGACGGCGACGAGCTCGCCGTACTCCGTCATGTCCTGGAGCTCGCACCCCGGCACGCCGTCCTCGCGCTCACCGCGTCCGGCGACGCCGAGCGCGGTGCGGAGGCGGTGCGGGTGGGCGCCCAGGACTACCTCTTCCGCGACGAGCTGGACGGACGGCTGTTGAGCCGGGCGATTCGTTACGCGGTCGAACGCAAGCGTTCCGACACGGCGGAGCGCAGGCTCGCCGAGGGACGGGTACGGGCGCAGGAGAACCGGCGCCTGGAGCGCGGGCTGCTGCCCACACCGCTGCTGGAGGGATCGTCGCTGCGGTTCGCCGCGCGATACCGGCCGGGCCGCTCACGGGCGCTGCTCGGCGGTGACTTCTACGACGTCGTACGGACCCCCGACGGGACCGTGCACGCGATGATCGGTGACGTCTGCGGGCACGGCCCCGACGAGGCGGCGCTCGGCGTGGAGCTGCGGATCGCCTGGCGTGCGCTGACCCTGGCGGGGCTGTGCGGCGACGAGCTGCTCGGCACGTTGCAGGAGGTGCTGGAGCACGAGCGCTCCGACGACGAGATCTTCGCGACGCTGTGCACGGTCGACATCGCACCGGACGGACGACGGGCCGGGCTGTGCCTCGCCGGGCATCCGTCACCGCTGGTGGCCCGGCCGGGGCGGCCCGCGCGACTGCTGCCGTACGACAACAACGGCCCCGCGCTGGGGCTGCTGCCGGGCGCCCGCTGGCCTCGGATGCAGGTGGAGCTCGGGGCCGAGTGGAGTCTGATGCTCTACACCGACGGGCTGATCGAGGGGCGTGTCGGAGAGGGCAGGGAGCGGCTGGGGCAGGACGGGATGGTGTCCATGATCCGCCGCCAGCTGTCCGAGGGGCTGCGGGGAGAGGCGTTGCTGCGGGCCGCGGTGAACGAGGTGCGGTCGCTCAACGGCGGCGAGTTGGCGGACGACGTGGCGGTGCTGCTGCTCGACCGGGAGACGTGACGGCGGAGCGGGGGCTCGTCGTCACGGGTCCATCGCGGCTCGTCACGGGTCCATCGCGGCTCGTGGCGGGTCCGTCGCGGGTCATCGCACGTCCGCCGCGGTCCATGGCGCATCCGCCACGGGTCATCGCACGTCCGCCGCGGGTCGTTGCATGTCATTGGGCGACGGCGTCGCGCCCACGCGGCGGAGCCGCACATCGACACGGCCCCACACCCCTGCCCGCCCCTGACGGGCGCGCTTCTAGCGGCCCCCGTTGTACGGGCCGTAAGGGCCGTCACTGCTCGAACCCCTGCCCCGGCCGCTGCGGCCGCCACCCGGGAGGGCTCGGATCGCCGGACGTACGTCGACCATGTAGACGATCGTCGCGACGAGACCGATGATCGGCAGGAACGACAGGATGTTGAAGATCAGGTTCACCACGAAGGCGAGCCCGAGGATGATCAGCCAGAAGGGCTTGGTCTTCTTGTCGGCCGCGCGATAGGCGTCCTCACGGCGAATGGCGGCGTCGAACAGCGCGAAGCCGCTGAAAACGATCAGGGCCATGCTCAGCAGCCACATGAAGCCTGCGAACCCCTGCATCAGCACAACGTCCACCACCCGACTCGGCTCGTCAATTCGCGATTACGCGGTCACCGTACCCGTTCCCGCAAGCTCGCTACCCGCACAACGGGCCGGGCACTCGGTAAGTGCCCGGCCCTGAGTCCTGAAGTGTCCCGCGGTGCCTTACTTGGCGGGCGGGGTCTTCTTCGCCGTGGTGGTCTTGCGCGGCGTGGGCTTCTTGGCGGTGGTGGCGGTGGTGGCGGTCGCGGTCTTCTTCGCCGGAGCCGCGGCGGCGGGCGTGACCGGCTTCGCGACCGGCTTCGCCACCGGGGTCGCGGGCGCCTGGTCCTTGACCGGCTCGGCGTTCGGCTCGACGGCGATGGCCAGTTCCTCGATCTCCTCGGCGGCCTCGCCACGCCAGGTCCTGACGGCCTGCTCGCCGTGCTCGGCGACCTTCTCGTAGGTCTCGCGGGCCTTGACGGCGTACTCGGCGGCGACGCCGACGCTGCGCAGAGCGAGGTCCTGGGCGGACTCGCCGAGCTTCTTCAGGTCCGAGTCGATCGTGGTCCCGAGCTTCTTCAGGTCGCCGTCGAGGCTGCTGATGAACTCGCCGACCTTGGACTGCAGGGTCTCCTGCGTCTCCTTGACCTTGGCGCCGGCCTCCTTGGCACGGGCCTGGGCCTTCTCCTGGACCGCCTTCGGGTCGGTGCCGCGCACGGCCTCGATACGGGCCGGCGCCTCGGCGCGGAGCTGCTCCACCAGACCGGGCACCTTCTTGGCCTCCTGGAGGGCCAGGTCACCGGCGCCGGCGAGGAAGTAGAGCGGGGTCGGGTCCTTGACGGCCTTGCGGATGTCGTCGGTGATGGCCATGGTGATGGTCCTCCCGGGTTGCTTTCTGATGAGGGTTTTGGGTCCCGCGGCGCCTGTCGGCGTGTGCCGGGCCGTGGCGAGCCGTGTCGGGCTCAACTGGCCGTCTGCTGCGGGTCGGCGTCGCTGCCGTCGGTCTTGGGGGGCTTGCGGGTGGTGCGGGGTTTGCGGGTGGTGCGGGGCCGGCGGGCCTCCGGTATCGCGGTGTCACCGTCCGGGCCGCCGTCGTCCGGGACGTCGCCGTCCCGAAGGCCCTCCTGGGCGTCCGCCGTACCGTCGCCCGTACGGTCGCCCGGGCGGTCGCTCTGCCCGTCGCCCGGCGCGGGGGCCGCGTCCGGCGGGGCGACCTCGAAGCCGTTCTCCTTGCGGAAGGACTCGTAGATCTGGAGCAGCACCTGCTTCTGCCGCTCGTTGAGCGTGGGATCGGCGAGGATGACCGCACGTGTCTCCACGTCGTCCCGGTCCCGCTCGGCGTCGAGGATGCCGGCCCGCACGTACAGCGTCTCGGCGGAGATCCGCAGGGCCTTGGCGACCTGCTGCAACACCTCCGCGCTCGGCTTGCGCAGCCCGCGCTCGATCTGACTCAGATACGGATTGGACACCCCGGCGGCATCGGCGAGCTGCCTGAGCGACAGCTGCGCAGTGCGCCGCTGCTCACGCAGATAGTCACCGAGATTGCCGACGTTGAGCGATGCCATGCGTCCACTGTGCACCACCCGCGCTAACTATTGCAAGCATCCGCTTGCAATAGTGCGCCACGCCACTCGGACGGCGGAGCGGACAGCCGACCCCGGCGTTTCGGCTTCCTTGCGCGACCCGTTGCCTTCGACCGAGGAGCCGCGAACCCTTGATCAGCGGGTGGGGAACGCGTCCAGAGCAAGATCCCACTGGTCGGCCGCGTGGAGCAGGGCAGTTGTAGTCCCCTCACAACACGTCAGCACAACAGGCATCCGCGCGACTCCTGCTCAAGCGGGCCCTGCGAGGATGCAGCCGTGGACGCCTCAGATCTCCTCGAAGCGCTCATCTCCTCCCTGGCCCGCGAGGAGAGCGTGTACGCGCGCTGGTGCTGGAGTTCGGGAGCCGATCTCGCGCACCACGTCCATGACCTCGCGAAGGCCGCCGAGGCCGACTGGGCTCACGAGGCGGTGCGGGGCGCCACCGGACCGACCACGCTCATGGAGATCGAGTCGGCCCTTCGCCCGGTCACGCGTGACACAGCGACCGACTTGATGGTCAACCTCTCGATCGGCAGCCTGGTCTTCCCCGGACACCCGGCGCGCGACCACACGCGGGCGAGACGGACCGCGGCGAAGGCGATCTCGATTCTGGGCCCGGGGTCGCAGTGGTTCTCCAACATCGACGGTTCTTGGGAGAACGGACGCGCATGGAAACCGGTCACCAGGCACACCTTCGACGGCGTGGTCGCCGGCCGGGGAAACGGACTCGTCGTCGCACTCCTGCAAGTCGGCGAGGACTGAGGCCCTGAGGACTGAGGACCTGGGGGCCTGAGGACCGCGGGAAGCGTTGCACCACGGATGTGGCCACGGGGCGGTGCCTAAGATCGTCGGCATGGCGCTGCGACCGGTTCAGGTGAACGTGAAGGCCGTTGACGGCTCGGCGGTCGGCCGGTTCTGGGCGGAGGCGCTCGGGTGGAGTGCTTACAGTCCCGGGGTGACCACCTACGTCGGCCCCGCGGGCGGCCTCGTGTGGCCGGACCCGGTCTCCCTCGGTATCGACGTCGTTCCCGTCCCGGAACCCAAGACGGCGACGAAGAACCGCCTGCACCTCGATCTCGCCACCACCTCCGCCGCCCATCAGGCCGAGTTGGTCGCGCGTCTGAGGGCTCTGGGCGCGACGCCCGCCGACATCGGTCAGGGCGACGTGCCGTGGACGGTCCTCGCCGACCCCGAGGGCAACGAGTTGTGCGTACTGGAGCCCCGGGAGGTCTACCGGGGCACCGGGCCGATCGCCGCCGTGGTGGTGGACTGCGTGGATCCGCGGGCCATGGCCCGGTTCTGGGGCGCGGCGATGGACTGGACCGTGCACGAAGTGACCGACGACCAGGCGGCGTTGCGTTCCGCCGAGGGTGTGGGCCCCTATCTCGAGTTCCTCCGCACGTCCGACGTGAAGACCGTGCCGGACCGCGTCCATCTCGACCTGCTGCCGTACGCCGGTGACGACAAGGCCGCGGAGGTGGCCCGGCTGCGTGCCCTCGGCGCCACCGACCTCGACCTCGGCCAGGGCGACGTCCCGTGGACGTGTCTGTCCGACCCGGAGGGCCACGAGTTCTGCGTCCTCGCCCTGTCCTGACGCGGAACCTCGACGCCGCGCCCCGGCTGATCCCGTGGCACGCGACGCTCGGCGCCCGGGGTTCTTTGACGATCTCGTACGTGCTGAGGAACCAGCCGTCGAACAGTCCGCGCTGGTCCGCGCGAGCAGCTTCGCCACGCGGCAGTCACCAGTCTCTTGCCGTCGGCGGTCAGGCACGAGTTCCGCCCTCGGAACGCGTAGCGCCTTGGTGTCCTCCTCGGAGGATCGCCTGTTGCGGTGTGACGACGCCGGCGGGCTCGCGCAGGTGACATCCCTAGGGCCGCCGCGCCACGAAGACCAGCTCCTTGCCCGGCCGGTCCGGCGCGTCCCGTACGTCCTCCACCATGAACCCCCGAACGCCCAGTTCCGCCTCGATCTCCTCCCGCTCCCGGAAACGCAACGTCGAGTCCGAGGTGAGCGTCCGCCCGTCCGAGGCGAACACATAGGTCCACCGGAACGTCACCAACTGTCCGTCCACACAGCTCACTTCGACCCAGCTCTCCACCGCTCCGGCCCCGGGCACATC
Organism: Streptomyces sp. NPDC005402; assembly: GCF_040606575.1. Taxonomy (NCBI): domain Bacteria; kingdom Bacillati; phylum Actinomycetota; class Actinomycetes; order Kitasatosporales; family Streptomycetaceae; genus Streptomyces; species Streptomyces sp. NPDC005402. The sequence continues at coordinate 128,212 of NZ_JBEXFB010000018.1, forward strand.
CGTCACGGCGTACGACGCCTCCCGGTTCCACTGCTCCCAGGCCCGCCGCGCCGGATCCCGCGTCTCGAACACCAGCCGTCCGCCGGGCCGTAGCGCCGCGTACGCTCCGCGCAGGGTGTCCCGCCAGGCATCCGGTTCTACGATCTGCTGGGCGACGTTGGCCGTCATGGTCACCAAGTCGACGCTGAGGTGCGGCAGTTGGGAGGCGTCGCCGTGGATCCAGCGCACCCGCTCACTCCCCGGCTTCCCCCGGGCCACGTCGAGCGAGGCCAGCGCGGGATCGACCCCGACGACCTCGACGCCCCTCCCGGCCAGCAGCAGCGCGAACACCCCTGTCCCGCAACCGAGGTCCAGCACCTGCCGTGCCCCGAACTCCTCCACCATGCGGACATACGCGTCGAGGTCGCTGCGATCGGGATCGAGCGCGTCGTAGATCGCGGCCAGCCGCGGATGAGTGAAGCCTTCGTCAGCCATGCGGGCGACCGTAGGGGAGCGGGGCTCGGCCGGCCACTCGACATCGTCCGGTCACCGTCCCCCGCTCGTCAGCCACTCCTCCAGCATCGCGAAGTCCCCCTCGGTGAGCCCCACTTGGTGATCGACTCGGTGCAGGGCAGCCCGTTCGGGATGGTGGGCCGCCACCCAGGACCGGTCGGCGTCGGTGATCTCGTCGTCGACCCAGACGAACGGTCGTCCGGCCGCCCAGGCGACCAGAGGGCGCGTCTTCCAGTGCAGGCCGCCCGTCTCGTCGTCGTCCACGTCCGGCCAGTCCACGAGCGGCAGCGCGGGCAGACCGAGCCAGGGCGCCAGAACGGCATTGGCGTCCTCGCCCCAGGTCGTGGCCCACACCAGCGCACAGCCCAGCGATGTCAGACGGGCGCCGAGCGTGGGGTCCACACGGGCCAGCAGCGGATGGCCGGTGACGGCATCCGGCACCGCGAAGGCCGGCTCGTACAGCGGATACGGCCCCGCCGCCCCGAACGGCAGCAGCGTCCCGTCGACATCCAGGAAGAGAAGCACGCTCACCCCGCAAACTCGGTGGTCTCGGTCGCGCCCCGGACGCTACCCTGCGTGCATGACTGCCGGGTCGGCCTTGTGCCGTGAGCGAGTTGGGTGCCCGGCCTCTGAGTGAGGCCGATGGGGGTCCCCCCGCTCGAGCGCAGTCGAGAGTGGGGGAGGGCGAGAAGCCCGCCGCTTTCTCTGAGTCGTCCAGGAAATGACCGGAGACCAGAGAGAGCAGAGAGAGTGACCAACCCCATCCAGGACTTCAACCAGCGAATCATCGACGAGTTCCGCGCGAACAACGGCCGGGTCGGCGGCCCCTTCGAGGGCGGCCGCCTGATCCTCCTCACCACCACCGGCGCCCGCACCGGCACCCCGCACACCACCCCCGTCGCATACCTCCCCGACGGCGGCGACCGCATCCTCGTGATCGCCTCGGCGGGCGGCTCACCGCGCCACCCCGACTGGTACCGCAACCTCGTTGCACACCCGCACGTCACGGTGGAGAGCGGGGTGTTCACGTACGAGGCGCAGGCGGTCGTCCTGGAGGGCGAGGAGCGGGACCGGGCCTTCGCGCGGGCCGTGGAGTCGGACCGCGGCTGGGCCGTGTACCAGGAGAAGACCGACCGCGTCCTCCCCGTGGTCGCCCTGCAGGAGATCGCCCGCCCGGGCCCACCGAACATCAACGCCTCGTCCCCCGGTGAGGCCATCAAACTGGTCCACGACGCCTTCCGCCGCGAACTCGCTCTGCTCCGAAAGGAGTTGTCCTCCGATAACAGCACCCTCGGCGCCCAACTCCGTGTCAACTGCCTGACGTTCTGCCAGGGCCTGCACAACCACCACACCGGTGAGGACGTGGCGATGTTCCCGCTCCTGGCCGACCGCCATCCGGAGGCCGCCCCGGCCCTCGACCGTCTGCGTGCCGAGCACGAGCGCATCGCGGCGCTGGTCGAGGAGTTGCGGGAGGCGCTCTCGGGCACGAACCTCGACACCGTCCGCAAGGAGGCCGACCGCCTCACCGCCGACCTGGAGTCCCATCTGACGTACGAGGAGGAGCAGTTGATGCCTCTGCTCGACGGCATCTGACCCACCTCCGGGGCGGCCGCCACCGCGCTAGAACGGCAGCGGCCGCCCGTGCACCACCACCAGTCGCGACACCGCCCGGGTCAGCACGACATACAGCCGGTGCAGCCCCCGTTCCTCCGCCTCCGCGATCGCCGCCGGCTCCACGGCCACGACATGGTCGTACTCAAGCCCCTTGACCACACCGGCCGGTACGACACTCACCCGCGCCCCCAGCTCGTCCGGCCCCGCGGCGGCGATCCCGGCCGCGGCGAGGGCCTGCCGTAGTCGGTCCACATCGGCATCGGCGGCGACGACCCCCACGGACCCTTCGTGCGCGAGCGATGCGCGTACGGCGTCCACGACCGCGCCAGGCAAGGCATCCGGAGAGGTGGGCCTGGTCCTCAACTCCCCGTCTCCGCGCAGGGATCGCCCTTCCGGCACCTCCACATCCAGCTGCGCGAGCAGCCGGTTGGCGAGCCCTACGACGGCCTGCGGCACCCGGAACCCGATGGTCAGCGGTACGACGGCCGCGTCCGGCTTGCCGAGATGGCGCAGAACGGTGTCCCACGAGCGGGCCGCCCAGGGCGTGGTCCCCTGCGCCAGGTCACCGAGCACGGTGAGGGACCCGAAACGGGCCCGGCGGGCGATCGCCCGGCACTCCATCGGCGACAGGTCCTGCGCCTCGTCGACGACGAGATGGCCGTACCCCTCAGGGTGCTCCACCAGCCCGGCGACCTCGTCGAGCAGCACCAGATCGGCCGCCGACCACCGCGCCGACTTCCACGACCTCGGCGGCTTGGCCCACAGCAGGTTCTTCTGCTCCTCGGCGTCGAGAACCCCCTCGGCGGCGGCCGCCAACTCCGCGCCGTCACCGAGCAGCTCTGCCACCACCTCCTCGGGCCGCGCCTTGGGCCACACGGCGTCGAGGAACGCCCCGATCACCCGGGACCGCGAAACCCGCTGCACCCAGGCACCGTTCTGCGGCCCGGCCCGCCGCTCGGCCTGCAACTGCACGCTCCGCACCACCCGGCTGCGCACCCGCTCCCGCCCGATCCCGTACGGCGGTTCCTCCTGGCGTACGTCCGCCACGATCCGCCTGAGTTCTCCGGCACCGACCCGCCAGCTGTAGGAACCGTCCTTGATCTCCAGGGAGTTGACCTCTTCGGTCGACACACGGGCGTAGAGCGCCCGGCGCAGCACCTGCGCCGTCCGGGGGTCGTGCTTGAGGACGGCGGTGGGGTGGGCGTCGGTGGCGGTGACCGGGTGGCGGGCGATTTCGTCCTGAAGTGTGGACTGCCGCACCCCGCTCTCGCCGAGCGCGGGCAGCACCTGGGAGATGTAGGAGAGAAAGGTCCGGTTGGGCCCGAGGACGAGGAGCCCGCCGCGCCGCATGCGCTGCGGGTGGGTGTACAGGAGATAGGCGGCCCGGTGCAGCCCGACGGCGGTCTTGCCGGTCCCGGGAGCGCCTTGCACGCACACGGAGACGGCGAGGTCACTTCGTACGAGTTCGTCCTGCTCGGGCTGGATGGTCGCGGCGATGTCCCGCATGGGGCCGACGCGGGGCCGTTCGATCTCCCGGGTGACGATGTCGCTGACCTGCGGCGGCCCGCCGTCCTGGAGATGTTCGTCCTCCAGCCCGGTGAGATCGGCGGACTCCCCCTTGCTCCCCGGCGCCCACCCGAACCGCCGCCGCACCGCAACCCCCTGGGGATCGCCGGCGCTCGCCTGATAGAAGGCGCGGGAGACGGGCGCCCGCCAGTCGACGACGAGGGGCGGGGCGGCGGGATGCTCGGTGATCCGAAGCCGGCCCAGGTGATACGCCTGCCCGGCGTGGTCGCCGCGGTCGAACTCCAACTTCCCGAAGAACAGGGGCCCTTCGGGCAGCTCCCGCATCTCCTTGGCCTGACTGCGCAGCTGATAGCCGAGGACTTCGGCATCGGCCCCGGAGGCGGAGACGTCCTCACCGACGACGACCTGCTCCTGGGCCCCGTCGACCATGGCGGCGAGGGCGGTACGGCAACGGTCGTGGTGGTCGCGCTCGCGGCGGAGGGACTCTTTCAGGGGATCAGGAGCGGGGCCGGCTGAGGTCATGGGGATGATCGTACGCGAGAAACGTAACCGGGTTAAATTTATTACCTCCTCTCACTTCTTCATGAGCCACGGCAACCCGTCCGCGAGCACTCCGAACGCCCGCTCAGCCGCGGCCACCGCGTCCGCCCGCAGATCGTCGATACGCTCCCCCGCCGAGATCCGCCGCCAGTTCTCCATCGCGAGAATCCGCCGCACGGCGATGATCTGCCCGGCGGCCAGCCGCGCGTCGAGATCACCCCCGAGCACCTCGGCCAGCGCGGCCTCCTGCCGTTCCAGGTGGCCGTGGGCCCGGGCGACGAGGGCGGGGGTGCCGTAGAGCAGCGAGTGAAAGGAGAGCACACCCGGGTGATCATTGAGACCGGTGACCGGGTCGTTCCGCTCCAGCCCTGCAAGGAAATGCCGGCGCAGGGCGACCAGGGGCGGCTCCTGGGAGTCGGCCACGACCCGCGCGGCCTCGTCCTCATGATCGGCGATCCGGTGCAGGACCAGGTCCTCCTTGGCCGGGAAATACCGGAAGAGGGTCGGCTTGGAGATCTCGGCGGCAGCGGCGATCTCGGCGACGGAGACGGCGTCGAAGCCCTTCTCGAGAAACAGCCGGATGGCGATCTCCGACACGGTCTCGTACATCCGCTGCTTCTTGCGCTGGCGCAGGCCGGGGGCGGTCATGGGGGTGAGCCTACGCACCGGGCTCGGGAGTCAGGACGCCTGGAGCGAGGCGGCCTTCTTCGGCACTGCACGCCTGCGCAGTCCCAGAGAGCCGGTGGCGGCGGACAGGGTCATCTCGTACGCGTCCACGGCCCGCCGTACGTTCGGCGTGCTCAGTGCGGCCCCCGTCGTCATCCGGTCCAGGTCGACGTAGGCCGAGCGGATCTGCTCGATCCAGCGGTAGACGCGCCAGTCCCGCTCCCACCCCACGACACACTCGGCAGGAAGCTTCCTGCTCCAGCGGTCGAACATGCGCATCCGCATCTCCGTCCGCGCCGGCGTCAGGTGCAGATGACGCACGAGGTCGTACAGGGGATCGCCGATCATTCCCATCTCCCAGTCGATGATCGTCAGCCCGCCCCGGCGCCCGGCACGCACGAGATTCCAGGGGTTGAGATCACCGTGCAGCAGAACGGGGGTGCGCTCGGTCACCTCGTAGCGGCCGAGGATGCGCCGAAGCAGGTCGGCGTCCGGCAGGCCCCGCTCCGTGGCGGCTTGCAGGGTTTCGGCGGGAAGAGCGGCGACGAAGTCGGCAAGCCGTTCGGCCAGCCAGCGGTAGAACCCCCCCTCCGGCTCGTCCGACGGCAGGGACGAGTGATCCACCCTGGCGAGCGCGGCGAGTTCGTCGACGAGTTCGTCGGCCTCGGCGGGCAGCAGACCGTCCACGGGATGCTGGGGCGCCCGGCCGCCGGGGCCCTCGTACGTGTGGATCGCGACGTGGCGCCCGCGGTCGTCGTACCCGAGCGCCAGGATGCGCGGTGCCCGGACCTGTACGCCACGCTTCTCAAGCACTTGCAGTACGGCGTGTTCGGGAAGGAGCCCCTGCTCACGGCGCGGAGCCGCCGCGGTTTCGCGACGGACCACCACGGGGTCGGGGTAGCCCTCGAGACGGACGACGGTGTTGAGGTGAGCCGTCCCGCGGAAGACCCGGTCGGCGGGTGCGAGGCCCTCCACCGCCAAGGCACGGCGCACCAGAGCCGACGGAAAGTCGTCCCGCTCGTCGACCCGCTCGTCGCGCCGCCACTGGAACAGCGAGTCCGGCACCCTCTCGGCCTCCTGCGCGAGGCGCGCGGCCTGCCACCGGAACAGGGCGTCCGCGATCTCCTTCTCGGGCGGAACCTCGGACATGTCGAGCAGCCCGGCGGCGCGCTGCAGAGCCGTACCGATATCAGCGGCCGCCGCCCGCAGTCGGCGGTCCTCGACCGAGGCGCCGAGAGACTTCGCCGCGCGGATCACGTCGTCGTAGGCGGCGTGGATGCGCTCGAAGTCGACGTAGTACGGCAGGTCGCGGCCGAGGCCGCTGACGGCCAGTGGCCTGGTGCGCCGCATCTCGTCCATCCAGGCCTGCACGACCTCGCCCACCTGGTCCTCGGGGTACCGCATCCGCACCAGGTGGGCGGCGAGACCGTGCAGCGGGTCACCGTACGACGCCGAGGTCCAGTCGAGAAGGGCCACCGAGAGCTTGGGGCCCTGCAGGACGGTGACGTTGTCCCGGGCGAGGTTGGTGAGCAGGAGACCGTACGGCCGGCGGGACATGGCGGGGACCTGCTCGGCGAACCGGACCAGCCGGTCGCCCGGAACACCGAGTACCGCGAACAGCCCACCGATCGCGGTCCAGCCGGGGTCGAGCATCCGCCGCTTGGCCTGCCGCACGAGGGTGTCCAGATAGGCCCTGCTGTCCCTCTCGTTGCGCGACCACTCGGCGGGCAGCGGGGGCAGGGCCTCTTTGCGGACCAGCGTCAACTGTGCGAGAAACCGGGTCAGTGCCCCGACGGCCACGGAGTCGACGGGCTTGTCGGCGGGACAGGTTTCGGCCAGGCCGACGCCCCCTGCGCCGACGGATCGCACCAGCACTCCCGTGAAAATCTCACGGATATACCCATTCCGGCGGAACGCCGACAGAACGGCATTCCGGACTTCGCCCCCGCGGTCAGGCCAAGCCCCGATCGGCACCCGTGCTCCTGAGACGCTAGTTCTAGAATTGAAAGCAGTGCACATCTGAGAAAATTGATGCACACGATAGCGGCTCGCGCCCCTTCAGATGGCCGAATGCGTCCTTTGCAGCGAGACCTGTCGGACATGTCTGGGACGTGTCGGAGTTCTTAACGCCCCCGTGCCCGATTCGTCACGTGGCCTGTTATCGCCCGTCGAGTCGCACCCCATGACGTCGACGCACCACAGCACAGCGACGGTAATGGCCTCAGGGTCGGCTGGGCAGGACGTCCAGTACTTGCTTCATGGAGCGCACGACCACCTCGGCCCCGGCCTCCGTCAGGATCCGCTCCTTGTCCTCCCCGTTACGCGCGTAGCCCAGGAAGGCGACCCCCGCCTGACGGGCGGCGACGAGGTCGGTCGCAGCGTCGCCGATCATCAGCGTGCCCGAGGGCTCGGCTCCCATTGCCTTGATCGCCTCTTCCAGGCAATGCGGGTTCGGCTTCATCAGATCGAGGTTCGGCGTGCGGCCGTAGACGTGCGGGAAGCAGTTCGACAGCCCGCGGCTCTCCACATACGCGGCCGCTGCCGTGGCGGAGTTGTTGGTGGTGATGGCGAACCTCACGCCGTACGACCACCACGTCCTGATCAGCGGATCGGTGTGCGGGGTGGGCAACGCTTTCGGGACGGCCTTCAGTTCGCGCCGGGTGAGCCACTCCTCCAGTTCGAGGACCAGATCGCTGCCCGGGCGCCGTTCGTGGACACCTCGCAGGGCGTCCTGCGGGTCATGGCTGGATCGTTCCTGCTCGGTCAGCAGTCCGCCCATGCCCAACTGGTCCACTTTGGCGACCAGTTCACTGGCTATCAGGTGCGCCGGATACCCCGCGAACAACTGGCAGATCGGCCCATCCAGGTCCCAGAGCACATACCGAGCGGATGCGACCAGTGATGCGAGTCGTGCTGTCTCTGCTGTCACCGGTTCAGTGTGCGGCGTCTCAGGAGTCACTAGGAGAGTGTCAGGTCCGTCGTGATGGTTGCCCAGAGGGCGTCGAACCACTTCTGCGATTGCTCCACGAACGCGGCGTCGCGTTGGCCGGCGTTCTTGTCGAAGGAGAACAGCAGGGACTCCGTGCCGAGGACGTCGTACATGTCGAGCATTCCCGCGTCGGTGGCCTCCTCCCGGCGCGCGACCATGTAGTACGCGATCAACGCCTCCACGCCGTTGAGCAGGTACAGCTTCACCGGCGGAGTGAACGGCAGCGCGCGGAACGTGACCTTGACGTCGATCCCGTGGGAGGAGCGCAGGGAACGGAGATTGTGGCGCAGGACGTGACCCTGGGCATTGCGCATCTCCAGCCAGCGCTGGTGGACCGGGTTGTCGTCGTCGGGGGTCTCGACCGGGACCGGGAAGGCCAGGTTGATGTCGCGGGAGGGCAGCAGGATTCGGACGTCGATGGACTCGGGGTGGATCCGGCCCTCGTGGATGAGGCGGACCGGCTCGCTCAGGGCCACCATCAGGGTCTCCGCCGTGAGGCAGGCCGCGTCGATCCGGACCCGCGGACCGGCGAACGCGTCGGCCAGGCGGGGCGCCAGGGCCACCATCGTCGGCTGCGGGCCCCCCTGGGTGACCGGCACCTCCGCGATCCGCGGCGGGCTCCCCTTGCTCACATTGCTGAGCAGCCCGTCCTCCTGCAGCGCGCGCAGCGCCTGGCGGACCGCGCCCCGTTCCACCCCGAACTGCTCCGCGAGTTCGGCCTGTGTGGGAAGGCGGTCGCCGGCCTTGAGGTCGCCCGTGCGGATGCGTTCCCGCAGGGTGTCGGCGATTTCCTGGGACGAGAGCCTTCTGCTGCCGTTCACTGCCACGTTCTCCTGGGTCACGACCAAACGTTACAACTCCAATCCATCTATGGGGAGTTGTCTCGAAGTTGTTTATCAACTACCACCAAGTGGGGACAACATAGTTAGAGTTGGTTGCCAACTTGGTTAAGTTGGTGGAAGTTTTGCCTCCGCACTGCCCGTATCGCCCGCACGAAGCCCGAAGGGGGAACCACCATGCCGGCCCTCGCTCTCCTCTCCGCCGTCTTCGTCGTCGGCGTCGAGCAGACCCTGCAATGGAAGTACGGTGCCAGCGGCATCATCGGGATGCTCCTGCTCACCATCGGTATCAAGGCCAAGAACCCGGCGATCAGCTCGACCGGGGCCGTGGTGCTCGCTCTGCTGGTCGCGGGGCCTGCCCTATGACCCGAGCGCACCGGGATCCACCACTGTGGGAGACCTCAGTTCGTGAGCGCGAGCTCCGAACTGATCGTCTCCCACAGTGCGTTGAACCACAGGTGGGACTGCTCCACGAACGTCGTGTCCCGCAGGCCGGCGCCCTGCTCGAAGGCGAACAGCGTCGACTGGGTGCCCTCGGAGTCGTACAACTCCAGGTGCTCGTCGTCGATCTCCTCCTTGCGGCGGGTCAGTGTGTAGTAGGCGAACAGCGCCTCCGTGCCGTTGAGCAGGTACAGCTTCACCGGTGGCGTGAAAGGCAGGGCGCGGAAGGTGACGTGTACGTCGATGCCGTGCGTGGCGCGCAGGGCCAGGAGGTTGTGCTGGAGGACCTGCCCCTGCGCGTTGCGCTGGGCCAGCCAGCGCTCGTGGACCGGGTCGTCGTCGCCGCGACCGTCGACCCGCACCGGGAAGGCGAGGTCGACGTCCCGGCCCGGCAGCAGGACGCGGACGTCGACCTTGGCCGGATTCAGTCGTCCGGCGTGGATCTGACGCAAGCCCTCACCGATGGCGAGGTTGAGGGACACCGACGTCAGGCACAGGGCATCTATCTCGACGTGCGGGGCGGCGAAGGCGGCGGCGATGCGGGGGCCCAGGGTGACCATCGTGGGCTGTGGCACGGCTCCGGGGCCGCTGATCGTCCTGCTGAGACCCAGGTCGGGGGCTACGGTCGCCGGGCTTCCCTTGGAGACGTTGGTGAGCAGGTGTTCCGTCTGCAGCAGGTACAGCGCCTGCCGTACGACCCCCCGCTCGACGCCGAACTCGTCGGCCAGCCGCGCCTGTGTGGGCATGCGCTGACCCGCCCGCAGCCTGCCGGACCTGATCCGGGCGCGGAGTTCGTCGGCCACCTCGCGATGTGTCTTCTGTGGCCGCTGCGACCTCTTCCGTCCATTGACGGAGGCGTGTTTCGGGTCCACGACCAAACACTACAACTTCCCGCCAAGTTTGGGCAGTTCACCGGAAGGTGGTTATGAGCCGCTTCCAAGCGGAGATAAGTACAGTGAAGTTGGTCGCCAACTTGGTCAACCTTGAGAAACATGGTCAAAACTTCACAGGGTTGGCCACCTCGGTGGTCGACAGGAGCCACCGTCCCGAAGGGGGACCGTCATGCCGTTCATCGCTGTCGCCATCGCCTCCCTCGCTGTCGGCTTCGAAGCGCTCGTCCAGTGGAAGTGGGGCGCGATGGGCATCATCGCGTTCCTCGCCCTGACCATCGGCGTCAAGTCGAAGAACGTCGCGATCGGCGGCATCGGAGCGGTCATCCTCGTGATGCTGCTCGCCCAGTCCGGATGACGCCCGCTCCTATCGGGCCCAGGATCCGGCTGACCGGGCTCCTCCCTGGAGGGGAGCCGGGAGCCCGGTCGGTCTGCACAGCCACAACTGAACACCGACAACTGAACAGCAGCGTCAGCTGCATCCACCCGCACAGCCACAACTGAACAGCCACAACTGAACAGCTCGCTACGGATGCGAAAGCTCCACCAGGAACACCGTCCACCCGCCCCCGCCGGAAAGGAGCGTCAGAACATGTCCGGGCACCAAGGCCGCCTGGATGTACGCAGCAGGGCGTCGGCCCCCCGGCCGGCGCCCGCTTGTTCTTCCCGCACCCGCCCCAGCGCCGCGAGCCGCACCGCCGACTCGTCCCCGAGCCACAGCGTCGCCAACTCCCGTACGTCCAGCGTGAGATCCGCGCTCCTGGTCGTCGCCGTGCAGGAAGCCCCGTCGGGCGAGGCCTCCAGCCGGAACCGCCCGCCGGCCATCCCGGACCCGTCCACGACCTCCAGCACCAGCGCCCCCTCGGCCTCGTAGGTCCGCGCTTCCAGGGCCCGTACGACATCCAGGATCCGCACCCACAGCCAGTCCGCCTGCATGGTGATCCTGGCTGCCGGGGGGTTGGGCAGAAGGTGCGGGAGCAGGTCGTCGGGGGCCCGCCAGCCGCTCTTGACCTGCATGACCCAGTCGATCGAGCACAGGTAGTGCCACAGGGCACGCTCGGCGGCCGGGGTCGAGGCGATCAGGTTCCGCACGCTCGCCGTGTTCGACGGCTGCATGGTGTCGGCCCACTTGTCGTCGACGTCGTACGCCATCAGCCCCTCGACCGTGCCGTCCGCCGCCCGGTACACCGCGAAGAACGGCTCGGTCCAGCCCGGTTCGGTGCGCACGGCACCCGTGTTCAGCTGCCACCACCAGTCGCCCCGGCTGATCGCCCCCGGTGTGGCCCGGCGCATCCGGTCGTGCAGCTCGGGACCGAGCCTGCGTACGTCGTCCGGGTCCACCAGGTCGATACGGCCGCCGCCCAGATCCGGGCCGCGGGGGTCGAGGCCGGAGCGCGGGACGTCGATCGCCCACTCGGTGCCCGAGGTCGCGGGGCCGAAGCCGTAGCGGCCGTAGATCCGGTACTCGGCGGCGATCAGCGTGGCCAGGACGTCTCCGCGTTCCTTCGCGGCGGCGAGGTCCTGGCTCATCATGCGGGTCAGGAGACCGCGTCGGCGGTGAGTGGCGGTCACGGTGACGGCGGAGATCGCGTCGGCGGCCACGAGTCGGCCCCCGACAGCCGTCACCTCCTGCGCGAAGGAACGGAAGGTCGCCACACAACGGTCCCCGTCGAAAGCCCCGACGAACCGGCCGGGCTCGAACTGCTGCCTGCGGGCCTCCAGTTCCGTCTCCGGCACGACGGGCTCCCGCAGAAACCCGGCCCGCACCGCCCGCAGCCACTCCGGGTACTCGGCCTCGGTGATCGGACGGACGTCTATGTCGGCTATGTCGGCTGGGGCGCTCATGGGGCCACGGTAGGCGGGCGGAGTGGGGGTGTCGCGCCGTTTTCCGCACACCCCGAACGGCCGCCCGGTCCCTAGGTCAGCAGGTCCTCCACCTGCGCCTCCCCCTCCCGGTACCGCCGGGCGATCTCCCCGCTGCACTCGTCCGCCGTCCGCTGCAACCGCTGCCGGCGCCCCGACACCCGCTGCTCGTACCGCACGAGCCGGCCCATCGCGGTGCTCAGTTCCAGGTCGGTCCGCGCGGAGAGGTCCGAGAGCTCGACCTCGGCCAGCATCTCGGCGGCCAGCAGCCGGTACTCCTCGCTGTGCGGGGTGCCCAGCCTGACGTGGCGGGCCGAGGAGCGGTGGCGGGCCGGGGCGTCGGTGAGGATCTCCGGGAGCCGCTCGAACACCGAGGCCTCCGGGAGCCGCTCGAGCACCGAGCCCGTCGGGGACCGATGGAGCAGCTCCGCGCGGAGGATGTCGATGCGGCCCTGCAGCAGCCGTCGGAGGTAGCTGAGGTCGGCCTCGTCCCGCTGGGCGTCCCGGCGCAGGGTGCGCAGTTCGGGCAGGCTCAGCGTGGCGAGGTCCTGTTCGGGTGGATCGGAGGGCAGCAGGGGGCTGTCCGTACGCTGCGTGGGCGGCCGGGGTGGTTCCGGCTCCGCCCTGTGGGCAACGCGGACGGGCCCGAAGTGCTGCCCGGTACTCGGTGTGCTCATGCGCCTCTACCGTCCCCTCGACCGGCGTGTGGAAGCATCGTGCCACCCCAAGTGGCCACTATGTGACCGAGTGCCCCCTAACGGCCCCGAACGGCCCCAGATGGGGGGTTAAGGATCGCCTGCAAACCCGAACACTGCCCCGTCCCCCAGGACCGGCATGATGGGGCACATGCGTGCAGTGGTGCAGAGGGTGGACGGTGCGAGCGTCGTCGTCGACGGTGAGACGGTCGGGGAGATCAGCGGCGAGGGGCTGTGCGTCCTGGTCGGGGTCACCCATGAGGACACCAAGGAGAAGGCGGCCCAACTCGCCCGCAAACTCTGGTCGGTGCGGATGCTGCACGACGAGAAGTCGTGCAGCGACATCGACGCCCCGCTGCTGGTGATCAGCCAGTTCACCCTGTACGGCGACGCCCGCAAGGGCCGCCGTCCCACCTGGAACGCGGCCGCCCCCGGCGACATCGCCGAGCCTCTCGTCGACGAGGTCGTCGCCCAGCTCCGCGCCCTGGGCGCGACGGTGGCCACCGGCCGCTTCGGCGCGCGGATGCGGGTGTCCCTGACGAACGACGGCCCGTTCACGGTCCTGCTGGAGATGTGAGCCTACGGCTCGACGATCGCCTCCTGGGCGGCCGCCGTACTGTCGGCCAGCAACCGCGCGTCCAGGGGGACGTTCCGCTTGACCAGGGCGAGCGCGACCGGACCGAGCTCGTGGTGCCGTACGGACGTCGTCACGAAACCGATCTTGCGGCCGTCGGGCCCCTCGTCCGCGAGCCGGAGGTCGGCGCCCGCGGGCGGCAGGTGCACCTCGCTGCCGTCCAGGTGCAGGAAGACCAGGCGGCGCGGGGGCTTGCCCAGGTTCTGCACGCGGGCGACGGTCTCCTGGCCGCGGTAGCAGCCCTTCTGGAGATGCACCGCGGTGCCGATCCAGCCCAGCTCGTGCGGGATGGTGCGGTGGTCGGTCTCGAAGCCGAGGCGGGGACGGTGGTGCTCGACGCGCAGCGCCTCGTAGGCCAGCAGACCCACCGCGGGACCGGACTTCTCGGCGTACGACTCCAGGTCCGCGCGGGGCAGGAACAGATCACGGCCGTACGGCGTCTCGCGTACGACGACGCCCTGCGGCACCTCGGCGATGGAACCGGCGGGAAGGTGGACGATCGCGAACTCGTCCGTGCGGTCGGCGACCTCCACCCGGTTGAAGAACTTCATCGACTCCAGGTACGCGATCAGCGCGCCCTGGGTGCCGGGTTCGACGTGCGCCCAGACGGTCGTCCCGTCGTCGACGAGATACAGCGCGTGCTCGATGTGGCCGTGCGCGGAGAGGATGAGCGCCTCGGTAGCCTGGCCCGTGGGCAGGTCGCTGACGTGCTGGGTGAGCAGCAGGTGCAGCCAGCTGAGGCGGTCCTCGCCGGTGACGGACACGACCCCGCGGTGCGAGAGGTCGACGAATCCGGTGCCTTCGGCGAGGGCGCGCTGCTCGCGGAACAGGTCGCCGTAGTGCGCGGCGACGTCTTCGTCCACGCCCTCGGCGGGGACGGCTCCGGGCAGGGACAGCAGAGGGCTCTTCATATGACTAAGCCTACGACTCGGTAGTTGAAGCCTTGAGAGAGCAGTCCTTGCAGCGGCCGAAGATCGCGAAGTGCTTCATGTCGGTCTCGAAGCCGAACTCCTGGCGGAGCTTCGCGGTGAAGTCGGCGGCCACCTTGACGTCCGCCTCGATGACGTTCTGGCAGTCGCGGCAGACCAGGTGGATGTGGTGGTGCCGGTCGGCGAGGTGGTACGTCGGCGCCCCGTGCCCGAGGTGGGCGTGGCTGACCAGACCGAGCTCCTCCAGAAGCTCCAGGGTCCGGTACACCGTGGAAATGTTGACCCCCGACGCCGTCTTCTTCACTTCCGTGAGGATGTCGTCGGGGGTCGCGTGCTCCAGGGTGTCCACAGCTTCGAGGACAAGCTGGCGCTGCGGCGTCAGCCGGTAGCCGCGCTGCCTGAGGTCGCTCTTCCAGTCGGTGCTCACCACACCGGAAAGTCTAGGACCTCCCGGCGCGGGACCTGCTTGAAGCGGGGGACCTACTTGAAGAAGGCGATCCCGTCGTCCGGCATGTCGTCGGGCAGGGCCTTGGCCCAGCGCTCGACCTCCTCCGGGGTGACGACCTTCTTCAGGTGGGCCGACATGTAGGGGCGCAGCTCGACCTCGGGGGTCTGCTTCTCGCCGACCCACATGAGGTCGCTCTTGACGTAGCCGTACAGCCGCTTGCCGCCGCTGTACGGGCCGGAGGCGGCCGTCCGTGCCACGGCGTCCGTGACCAGGTCGATCTGCGGCTTCTGGTCGGCCATCTCGCCGTACCAGATCTCGACGACACCGTCGTCGCGGACCATCGTCACCTCGACCTTGCGGTCGGCGTCGATGCGCCAGAAGCCGTGCTCGGACTCCAGCGGGCGGACCTTGTTGCCGTCGTTGTCCAGCACCCAGGTGTGGGACTCGTACTCCAGGAAGTCCCGGCCGTCGTGGCCGAAGGTCACTTCCTGGCCGAAGTTGCACTTCTCCGAACCCGGGAAGTCGTGCACGCCCGCGCCCGCCCAGTTACCGAGCAGGAAGGCGAGCGGGACGAGGTCCTTGTGGAGGTCGGACGGGATCTCGATCATGAGTGGCGGTTCCTAGAGGGGGGTCAGCGCTGGCCCTGGTACAGCTTCTTCACGGTCAGTCCGGCGAAGGCGAGAACGCCGACGCAGACCAGGACCAGCAGGGCTTCGAAGAAGATCTCCACGGGGTGCTCCTCGGATGAGCGTGGTGCGGTGCATGTACACGGGCCGGGCCCCAGCTTACGCGGCCGGGGCCCGGGGGGCGGTGCGAGGTTCCCCTACGGGGTTCAGCCCAGGAGCTGGGCCTGGAGGGTCACCGTCTGCTGGAAGGGGACGGCCGAGGCCGAGCCCTTGCGGGACTGGAGGATCACCGCGAAGACGTCTCCGGCCGAGAGGTAGCCCTGCCGGACCTGCTCGGCGCCGTACGGCTTCGGCTCGGTGAAGGCGGTGCGGGTGATCCCCGAGACGGCGGCCGGGTCCGGGAAGGCCTCGTCGTAGACGGCCTCGGCCGCGCCACGCACCTGATAGGTCGGGCTGGTGTAGGCCTGGACGTCGCTGGCCAGCTTGGACTCCACGATGTTCGCCGTACCGAACTGGAGCAGATAGATACGGGTCCGGGTGCCGTCCGACGCGGTCCAGCCCCGGGCCGCGATGTGGCGCAGGCCGGTGTCGACGAGTTTCTGTCCGAGCTCCTGTCGCTCCTCCTTCACCTCGTACTCCGCCAGGAAGTCCTTCATCGCCAGCCAGCCGTCCGAGCCGCGCAGCGCCTTGTCCTCCTTCGCTCCCTGGGGCACGGGAAGGAGGAGGGCGCGCAGATCGGCGTAGTGCGCCTCGGCCGCGTTGCCCGCGGCGAAGGGGCCGGGACTGCCCGACGGCAACGGCGGCTTGGTGAGCCGGGGGAAGTCCCAGCGCCCGTCGGAACGGGTCGACAGTCCCGGTACGTCCGTGCGCTCCATCCCCGAGATCCCGTACGCCGTCGCCGTCCCGGCCGCGGCGAGGACGACGGCGGCCGCGGTCCAGCGCAGCACGGCCCGCAGGACCCGGCGGTCCTTCCTCACCTCGGCCGGCGCGGGCTCGGGCGGTGTGTCGGGCAGCGGGGGCGCGGCCACCTGCTGTGACTCGGTCATACCGCCTCCCCCCGCTCGGCGATGCGGTCGAGCTGGGTACGCAGGAGCATCGCGACCCCCTTGGTGTCGAGTGGGTGGGGCCCATAGGCCGTGATGGAGACCAGGACGTCCCCCACATAGGCGGAGCAGAGCATCATGTCGAGGTCGTCCTCGGCGCTCCCCGACAGCCGAAAGCACCGGGCGTCGTCGTGGCCCTTGATCTTCGGGCCCTCCTTGAAGAGGTCCAGGGTCGCGAGGAACTCGTTCTGGGCCCTGGAACTGTTGCGGACCGCTGTCTTGTTCGCCATCTGGGCGAGCACGACGCGCACCGAGTAGATGTCCTGGTTATGGGAGAAGGCGTACGACTCACCGCTGAAGTAGCTGCGCATCGCCATGCCCGAGAGTCGCTGCCGGTCGATCTGCCGCTCCAGCTGCTTGCGCTGGCTCCGGGGCAGGCCTCGGAGCGCCTCCTTCCGCAGAGCCGTGGCCTGGGCGCCGCCGAGTTGCACGTCGGATCCGAATTCCGCCAGGTCGGGCCCCCGGACCCAGCCGTCGGTGCCGTAGGGCACGAGCATGCCGGCGAGCCCGCGCTGGGTCACCGCCTTCTTCTCCTCGACCGTGGACGCGGGGAACTTCCAGATCGGGGCCCCCGGGTCACGATCGGCGTCGCCCACGGTCACCACCGTGCCGCCCACCCCGGCCACCAGCGCCGCGGCGAGCAGCACCGAACCGGCGACGGCGGCGATGCGGCCGCGTCGCCGGGGCTGTCGGACCGGGGCGACCGGGGCGGTTGACGGCTCGATCGCCGTTTCCGGCGCCGGTGTCATTGCCGGTCCCGGCTCCTGTGTCTCGTGTTCCGTCGTCACAGCCGCTCCATCTGCCGCTCGGCGAGGTCCATGATCGTCTTCTTGGAGATCTGCTTGGTCCCGTAGATCCAGATCTCCATCGAGACGTCTCCACGCCACGCGTGCGCCTCGGCCGCGTACTGCGGCAGATAACCCGGCTCGGTGTCCGGCCGGGTGTGCACGTAGGCCATACCGTCCCCGGTGCCGGGGATGGCCCAGCTGTCGGTGCCGGTCTCCCCCTCCGCCCAGTCCTGGTGGTTGGAGCTGGAGTCGAGGGCCGCGAGGGAGTCCTCCTGCCGGAACTGGACGAGCCGGATCTCCACGCTGTACGAGCTGCCGACCTTCCAGCCGGCCACGGCGGCCCGGCGGAACTCGTCGCCGACGAGGTCGCTGAACTTCTCTGCCGGGTCGGTGAAGTCGTCCGCGTACTCGGCGATGTCCAGCCAGCCGTCCCCCGTCCAGTCGGCGTCCCGCGCCCCCGCCGGCTTCCTCAGCAGCAGCTTCCGCAGATCGCCCTCGGTCTTCACCCGGCGGTCCTGCGCGGCCGACAGCGGCTCGGGTCCCTCCCCCTTGGCCTGCGCCAGCACCGGCTGGGACAGCGGCGGCAGCGGAGTCGGGTCGCGGTCGGCCTGGATCAGGTAACCGGCACAGGCACCGGCGACGACACCGAGCACGGCGGCACCGGCGATCAGCATCGTGGTCCGTCCGCGACGGCGCGGCGCCCGGCCCTCGACCGGCGGGTCCGCCGACAGGGCCGACTCCCCTGTTTCTTCTGCTACTTCGGGTACTTGCAAGACATCCCTCACACCCAACCTGAAGCGCGCATGCCATATACACGCGCACAGGTGACTCATGGTCAACAGCCGGAGTTGTAGCCGCGCTGGTTACGATTCGGACATGGCGAAGAAGCTCGTGATCAAGGTGACCGCCGGGGCCGACGCCCCCGAGCGCTGTTCGCAGGCGTTCACCGTCGCGGCGGTGGCCGTGGCCAGTGGGGTGGACGTCTCGCTGTGGCTGACCGGGGAGTCGGCGTGGTTCGCGCTGCCGGGGCGGGCCGCGGAGTTCGAGCTGCCGCACGCGGCCCCGCTGCCCGACCTGCTCGAGTCGCTCCTCGCGGGCGGCCGCATCACACTGTGCACCCAGTGCGCGGCCCGCCGGGACATCACCGAGAAGGACGTCATCGAGGGCGTACGGATCGCGGGGGCGCAGGTGTTCGTGCAGGAGGCGCTGGGGGACGAGACGCAGGCGCTCGTCTACTGAGCGGAGACCGGGCGGCCCCGCGGACTGTCACAGCTGATCGACAATCGGGCGGGCGCCTTACCCGGCACGGTTAGTCTCACGCTCGACGGCCACCCGTCCGTCGACAACACCGCCGCTCTGGGGGATCCACCGCATGCGCGCCCTGCGAATACTTCTGATCATCGCCGTGATTCTCGGCGGGCTGTTCGTCGCCGCCGACCGTCTGGCGGTCCACTTCGCGGAGGGCGAGGTCGCGGACCGGCTGAAGACGCAGGAGGGGCTGACCACGACGCCGAGCGTGGACATCAAGGGGTTCCCGTTCCTGACCCAGGTGGCCGGCGGTGAGCTCGACGACGTCGAGGTCGGGATGAAGGACTACGACGCGGACACCGGCACCAGCGGGGGCACGATCCGCATCGACGACCTGAACGCCGCCATGAAGGGCGTCGCGTTCTCCGGCGACTACAGCTCCGCCACCGCCTCCACCGCCGCCGGGACCGCGACGATCGCCTACGACCAGCTGCTGAAGGCGGCCAAGTCGCAGGAGACCCAGCTCCCGCTGGGCGTCACCGCCAAGGTCGTCGGCCTCTCCGACGGCGGCAGCGGCAAGATCAAGGTCGACATCAAGATCAGCGCCCTGGAGCAGCCCGTCTCCGTGCTCAGCACGGTCAGCGTCGTGGACGGGAACACCGTGCGGGTGCACGCCGACTCGATCCCCAGCTTCGGCAACATCACGCTCGCCGACTCCGACGTCCGTTCGATCGCCGACTTCGACCAGAAGATCGAGGGCCTGCCGGGCGGCATCAAGCTCGACAAGGTCGAAGCGGGTGCGAACGGTGTGGAGATCGCGGTGAAGGGTTCGGACGTCAAGCTCGCCGGGTAGGACGAGCCTCGGGCCGGACCCGGCTCGTCCGACAGGCGAGACGGTGACGTCCGTACCGTAGATGTTATGACGACTACAGCCGCCCGGGAACCGTGGGAGCACGACCCGGGCGGCTTTTTCGTCCCACATCCCGGACGATCGCATCTCAACATGCGACACACCGGTGACATGCCGGTATGTCCCTCCCTACGATCGACCACTATGAAGCGACAGGCGGATCTCACGAAGCGGCGGGCAGTAGACCTGTGCCGCGTCGCCGCCATGCTCTGTCGCCCCTTCTGAGCGGACGGCACCGCCCTCCGCATCCCCCTTGCCCTGGACTCTCAGGCATCCGTGCGCCCCGCGCACCCTTCCGCACGCCCCGCCGCAACTGCCCCGGAGGAGAAAGAGCATGAGCCGCAGCGACGTCCTGGTCGACGCCGACTGGGTCGAGGCCAACCTCGACGACCCGAACATCGCGATCGTGGAGGTGGACGAGGACACGTCCGCCTACGAGAAGAACCACATCCGCAACGCGATCCGCATCGACTGGACCAAGGACCTGCAGGACCCGGTCCGCCGGGACTTCGTCGACCAGGAGGGCTTCGAGAAGCTCCTCTCGGCGAAGGGCATCGCCAACGACACCCTGGTGATCCTCTACGGCGGCAACAACAACTGGTTCGCGTCCTACGCCTACTGGTACTTCAAGCTGTACGGCCACGAGAACGTCAAGCTTCTCGACGGCGGCCGCAAGAAGTGGGAGCTGGACGCCCGCGAGCTGGTGGAGGACGTGCCCGAGCGCGCCACGACCGACTACAAGGCCAAGCCGCAGAACAAGTCCATCCGCGCCTTCCGCGACGACGTGGTGGCGGCCATCGGTTCGCAGAACCTCGTCGACGTGCGGTCCCCCGACGAGTTCTCCGGCAAGCTGCTCGCCCCGGCCCACCTGCCGCAGGAGCAGTCGCAGCGTCCGGGCCACGTCCCGTCCGCGCGCAACATCCCGTGGTCGAAGAACGCCAACGACGACGGCACCTTCAAGTCGGACGAGGAGCTCAAGGAGCTCTACGCCGAGGAGCAGGTCGACCTCGCCAAGGACACCATCGCGTACTGCCGCATCGGTGAGCGCTCGGCCCTGACCTGGTTCGTGCTGCACGAGCTGCTCGGTGTCGAGAACGTCAAGAACTACGACGGCTCCTGGACCGAGTACGGCTCCCTGGTCGGCGTTCCGATCGAGCTCGGCGCCAACAAGTAAGAAAACCCGTCCAACCCGACCGGCCTTCCTTCCGGTCAGACCCCTCTTTGGAGAAGACATGTGCGGAGCGAAGGCCGGCGGCCCGGACGCCTCGACGATCAAGCCCGGTGAGACCACGATCCAGGGCCAGGTGACGCGTGACGGCGAGCCTGTGGTGGGCTACGTCCGCCTCCTGGACTCGACCGGCGAGTTCACGGCGGAGGTCCCGACCTCCGCGACGGGCCAGTTCCGCTTCTACGCGGCCGAGGGCACCTGGACCGTCCGCGCCCTGGTTCCGGGCGCCACCGCCGACCGCACGGTCGTCGCCCAGCAGGGTGGCCTGGCAGAGGTCGCGATCGCGGTCTGAGGCACCTGCCTGACCGACCGGAGGGCCGTACCCCTGGGGTACGGCCCTCCGGCCTTGCCCGGGCCTACCCTGAACGTATGTTGGCGCGACGACGGCATGTCTACTTCGCCATGATGGGCACCTGCATCGGGCTGTTCGTCCTGGCCTGGGGAGTCGTACGGCTCTGGTCGATGCCGGTGGCCGTGGGGATGTGCGTGGTCGCCATGGTGATCCCGCCCCTCGCCGCGATGGTCGCCAACCGACGCGGCCCGGACGACCGCTGGTGGGACGATCCCTCCGGCGACCCCAAGTCCGACGAGTGGTGGGACGAGCTGGACGGGAAGAGACGGCGGCAGTAGGAAGGCGGGCATGTCGCCCCTGAAACTGTCCACCGTGGTCCTCGACGCACGGGACGCGCATGAGCTCGCCGGGTTCTACCGTCGGCTGCTGGGATATGTGGTGCGCGCCGAAGAGCCGGACTGGGTGCTGATCGGGCCGCCGGCGGGCGCCGAGGGCACGTCCCTCGCCTTGCAGGGCGAACCTGAGTACGTCCCGCCCGTGTGGCCCACCCGCGACCCCGGTGACCAGCAGATGATGCTGCATCTGGACATCGAGGTCGACGGCGGGCCGACTGCCCTGGAGGCCGAGACCGAACGGGCGGTGGCGGAGGGGGCGCGGCTCGCCGAGTACCAGCCGCAGGACGACGTGCGCGTGCTGTACGACCCGTCCGGGCACCCTTTCTGCTTGTGGACCGAGGCTGTCCCGGCGACCTAGCCGATCGCGCGGCCCAGGACGTACACCGCCGGGGCCGCCGCGGCCAGGGGCAGGGCCACGCCGGCCGTGAAGTGCACGAAGCGGGACGGGTAGTCGTAGCTCGCGACCCGGTGGCCGATCAGCGCGCACACCGCGGCGCCCGCGCCGAGCAGGGCGCCTTTCGCGCCGAGGCCCGTCATCCCGCCGACGGCGATGCCCGCGCCCGCCGCGGCGAGCAGCGAGACGACCACGGAGGCCGGGGTCGGCAGGGGCAGCGCGCGGGCCAGGACCGCCACGGCCACCGCGGCCGCGCCGACCGTCACCGCGTCCGGGTCCGCCGCGAGGTGGCCGGTCGCGACGATCGCCAGGGCCGCCGAGGCGACCGTCGCCATCAGGCCGTACATCCGCTCGTCGGGGTCGGCGTGCGAGCGGAGCTGCATCACCAGGCTGAGCAGGACCCAGACGCCGAGGGTGCCGAGGATCGCCGCGGGCGCGTTCTCCCGGCCGGCCGTCAGCAGTGCCGCGTCCGCGACCAGCGCGCCGAGGAACGCCAGCGCGATGCCCTGCCGGGCGGGCCACATTCCGTTCAGCCGGAACCAGCCGGCCGCGGTGACGGCCTGGAGGACGACGAGGGGCACGAGAAGGGCGTACGACCCGACGGTCGCCGCACCGGAGAGCAGCAGGCCGAGCAGGGCGGTGAGCGCGGCGGGCTGGATGCCGGGCTCGATGATCGGGGACCGGCCTTCGAGACGGGCGCGCTGGGCGTCGGTGACGCGGGCGTTGCCGGCGAGGGTGGCCGGGCCGTAGTCGGAGGAGGCGGAACCCGGGGTGCCGTGATCGCCGGGCCCGGGAGGGGGCGACGCGGGCCCGTAGGGAGCGGCGCCATAGGCACCGGGGGACGGCGACGTGGACCCGTAGGCGACGGGTCCCTGCCCGGGAGCGGCGGCCCCCTGCTGCCCCGCGCCGTACGCCTGGGACTCCGCGTCGTACGCCTGCTGGGGCGGATACGCGGTCTCCGCGGCCGGTGTCCCGACCTGGGTCTCCCAGGTCTGGCCCTGCCACTGCTGGGTGTACTGCTGGGCGGCCTGCGAGTCGTCGTACCCCTGCTGGGCCGGCCAGCCCTGCTGCGGGTACTGGTCGTAGCCCTCGTACGGCTGGTTCGTCATCGTCACCCTCCTGCGAACGGCGGGAGCACCTCGACCGTGCCGCCGTCGGCCAGCCGTACCGTCTCATGTCCGCGGGTGCCCACGGGGTCACCGTCGACGAGGAACGAGCATCGCCGCAGGACCCGCACGAGTTCACCGGGGTGGCGCTCGCGTGCCGCGTCCAGCGCCTCGGCGAGCGTGGCCGCGTCGAACGGCTCCTCGGCGATCCCGGCCGCGGCCTTCGCGGCGGCCCAGTAGCGCACCGTGACCTTTGGCATCCGCTTCCTCAATCGATCGGTGGTGTACGGGGCCCAGGCTAGCCGCCCGCTGTGACAGCCCAGTCCCCGATACGGCCCAGCAGCTCGTCGCCGACCGCGTGTTCGGCGTGGCCCATGGGCTCGATCCACAGCTCGCCGTGGCCGTCGGCGGCCTGCGCGAGCATCCGCGGGTGGTCGAGGGGGAAGTAGCCGTCGCGGTCGCCGTGAACGATGAGCAAGGGGGTGGGGGCGATCCTCGGGACCGCCTCGACCGGGGACAGGGGGACGGGGTTCCAGTCCCGGTGGTGGATGCGGGTGCGGAATCCGTAACGGCTCACCAGACGGCCCGCGGGGCGGGTCACCAGCCAGTGGAGCCTGCGCATGGGGGCCGTGCCGCGGTAGTACCAGCGGGCCGGTGCGCTGACCGAGACGACCGCGTCCGCGTGCGCGTCCGTGCCACCGCCGGTCTCCTGCCGGTACAGCGCCGCGTGCCGCAGCACCACCGAGCCGCCCATGGAGAAGCCGACGGTCGCCACCCGCGCGTGGCCGAGTTCGCGTGCCCACGCCACCGCGGCGGCCAGGTCCAGCACCTCGCGGTCGCCGACCGTCGAGCGCCCGCCGGAGGCCCCGTGGCCCCGGAAGGAGAACGTGACCACACCGCCGTACCGCGTGAGCGCCTCCACCACCCGGCGAACGTGAGGGCGATCCACGTCACCGGTGAAACCGTGCGCGATCACGAACACCAGGTCACGCGCGGGTGGCCGGGAGGCGTCGTATACGGAGGAGGGCGGATCGTATACGGAATCGATCGTCACGCCGTCGTCGGTGTGCAGAAACGTCCGTATAGGTGCGTGTCTGGGTGTCTCAGAGTGCGGACTCCCCGTGGAACGCACCACACGACCTGCCTGATCCATGCTCATGTGGGCTATTCTCGTCGGAAGAGGACTCGGGCAATGCAGCCCCCGGGTCCTTTTGTGCTTTCGGATACCCCTGTATACGAAAGCCGTGACCTCGCGGGACCGAGGAGGAACCAGACATATGAGTTCTCTGCTGCTCCTGACCAATGCCCTCCAGCCGTCGACGGAGGTGCTGCCGGCCCTCGGCCTGCTTCTGCACAACGTGCGCGTGGCTCCGGCGGAGGGCCCCGCACTCGTCGACACCCCCGGTGCCGACGTCATCCTCATCGACGGACGCCGTGACCTGCCCCAGGTCCGCAGCCTGTGCCAGCTGCTGCGCTCGACCGGGCCCGGCTGTCCGCTCATCCTCGTCGTGACCGAGGGCGGCCTCGCCGCCGTCACCGCCGACTGGGGCATCGACGACGTGCTCCTCGACACCGCCGGCCCGGCCGAGGTCGAGGCGCGGCTGCGCCTGGCCATGGGCCGGCAGCAGATCGTCAACGACGACTCCCCCATGGAGATCCGCAACGGCGACCTCTCGGTCGACGAGGCGACCTACTCCGCGAAGCTCAAGGGCCGGGTCCTCGACCTCACCTTCAAGGAGTTCGAGCTCCTCAAGTACCTCGCCCAGCACCCGGGCCGCGTCTTCACGCGCGCGCAGCTGCTGCAGGAGGTCTGGGGCTACGACTACTTCGGCGGCACCCGGACGGTCGACGTGCACGTACGACGGCTGCGCGCGAAGCTCGGACCCGAGCACGAGTCGCTGATCGGCACCGTCCGGAACGTCGGTTATCGATTCGTTACGCCCGAGAAGGGCGAGCGGGTCACCGACGAGGCGAAGGCCAAGGCGGACCGGGCAAAGGCGGAGGATGCGGACGACAGTGCCGCCCTCGAAGACGTAGAGGCATAGCGGGTCCCGCGCATGGGCATGGCTCCGGCACCGGCGTACCCCCGCATGGCTCACAGCGGGAGTACGGGCACGTCCTTCACGCCCTGCCCAGAGCGGGTCCATCCGCGTAGACTCCGCGCGTGGCCAAGGTAACCAGGGATGACGTGGCGCGGCTGGCGGGAACGTCCACCGCCGTAGTCAGCTATGTCATCAACAACGGACCCCGGCCGGTTGCCCCGGCCACGCGCGAGCGTGTCCTCGCCGCGATCAAGGAGCTGGGGTACCGGCCCGACCGGGTCGCCCAGGCGATGGCATCGCGGCGAACGGATCTCATAGGCCTGATCGTGCCGGACGCGCGCCAGCCGTTCTTCGCGGAGATGGCGCACGCGGTCGAACAGGCCGCGTCCGAGCGCGGGAAGATGGTGCTGGTCGGCAACTCCGACTACATCGGCGAGCGCGAGGTCCACTATCTGCGGGCGTTCCTCGGGATGCGGGTCTCCGGGCTGATCCTGGTCTCGCACGCGCTGAACGACAACGCGGCCGCCGAGATCGACGCCTGGGACGCCCGGGTCGTCCTGCTGCACGAGCGGCCGGAGGCGATCGACGACGTCGCCGTCGTCCTCGACGACCTCTCCGGCGCGAAGACCGCCGTCGAGCATCTGCTGGGCCACGGCTACCCCTACGTCGCCTGTATGGGCGGCACCGCCGACACCCCCTCCGTCGGCGACCCCGTCTCCGACCACGTCGAGGGCTGGCGGCGGGCCATGGAGGAGGCGGGGCTCCCCACCGAGGGACGGCTCTTCGAGGCGCCGTACAACCGCTACGACGCGTATCAGGTGGCGCTCGGGCTGCTCTCCGGGCCCGATCGGCCGCCCGCCATCTTCTGCTCCACCGACGACCAGGCGATCGGCCTGCTGCGGGCCGCGCGCGAGCTGCGCATCGACGTGCCGGGCGAGCTCGGGGTCATCGGGTTCGACGACATCAAGGAAGCCGCGCTCGCGGACCCGCCGATGACGACCATGGCGTCGGACCGGTCGGCGATGGCCCGGGCCGCGGTGGATCTGGTGCTGGACGACGGGCTCCGGGTCGCGGGCTCCCGCCGGGAGCGGCTGAAGGTGTTCCCGTCGAAGCTGGTCGTGCGCCGGTCCTGCGGCTGCGAGTGAGTTTCTGAGGACCGTCTGAGAAGACCCGGCCGGAGGCCAGCGGCGGCTTTATATCGGGCATACGAGGTTCTGCCGGGCTTCTCAGGGAGCACTCAGGGAGCTCTCATGGTCGCGGGACAAGCTTTTTGTCATGACCGAGAGCTTCCGCCGCGACGGCGAGTACGAGCAGTACGAGAACCCCCACCAGGGCGCCCAGCAGCAGCACGCTTCGTCGCCCGTGAACCCCGAGTGGCCGCCCCCGCCGGCCCAGCCGCCCGCCACTCCCCCGCAGGCCCCGGCGCCGCTCCAGCAGCCGGTCGTCGAGCCGACGACCGTGTGGCCGGGCCAGCCGCAGGCCCCCGCCCCGGCCCAGCCCGCCGCCTTCGCCTCCGGGGGCGCCGGCTCGTACGGCGGTGACGGCGACGGCGGCGGAACCGCTCTCCTCACCGCGGCCCCCGCGGAGCCCGGGGCACCCGCTCACGCCCCGAAGAGGCGCACCCGCGGCCCCCTCGCCCTCCTCGCCGCCGTGGCGATCGTCGCCGCGGCGATAGGCGGCGGCACCGCCTACGGCATCCAGGAGCTGACCGGCAACGACACGGTCGCCTCCAGCAGCACCAGCACCAGCGTGGTGCCGTCCTCCGCCAAGGGCACGGTCGCCGGGGTCGCCAAGGCGGTCAGCCCGAGCATCGTCGAGATCAACGCCACCTCGAACGCGGGGGAATCCACCGGTTCCGGCGTGATCATCACCAGTGACGGCGAGATCATCACCAACAACCACGTCATCTCCGGCGCCTCCGCCATCAAGGTGAGCACCAGCGACGGCAAGACGTACACCGCGAAGGTCGTCGGCACCGACAGCAAGAAGGACCTCGCCCTCATCAAGCTGGAGAACGCCTCCGGGCTGACCGTGGCCACCCTCGGCAACTCCGACGGCGTCCAGGTCGGCGACCAAGTCGTCGCGATCGGCTCCCCCGAGGGCCTGACCGGCACCGTGACCAGCGGCATCGTCTCCGCCCTGAACCGGGACGTGACCGTCGCGACCGACGAGGGCCAGAGCCAGGGCCAGGGCCAGGGCCAGGGCGGCGGCAGCGGCCAGTGGCCGTTCGAGTTCGGCGGCCGGCAGTTCAACGGCGACACCGGCTCGTCCACGACGACGTACAAGGCGATCCAGACCGACGCCTCCTTGAACCCGGGCAACTCCGGCGGCGCGCTGATCGACATGAACGGCAACATCATCGGCATCAACTCGGCGATGTACTCGGCCACTTCGGACTCGTCCTCGGCAGGCAGCGCGGGTCTCGGCTTCTCCATCCCGATCAACACCGTCAAGTCCGACCTGGCCACGCTGCGGGCCGGCGGCTCCGACAGCTGACACCCCCTGACCTTCGCAAGGAGTACGCCATGATCAAGCAGGTTTCGCACACGGTGGCCGGTACCGACCCGGCCGGGTTCGCCCTGGCCCTCGACGTGGCGTACGCACTCCACCCGCCGGTGACGCGGGCGCCCGAGGTGGCGTCGTCCGTGGCGGTGGCCCGCCGCGGGGTGAGCGCCGCCCGCAGCCGTCGCCGCAGCGGCGCACGCGGCTGAGCCCGAGAGAGCAACTCCTGCAGCG
Organism: Streptomyces sp. NPDC005402; assembly: GCF_040606575.1. Classification (NCBI taxonomy): domain Bacteria; kingdom Bacillati; phylum Actinomycetota; class Actinomycetes; order Kitasatosporales; family Streptomycetaceae; genus Streptomyces; species Streptomyces sp. NPDC005402. The sequence goes on from NZ_JBEXFB010000018.1 coordinate 155,647, forward strand.
CCAGCAGGGAACCGTGCGAGGCTGAAAGCGTTCATCACCTTCAGTCCCGTGTCCTTCCCACCGCACCCGAGGAATCCCCAGCCATGAGCCCCGCCGAAGGCGACCGTGACCCCCAGCGCATCCTGATCGTCGACGACGAGCCGGCGGTGCGCGAAGCACTCCAGCGCAGCCTCGCCTTCGAGGGCTACGACACCGAGGTCGCCGTGGACGGCGCCGACGCGCTCGACAAGGCGACGGCGTACCAGCCCGACCTGGTCGTCCTCGACATCCAGATGCCCCGCATGGACGGGCTCACGGCCGCCCGGCGCATCCGCGGCGCGGGCGACACGACCCCCATCCTGATGCTGACGGCCCGCGACACGGTCGGCGACCGCGTCACCGGGCTCGACGCGGGCGCCGACGACTACCTGGTCAAGCCGTTCGAGCTGGACGAGCTGTTCGCCCGGGTCCGTGCGCTGCTGCGGCGCAGCTCCTACGCCGCGGCGGCCGGAGCGGGGTCCGTCGAGGACGACGAGGCCCTCACCTTCGCCGACCTGCGGATGGACCTCGCGACGCGTGAGGTCACCCGGGCGGGACGGCCCGTGGAGCTGACCCGTACGGAGTTCACCCTGCTGGAGATGTTCATGGCGCACCCGCGCCAGGTGCTGACCCGCGAGCAGATCCTGAAGGCGGTGTGGGGCTTCGACTTCGAGCCGTCGTCCAATTCGCTGGACGTCTACGTCATGTACCTGCGCCGCAAGACCGAGGCGGGCGGTGAGCCGCGGCTCGTGCACACCGTGCGGGGCGTGGGGTATGTGCTGCGGCAGGGCGGCGCGGAGTGAACCGGGTCGTACGGCGGTACCGGTCGCTTCCGATCCGGTCACGGCTGGCACTGCTGGTGGCGGCGGCGGTGGCGTTCGCGGTGGCGGCGGTGTCGGTGACGTGCTGGTTCATCGTGCAGGGGAAGCTGTACGACCAGGTCGACGGTGACCTGAAGGAGATGGTGAGCAGGCCCGGCACGGTCGAGTCGCTGCTCCAGAGGTGTACACGGGCCCCGGAGAAGAACACGCAGGTGTTCCCCGGTCGCAACGACTACGTCCAGGCGATCAAGGCGAAGGGCGACCCCTGTGTCGACCCGAACTCCCCCGGCACGGTCAAGGTGACCGGCGCCGACAGGACCGTCATCGAAAACGCGAGCGGCAACACGATCTACTTCCGCAACGGCACCGACGAGGACGGCAACTCCGTACGTGTGCTGACCCGGTACCTGGGCGTCGACACGAACGACTCCCAGGGCGTCGCTCTGCTTCTCGCGTCCCCCCTCAAAGGCACCCAGTCCACCCTCAACGAACTCGCCCTCATCCTCCTCCTCGTCTCCGGTGTGGGAGTCCTCGGCGCAGGCGCCGCCGGCCTCTTCGTCGCCCGCGCCGGCCTCCGCCCCGTCGACAAGCTCACCGAGGCCGTGGAACACGTGGCCAGGACCGAGGACCTGGGCATCCGCATCCCCGTCGAGGAGGACGCCGAGGACGAGGTCGCCCGGCTGTCCCGCTCCTTCAACTCGATGACGAGTTCCCTCGCCAACTCCCGCGAGCTCCAGCAGCAGCTCATCGCCGACGCGGGGCACGAGCTGCGCACCCCGCTCACCTCCCTGCGCACCAACATCGAACTCCTCACCCGCAGCGAGGAGACCGGCCGCCCCCTCCCCGAGGCCGACCGCAAGGCTCTGCTCGCCTCGGTGAAGGCGCAGATGACCGAACTGGCCGCCCTCATAGGCGACTTGCAGGAGCTGTCCCGCTCCGAGGGGCAGCGCGGCGAACGCGTGCAGGTCGTCTCGCTGGAGGACACCGTCGAGGCTGCCCTGCGCCGGGCACGGCTGCGGGGCCCGGAGCTGACCATCAACGCCTCGCTGGAGCCCTGGTACACCCGCGGGGAACCGGCCGCTCTGGAGCGCGCGGTGGTCAACATCCTCGACAACGCGGTGAAGTTCAGCCCCGAGGGCGGGATCATCGACGTCCGGCTCGCCCAGGGCGTGCTGACCGTCCGGGACCACGGCCCTGGCATCCCCGCCGAGGAACTCCCGCACGTCTTCGACCGCTTCTGGCGTTCCCCCAGCGCCCGCGCCCTGCCCGGCTCCGGACTCGGCCTGTCCATCGTGGCCCGCACGGTGCAGCAGGCCGGCGGCGAGGTCACCCTCGGCCACGCCGAAGGCGGCGGCACCATCGCGACCGTACGGCTGCCCGGGGCGCCGACTCCGCCACCGGAGGCGCCCGCCTCCGCGCAGTGAACGCCAAGCTGTCGATGTCCTGTCAACCCTCACGCGTTCTCGACCCTACTCACGGGTTCTCTGCCAGCTTCCTGAGGTGTCGAACAGGTGCCCCACGCATCTGTCCTCAGCACTCAGGAGTGAAGAACCCCCCATGCGTTTGTCTCGTACATCGACTCTGAAGAAGAGCGCCCTCGCCGCCGCGTCCGCGGCCCTGGCCGTCACCGCTCTGCTGGCCGGCTCCGGCACCGCGCAGGCCGCCGGTCCCGGCGGGGCCCAGAACGTCCGGGGCGTGGACCCCGGCGACACCGACGTCATGCTGGACCGGCTGTGCGGCCAGGAGGGCAGCCTGACCGGCGTCTACGGCGCGCTCAACGTCGACACCGGCGAGTTCAAGACCCGGGACGAGTACCTGCGGGACGTGTTCGGGCTGTGGGCGCCCGCCGGGCCGTGGGAGCTGTTCCGCGGCTGGTGCGGGTACGCGCAGGCCTCGACCTGGTCCGTGAAGGGCGAGCCCGTCCGCACCTCCGAGTGGACCGGCAACCACGGTACGACCGAGGACAAGGTGACCTTCGTCAGCGGCTACAGCACCAAGACCTTCGCCAAGAAGAGCGTCGGCGCCAGCATCAGCCTCTCGCTGGCCAAGAGCATCTTCTCCGGCACCGTGGGCGGCAGCGCCGGCTACGAGTGGGGCTGGGAGAAGTCCTCGTCCTTCGAGCGGCGCAGCGAGAAGTCGATCCCGCCGTGCACCCAGGTGGCGACCACCTGGACGCCGTACCAGCGGGTGGTCCGCGTGAACCCGGTGTTCTACGTCGAGGACTACCAGTGGAACAAGGGCGACGGCGACGTCACCACGCACACCTGGCGTGGCCGGGACGCGAGCTGGAAGACGATCTACTCGTACGGCTACTACATCGACGGCATCTCCGACAAGCTCCTCCCCAACGGCCAGCCCGACGGCCGTGAGGACAAGTGGCAGGAGAACCTCGACCCGAAGTCCTGCGCCAAGTAGGCGAATTTGGGCGGCAACCTTCCGCGCGGGGGCGGCGACTGCACTGCGGTCCCTACCGTTCCTACTGACTGAGCGGGAGTGATTCCTGTTGCCAGGGTTCATGCTCAGCCGAACGCCCCGAGCGGTGTTGGGCGTTCTGGTTGCCCGCGTTCGCTCCGCGGTCCGGCGGCACGCATCTGGTGCGTGGTCCGGGAACGGGAGGGCGGGGTCCCTCACGCCCGGGAGTACGCCGGTCGGCCTGGACGGTCCGATGCCCGTGCACATCGCTCTGGTGTGCGCGGGGCGGTGTCGTCCGTCGCCGGATCGGGTGTCCCTGGGCGCGCCGTCCGATCGCCACGGCGGCAGCGTCGTGGCGGGTCGTCTTACGCGTGGTGCCGGTGAGGGGTTTCTGCCAGTGCTGGGCGCCCCAGCGGCTGGTGTAGGCCGGGTCCACGGCGATGATGGCGATGCCGGTCTGGTCGGCCATCGAGGTAAGCCGGGTGCGGAGTCTGCCGGTGGGCAGGCCGGAGAGGAGCTGCCTGAACCGTTTGCGCCTGCCGTGTTTCTCGCGCGTCTTCTCTGTTGCGAAGTCCAGGTCTTCGACGGCGATGGCTTTCACGCCGCAGGTTCTGGCCCAGTGCAGGAGCCGGGTGAGGGCGTGCCGGACCTGGGCGTCGCGGTGATCGGCGGTGCCCGTGAGGTCGTAGAAGAACCGGCGGGGGTTGCCGGTCGGGTTGCCGTGGGCATCGAGGCGCCAGGCGGCGAGATGATCGGCGTTCATGTCGACGCCGATCACCCCGTCAGTGAGGGCTGTGGTGATCGGGACAGTCCGGGAGACAGGGATCTGCCAGGACGCGGTCACATACCAGCGGCCCCGTGCCGCATCCAGGTGGATGCGGTAGGCGACGGCCCGGTTGGCCGCCACCCGGTCCGCCCACTCGGTGCCGCGGTGTGGGAAACCGACCCGGCACGCGAGGACGTACCGGCCGTGCGGGGCATTGGCCAGCTGCGCGAGCGGCGCCGGGAGCTTGATGCTGACCTCGCCGTCCGGGCTGATGCGGATCGTCTCGTTGCCGTACCGCTTGCCGGACTCGCCGTCCGCCTGCAAAAACCAGCGCTCCGCCTCCCAGCGCCGCCGCCACTGGTCCTCGGTCAGCCGCGCGTCAGACAGGTGATGGCGGGTGCGGGCCAGGCGCTTCCCGCCGCGTACGACGTGCACGTTGCCGGCCTTCCAGTCGGTCCGCGCACGTTCCAGCCGGTCCTCCAGTACCCGCAGGCGGCGGGACTTTGCGTGCCACTCCCGCGTGCTGCGGTAGCCGCCCGGCGTGTTCTTCGAGCCCTTCGCGCCGACCGGCAGCGACAACCGGTGCGTGATCGTACGGATCCCCGCCTCAAGACACTGGATGTGCGCGAGCTGGCCGCGCCGGGCCAGCGCCCACTGGTCATGCGTGGCCTTGGTGAGCGAACCCGCCCACCGGGACGACGACACCGCCGTCAATGCCCGCTTACGGGCCGCCCACGTGTGCGCGGAGTGCTCCAGGCCCTGCCCGCACCGCACCTTCAGATCCCGGGAGGCGAGGGATCCGAGGTACGTCCCGACCAGCGCGAGCACCTTCTCATCGGCGGGCGTCAGCTCCTTGAGCCGGGTACGGACCGCCACCCCCGAGGGACCGGGTACGACAAATGACGCCGCCAGCTCCCGCAACCCGCCCACTCCACACCCCCCATGCGGCCCCTCGAAAACCCGCTCATCACACCCAACGAGCCCCACCCGGAAAGGTCACACATTCGATGCGCGAACTCCAATTCCCTTCCTGGGGTGCCCAAACGACCGCCAGGACCCTCCGCGCTCACCCACACGCCACAACACGCTCGTACTCCGTCAAACCCCAGCAGTTCCCAACCCCCCGCACGGAACGGATGACCCCATGGCCCAGCATCGCCGACGCCGAACCACCGCTCTCGCCCTCGGTGTTCCGCTCGCCCTGACAGCCGCGGGAGGGCTCGCCTACGGCTTCCTCCCCGGCGCCCAGCCCAAGGCATCCGCCGCCACCACCGCGGCCCCCGCCTGGGCCACCGCCACCGCCGACGGCTTCGCCTCCGTCAACGCGCTGGGCCAGAACGGGACCTACGGCGGCCGGGACGGTCAGATCGTCACCGTGAAGACGCTCGCCGACCTGGAGAAGTACGCGACCGCGAGCGAGCCGTACGTCATCGTCGTCGCGGCCACCATCACCATGGACCCCGTCGGCAAGGAGATCAAGGTCCAGTCGAACAAGACCATCGTCGGGTCCGGGACCTCCGGACAGATCGTCGGCGGCGGCTTCTTCCTGGGCGCGGGGGTGCACAACGTCATCATCCGGAACCTGACCATCCGGGACGCCTACCAGGGCGTGTGGAACGACAAGGAACACGACTTCGACGCCATCCAGATGGACGGCGCCCACCACGTGTGGATCGACCACAACGACCTGCGGCACATGGCCGACGGACTCATCGACGTCCGCAAGGACAGCACCTATGTGACGGTCTCCTGGAACAAGCTCAGCCAGGACAACAAGGCGTTCGGCATCGGCTGGACGGAGAACGTCGTCACCGACATCACCATCCACCACAACTGGATCCGCGAGACCGAGCAGCGCAATCCCTCGACCGACAACGCGGCCCACGCCCACCTCTACAACAACTTCCTGGAGGACGTGGCCGGGACGGACATCAACTCCTCCTACGGCAACTACTCGCGCGGCGCGACGAAGATGGTCCTGGAGAACTCGTACTTCCAGGGCTTCAAGAACCCCGTCATCAAGGACAGCACCGCGAGCATCGTCCAGAAGGGCAACACCTTCGTGGGCACGAGCGGCAGGAACGAGAGCGGGGGCACCGCCTTCGATCCGAAGACGTTCTACGCCTACACGCTCGACAAGGCGGCCGACGTGCCCGCGCTGCTGAAGTCGGGGGCGGGGCCGCGCGGTTCGATCGGTACGACGGCCGCGGCCGCCACCACCAAGGCGGCCGCGGCCACGACGCTCACCGTCGCCAAGGACGGCAGCGGGCAGTACTCGACCGTGCAGGCCGCGGTGAACGCCGTACCGGCGGGCAACACCTCCCGCGTGGTGATCTCCGTGAAGCCGGGGACGTACCGCGAGCTGGTCAAGGTGCCGTCCAACAAGCCGCACGTGACCATCCAGGGCACGGGATCCAGCCGTAACGACACGGTGATCGTCTACAACAACGCATCCGGCACGCCCAAGCCGGACGGCTCCGGCACCTACGGCACCGGCGGCAGCGCCACCGTCGCCGTGGAGGCCGACGACTTCCAGGCCCGCAACCTGACGGTCTCCAACGACTTCGACGAGAAGGCGAACCAGAACATCGCCCAGCAGGCCGTCGCCCTGCGCACCGCCGCCGACAAGGTGTTCCTCGACGGGGTCATCGTCAGCGGCGACCAGGACACCCTGCTCGTGGACACCGCGTCCAAGGACAAGCTGGGCCGCGTCTACATGAAGAACTCCTACGTCGTCGGCAACGTCGACTTCATCTTCGGCCGGGCCACCGCGGTGATCGACAAGTCCGTCATCACCCTGAAGAAGCGCTGGGACGGCAGCTCGGCAGGTTACGTCACCGCGCCCAGCACCGCCGCCAACCGCAAGGGCATCCTCATCGCCAACTCGACGGTGAACGGCGACGTCTCGGCCGCGAGCTTCTACCTGGGCCGCCCCTGGCACGCCGGCGGTGACGCGAGCCTCGACCCGCAGGCCACGGTCCGCAACACCTCGTTGAGCGCCGCAGTCAAGTCCACGCCGTGGACGGACATGAGCGGGTTCTCCTGGAAGGACGACCGGTTCGCGGAGTACAAGAACACCGGCGCGGGCTCGGGTGCGGCCTCCTCCAACCGGCCGCAGCTGACCGACGCGCAGGCCGCCGGCCAGGAGGTCGCGGACTGGCTGGGCGACTGGACGCCGAGCGCGGCCTGATCTGGTCCGCTCCTCTGTCAGACCCTCGATCTAGGCTGGTCACGCAGATCGGGAAGTCGGACGGGGGAGCGGAACAATGGTGCGTATCGAAAGGCATCGGGTCGGCGAGGCGGCCGTTTCGGCGGTGCGGAAGGACTTCGCGAACAGGATCGGTTCGCAGGTCCACTCCATGTCCAAGGCCGGCCCGGTGACGGCGTGGGAGTGGTGGCTGATCGCCCAGGAGTTCGTCGAGTACCTCGGCGCGCTCTCGGTGGAGACGCCGGATCTGCACTCCCCCGAGGCGAAGGCGGTCCTGGAGGACGCGGCCGAGGCGGCGGCCGGCGCGGTGGCGTACGCGGCGTACTTCCCGCGCGACCACTTCGAGGTCTTCCTCACCTACCCGAACTGGGGCCTGGTCTACGACCGCGAGCCCGGCGGCAGCCCGGAGCCGGTCACGGCCGCCAAGTGGCTGGACGCCTTCTGCCTGGCGATCCTCGTCGAGAAGACCCAATGGCACGGCGAGGCCTTCCACTTCGCGCGCGAGGCCCCGCAGCAGGGCCGTTCCGGACACCCCGACGCCGAACTGATCAACGGCTTCATGGCGTACGTCATCGGCGACACCGCCGACGACGACCTCACCTACGCACCCTCCCGCGAACAGAAGCTCACCGCGCTCGACGCGGCACTCGACCGGGTCCGGGCGCTGGAGACGGAGACCGGCCGCCAGCTCGCCGACCAGCCGTACGGCATCGGGCTGCAGGCGCTGCGCGCGCTGACCGCGGGCGACCGGAAGGGGTTCGGTGCCGCGGTCGTACGGCTGTTGAGGCCGCTGACCGGCACCACCGGGCCCGGAGCGCGACCGGGCAGTCTTCTCCCGCTCCTGCCGATCGCCCTGACGGCGCTGGCGTACCGGGACGAGGGCTGGCCGCCGGCCGTCGACAGCGACTACCTGCCGGACGCGCTGGTCACCGGGTTCAAGGCCACACCGCCGCGGGTGGGGCCCTACGGCCGGGACCGCCGCCCGGACGCGGTGGCCGAACTCGCCGCGGGCGTGGTGGAGTTCGGGCGAACCCTGGAGCCGCGTCCCCTGGACCCGGACAGCGAGGAGCAGTTCGAGCGGTACACCCGGGACGCCGTCACACCGGTCCCGGGCAAGTCGCTCACCACCTTCGAGCTGGCCTACGCCGTCACGTACCAGGAGCTGCTCTTCCGGACCCGTGCCTCGCACACGCCTGACGCGAGCGACGCCCAGCTGGAGAACCTGCGGCTGGCCGCGGAGCTGGGGGCCGCGCTGTTCCGTACGACGCTGGCGGAACCCGGCGCCGACGTGCCGGTGACGATCGACGGCAGGACCGTGACGTACCCCGCCTGCCGGGACGAGGACGCCGGGCCGGGGGCCTGGCACCGGGCGGTGCACCTCGCACTGATCACGGGGCGGCGGGAGCATCTGGCGCCGCTGGTCCTGGCGGGGCCCGAGCGCGTCGGTCCGGACCGTTCCGTGTCGGCCTCCTACCGGCGGGCCCTGCACGACTACCTGCGCGGCGAGGACCCCGAGCCCGCCACCGACCTGGCACTGCGGGACGTGGGCAGGGCCCGCGACCAGGGCTTCCCGCCGCCGCCCACCGTGCTCTTCTCCCAGCTCGTCGAGGGCGACGAGGAGAGCTTCAACCTGGCCCTCCTGGACGCCCTCACGGCCCACCGCGACCATTACGCCGTCGCCGACCGCCCCTCCGACCCCGACGCCGCCCTCAGCCTCGACATCCTGGCCCTCACCTGCCATGCGCGCCGGAGGGGCTGGGAGATCAGGGTGAGGTCGCCGTATCTCCCGGCGCGGATCGTGGAGGCGGCTGAGCCGTTCTGAGAGCCGCGATGAACCGTGGATCGTCCGGACCGTGCGAGGAATGGGGGTACCGCCTGCGCGTCAGCGTCTGAGGGTCACCGTGTCGTCCGGCGGCTTCCGCAGGATCATCGTGTCCTCCGGGAGCGGGCCCGGCAGACGGGCGTACCAGGCGGTCCAGGAGTTCGGGGTGGGCCAGGGCGAGGTCGAGGAGGTTCAGGCGCATGGCCTGCCGTACGAACTCCGGGCGGCCGGTCAGCCGGGACAGCGCCGTGTCGGAGCGCTGTGCCTCGCGCACGGCGGAGTCGGGCACGCCCAGCGCCCGCACCACGGACGGGACCGCCGGCACGGCACGGGCCCTGCGTGTCTCGCGGGTCAGGGCCGCGGCGGACGCACGGGTCAGGTGCAGCCCCTCCGAGGCGCGGGTGCCCGGCCGGTAGGTCGCCAGGTCCCCGATGTCCAGGCGCATCCCGCCGATCCGGGTGGCGACGCCCCGCTCCCCGTCGCGTGCCACGCGTACGTCGGCCCGCAGCCGCAGGTCGTGCCCGGCGACCGGGAGCGTGCCGCGCACGGCGACCCGGTCACGGCCGGCGCCCCTGAACGTCACCTGGGACGCGCCGAGTTCACGGTTCATGTCGGCGAAGGAGAGCAGGGCGTCACCGTGCAGCTCGGGAATGCGCGCCCCGCGCACGGAGGTCGGACCGTCACCGTCGAGCCGGATGTCGTGCGCGGTCGCCGACACCGCGGCCAGCGTGACCCGGTCGGCGGCCACGTCCGGGACGGTCACCTTCACCGAGTCCAGGCGTCCGCCCACGACTTGGGTCAGGAAGGGGAAGCCGCCGATCTCCACCTCGGGCGCCGCGGTCAGCCGCAGCCGGTCCTTGAGGGTGTCGGCGGCCCGGTGCTCGGCGTAGAGGACGGCCCAGCGGTCGGCGAGCGTGAGGAAGGCCGCCGCCACCAGCAGCGAGGCGACCGTCTTCAGCGCGAAACGGCCCCGCCGAGGGCGCCGGCGACTGCGGCGGTGCTTCGGCGGGGCCGGTTGTTCAGGCTCTTCGTCGTGGTACGGGTAGGGATGCGTCGGTATCTGATGAAGGGCACGTATCGATCCATCCGATCATGCGAACGCCCCCCACCCGCGACTCCTGCCCGGGCTGTGCGACTCAGCTCACGGAATTCCTACTGCACGATCGTGATCCGGTTCGCCGCCGGCGGCGCGATCGGGCTGCTCGCCGACGAGTTGGCCGTCAGGTACTCAACGAGAGCGGCGAGGTCGTCGCCGCCGACGAGGTCGTTCGTGCCCTGGCCCAGCGTGGTGAAGCCGTCGCCGCCGCCCGCGAGGAAGCTGTTGGTCGCGACGCGGTAGGTGGCCGCCGGGTCGACGGCCGTGCCGTTCAGCTGCACGGAGTCGAGGACGATCCGGTCCGCGCCGGTCTTCGTCAGGTCCAGCGTGTACGTGAGGTTCGCCGACGGCTGCAGCACCTTCGGCGAGGCCGCGTTGCCGCCGCTCACCTGCTCCTGGAGCACCTTGAGCAACTGGGCGCCGGTGAAGTCCTGGAGGTTCACGGTGTTGGAGAACGGCTGCACGGTGAAGCCCTCGGCGTACGTCACCACCCCGTCGCCCTCGGTCCCCTTGGCCGTGTAGGTCAGGCCCGCCCGGACCCCGCCCGGGTTCATCAGCGCGAGGTCGGTCCCGGGGTCGAGCTCCCTGCCGTACGCGAGCTGGGCGTCGGCGATCAGGTCACCCATCGGGGACTCGGTGCCGGTGCTCGGGACGTCGGCGGAGATGTAGCCGATCGCGCGGTTGCCGATGGGCGCCGCGAGGGTGTTCCACCTGCTGATCAGCTCGGTCATGTCGGGCGCCTTGGCGACGGTCCGGGTGACCACGTGGTTCGCGGACTTCACGGCCGTACGGGCGATGTCGCCGGTGAAGCGGTCGTACGTCAGCGTCGTGTCGGTGTAGAGGCGGCCGAAGGAGGCGGCCGAGGTGACCATGCGGGGCTTGCCCGACGGGTCGGGGATCGTGCAGACGTACGCGGCGTGCGTGTGGCCGGTGACCAGGGCGTCCACGGACGGCGAGATGTTCTTGGCGATGTCGACGATCGGGCCGGAGATGCCGTCGCCGGCGCCCGGGGAGTCACAGTTGTAGTTGTACGAGCCCGAGGCGGGCTGGCCGCCCTCGTGGATGAGGGCCACGATCGACTTCACGCCCTGCTTCTGGAGCACGCGGGCGTACTTGTTGATCGTCTCGACCTCGTCCTTGAACTTCAGGCCCTTGACGCCCTCGGCGGACACGACACCCGGGGTGTCCTCCAGGGTGACGCCGATGAAGCCGACCTTGACGTCCTTCTTCTTCCACACCCAGTAGGGCTTGAGGATCGGCCTGCCGGTCTTCTCGTCCAGGACGTTGGCCGCGAGGTAGGGGAAGTCGGCGCCCTTGAACCTCTTGTCGGTGTAGCAGCCGGCGGTGGGGTGGCAGCCGCCGTTCTGGAGGCGGGCGAGTTCCTTCGCGCCCTCGTCGAACTCGTGGTTGCCGACGCTCGTGACATCGAGGTCGAGCTTGTTCAGCGCCTCGATGGTGGGCTCGTCGTGGAAGAGGCCGGAGATGAGCGGGGACGCGCCGACCATGTCACCACCGGCGGCGGTGACGGAGTAGGCGTTGCCCTTGCGGGCCTCGCGCAGGTGCGTGGCGAGGTACTCGACACCGCCCGCGTCGATCGTCTTCGTCGTGCCGTCGGCCTGGAGCTCGGTGACCCGGCCGGAGGAGCCGGACGGCGGCTCCAGGTTGCCGTGCAGGTCGTTGAAGGACAGCAGCTGGACGTCCTGGTAGCGGCTCGGCAGCGGCTTGCCGTGCTTGCTGTCGTGCGCGCCCGCGGGCAGCGCGGCGGCGAGGGCGCCGACGGTGGCGAGACCGGCGGCCGCGGCGACCAGACGGTACGTACGACGTCTGCGGCGAGCGGCGTCCGACTGGCGCGGCTGGGATGTGGCTGGCATAGGCCCCCCTGAGCTTCTGCTGATTCCGGTGCGGGAAGTGGCCCCGTTCCGGCGCAGCCTAGGGTCAACGCGCGTAGCGCGACAGAGGTTTCGTGGTTACATCCTGATTGCTTCTTTGCCGCCGCTTTGCCCGGACCTCCCCTTACCCTCGTAGCCATGACCAGCGACGACATCGCACGCCCCGGCATCTCCCGCTCCATCGAGACCCTTTCGGCGCTCTCGCCGGAACAGACCGAGGCGGTCCTTGGACTCCTCGCCGAGGCCGCGCACCACGACGGCCAGCAAGCGGTGTCCGAACAGGGCAGGTTGCAACTGCGCGGCGGCACCCGCGAGGGCGTGTCCCATCTGCTGCTGTTCGTCGGTGACGAACTGGCCGGCTACGCCCAGCTGGAGGACACCGACCCGGTGGAGGCCCCGGCGGCGGAGCTGGTCGTCCACCCCGCCCACCGCGGCCACGGTCACGGCCGCGCCCTGGGCTCGGCGCTCCTCGCCGCCTCCGGCAAGCGGCTGCGGGTATGGGCCCACGGCGGCCACAGCGCCGCCCGCCATCTCGCCCAGGTCCTGGGCCTCACCCTCTTCCGTGAGCTACGGCAGATGCGGCGCCCCCTGACCGGCCTGGAGCTGCCCGACCCCGTGCTCCCGGCGGACGTGACGGTCCGCGCCTTCGTCCCCGGCGAGGACGACACCGCCTGGCTCGCGGTGAACGCGGCCGCGTTCGCCCACCACCCCGAGCAGGGCTCCCTGACCCAGCGCGACCTCGACGACCGCAAGTCCGAGGCCTGGTTCGACCCCGAGGGCTTCTTCCTGGCCTTCCGGGACGGCGAACTGGTCGGCTTCCACTGGACCAAGGTGCACGCTGCCGAACAGCTCGGCGAGGTCTACGTCCTCGGCGTCCGCCCCGGCACCCAGGGCGGCGGCCTCGGCAAGGCGCTCACCACGATCGGCCTGCGCCACCTCGCCGCCCAGGGCCTGCCGACCGCGATGCTCTACGTCGACGCCGACAACAAGGCGGCGGTGTCGGTCTACGAACGGCTCGGGTTCACGACGTACGAGACGGACCTGATGTACCGCTCGGAGACGTGAACTCGGCGGGTTTCACAGGGAGCCGTCGGCAACAGCCCGGGTGTGACGCCAGGACGGCAGGAGCTCGTCGAGGAGCGCCTCGGTGCGGGGAGGGAGGCTGCGGGCGCCGCCGCCGAGCTCGTGATGGCGGGCGGTGAGCGCTGCCGCTGCTTCGAGCTTGGCCGTATCGCCCGTGGCGTGTGCGGCGCGTAGGAGTTCGTTCCAGAGCCGCTCGTCCGTGGGTGCGGTGGTCAAGGCCGTGTGGAGGGCGTCGAGCGCCGGCGCCGGGTTGTCGGCTTCCCGGTGGTGGGCGGACAGAGCCAGTGCGACGTCTGCCACCAGTAGGGGCAGCTGGGTCTCGATGAGCTCGTGGGCGAGCCAGGTGTAGCGGCCCTCCGGGCGGTCGGTGAGCAGGGGGCCGCGGACCAGTGCCAGGGCGTCGTTGAGCAGGCGTTCCCGTACGCGTACGTTGCCCGAGCCGGTGCCTGCGGTGGCCTCGTGGTGGAGGGTGCGGAGCACGTCGAGGTCGGAGACGACGGAGGGCGCGAGGGTCAGCCGGCCGTCCGTGCCGGTGCCGAGCCGCGGGGTTCCGTCGGGGTCGGATCCCAGCCAGGTTCGCAGGCGTTCGATGAAGGCGTCACGGACATCCTCGGTGACACCGCGGGGCCACAGACCGGAAGCCAGGACGCGCGGGTGCACTCCTTCGCGGTGGAGCAGAAGCATGGCCAGGGCCTCGTGGAGAAGCGGGCCGTGCTCGGTGTCGGACGTGTCGAGGCCGGTGATCACGTACGTGCCGATCAGCCGTGCGTACACCGCGGGTCGTCCGCTGGGGGTGAGGTCGACACGGAAGGGCGGGGTGCCGGGGTCCGGGTCACCGCCGGAGGACGAGGTGGAGGGCGACGAGCTGGGACCGGCGTCCCCGGCACCGGCACCGGCTCGGTTGACGGCACCGGTCCGGCCCCCGGCACCGGCAGGGATGGTCAGGCTGATGCGGTGCCCGGGGTTGAGTTTGACCGGGAGACCGGCGGCCGCGAGGAAGTGGCCGGTGGCCTGCCGCCACTGGTGCCAGCCGTCGGGGGTGTGGTCGGGGTGGGTGAAGGCCGGGATGTAGCGGCTGCCGTCGTCGTCGGTGACCGTGTAGAGGCCGTCCTGACCCTCCTGGGCGAACAGGATGAGCATGGCGTCGCCGAAGGCCGCGAGCAGTTCCGCCTCGCTGCCGTAGCCGGTGACCGCTCGCTGCACGGCGGCGTCCAGGGCGGTGAGCGGAGCGGGGAACTCCAGCGCGACCGGCGACGGGCGGTACTTCGGGTTGTGCGTGAAGGAGACGAGCTGCCCGGAGTGGTCGACGGACCAGCCGCCGACGATGCCGTACGGGGGAACCGCGCCGGCGGGGTCGAAGTACGGGTCGATCGCGTACACGTAGCCGCCGCGCTGCCGGGCGGCCTGGGCGCGCAGGGCCGGGGTGACCGGGGGGACGGCGGGGGCGCCGGTCGAAGCGGTCACGGGTACGGGCTCCACTCGTTCTCGAAGGCGACCTGCTCGGCGATGGTGGCCAGCGTCTCGCGGGGGGCGGGATCGAAGGTCAGGATGCGATCGGCATTGGTGAGGCGGGTGAACGGGGTGAGGTGGTACACCTGGAAACCGCCCATGCCACGGCACATCCCGGAAGCCCAGGTGTCGCGTCGGGAGCCGTTGACGCCCAGCAGCCATCCCTGGGGTTCGAGCTGCTCGCGGACACGGAAGAGCGCCTCGAAGCAGTCACCCGCTCTGCCGGAGACCTCTCCCCAAGGGCCCTCGGCGGTCACGGTGTAGTCGTGGTCGCGGTCGTCGCCGTCCCAGCGCAGAACTGCGTCGGCTTGCCGGTCACCGTTGAAGGCGAGGACCTCGAAGCGGTCAGGAATGAGACGACTCATCGGGTCCATCCTTGGGGCAGTTGGCTTGCGGGCGGTGATTCAGGGCTGGGAGCGGTGGGAGTCCGGGGGACGTGCGGCTCGTAGTGGGGGTTGGGTATCCATTCCCCCTTGGTCCCGTCACGAGCGATCTCCCAGGCTCCCTTGATGTGCTTGCGGTCGATGCCGCCGGCGAAGGCGATTTCCTTGTCGGTTTCGGCGTACTTGTTGTTCGGCAGCGTCTGGTTGACGTCGATCCCGCCGGGAGCGTCGATCTCGTACCGGTAGTCCTTCACCCAGTTCGCGTTCGGATCCGTGGTGGTGCCCACGAAGGCCGACTTGTGGTTGCCCTCCACATAGCCGAACAGGTCGTTGTTGGACGAGTCCCATGGGTGGAAGCCCTGCTCGAAGATCTCCCGGGGATGACGGTTGTCGTTGCGGTACAGCGGTTCGTGGCTCTCGCGCCACACCGGCTGGTGCCTCATGCCGTCGATGTCGATGTTCTTGTCGACGGCCGCGGGAAGGCTGCGCGGATCGTCCGGGTCCAGTTTCCCGGCCGCCTCGGAGGCGTCGTCGACGTGCTTGACGGCTCCGGCGGCGTCCTCGGCGAGGCTCTGGCCGACGGTCTTGGCCGTGTCCTTGGCGACCGCGCCCTCCACGCTGTGGGCGACCGACCTGGCGCCGATCTTGCCCGCGGCGCCCCCGCCGCCGATGAAGTTGGTCGCGAAGGCGCCCATGGCCTGGTTGCGGTCGGTGCTCCAGCCCTCGCCGACGAGGCCTTTGACCAGCTCGGTGGGGTGGTTGGCGGTGTGCACAAGGCCGCGGGCGACGCCGGTGAGGTTGGTGGTGTAGTCGGCCGGGTGGGTCAGGTTGTAGGGGTCCATGGGGTTGACCGTGCGGGCCAGGCGCAGCATCGAGGTGCCGGTCTTGAGGACGCCGCCCAGCTTGTGCTCGGCCCCGACCAGCTGGTTCTTCAGCGTGTTGCCGAGTTCGCGCTTGAGGCGGTCCAGGCCCTCGGGCTCGGCGGGGGCCTGGTCGGTGCCACGGGCGAGCTTCTCGGCCAGTTGGGCGCCCGCGCTGTCGCGCTCGCCGCGGGCCGTCTTGAGCAGGTGCTCCGCCGACTTGCGTCCCTCGGCCCCGGGGTCCTGGAACGGGCCCGGCTCCTGCGGAGGTCGCTGCCCGTCCTCGGTGCCGGACAGGCCCGCCACCTGGAACGCGAGGGCCTGCCGGGTGTAGTCGTCGACCTCGCGTTGGTACTGCTCCGAGGCGGCCTCGGTCCGCTGCCGGGCCTGCTTCCACTGCTCGACCGCCTCGCGGGCCTGCTTGCGCGCCCACTCGACGGCGTGGGCGTACTGGTCCATCGCGGCGGCCGCGTCCTCGAACGAGTCGGCGGCCTTCAGCCAGCGCCTGGGATGGGTCTGCACCTTCTCGCGAAAGCGGTCGGCGGCCTGTCCGTGCCAGTCCGCGGGGTCCATCTTCCGCAGCGCCAGGCCGGTCCGTTCGAAGGCCGCGCCCAGCTTCCTCAACTGCCCCGCAGACTTCCGGATCGCGCTCGCGTCCCCGTGCACCAGCAACGCCGGGTCGTCGGTCTCGTCCAGCTCCAGCTCGCGGGTGCGGGCGCCCAGTTGGTCGGCCACCCAGGAGCCGGCTCCGTCGGCCTTGTCCGCCCAGCCGTGTGCGCCGGCCGCGTCGAGCAACTCCGACGTGCCGTGGGTGACGGTCTGCACCCCGTCGGCGAAGGTGTCGCGCAGGCCCTGGGTGGCGCCGTCCAGATCGTTGAGGAAGCCCATCACTTCCCCTTCGCCGAGACGCCGGAGCCCGGTCCGTCGTCGTCACCGCCGAAGGCCATGGAACCGGCGGCCTTCACCACCCCGATCTCACCGCCGGCATAGCCGGTCTGAGTGACGTCGGTCCAGGTGGCGGAGAGGTTCTTCCGGCTCTCCTCGGAAGCGTCCTCAAAACCGGCCATGGAGTAGTCGGGACGGTAGGTGTCCGCGGCCTTGTCCCCCACCTGGCTCCAGGACATCTTCTCCGCGTCCTGCGAGGTCAGTGTCGGGTCGGCGGTCGCGGACAGCGCAACGTCCTTGAGGACGCCCATGCCGTACTCCTCCGCCTCGTGGTAGTAGCCGGCGTTCAGATCCAGCGTCCCGGCCACTTCGTTGCCCTCGTCCAGGAGCGCCTGGACCTCCCAGCCCCAGCGCTCGGCGAAGTCGTCCAGCCTCTGGGAGGCGGCGGAGTGGCCCATCGCGTTCGGGGACACGGACAGATCGGAGAAGCCCTGGCCCGTGGTCGCTCCGGTCGCATCCGTGATCTTCTTCAGCTCGTCCAGCGCATCGTTGATGCCTTTGGACACCTGCTTCAGGATCTGCGGGTCGACCCCGTAACCACCACCGCTCACCACACCGCCACCTCGCTGTCGGCGACGGGTTGCCTGTCGAGCGCGATCCCGTCCGGCACGATCCCGGACACCGGTGGCAGGAAGGCACGCAGTTCGGAGGACACATCCACCACGACCCCCATGGGCACCCGGTCCCGCCCCACCAGCGCCGGAAGCAACTCGTGCAGCAACTCCCCGCCGTTCACACGGACGTAGCGTGCGTACCTGGCCAGTTCGGCGGGCAGTTCGCCGGGCTTGGCGGCCTGCCACTTCTGCTGCAGGAAAACGTGCATCTCATGGGCGCTGGTGAACGCGAACAGCCAGCGGATGCCATCCAGCTCCCCACTCCACACGGCGCCCTCACCGAGCAGGGGGAGCAGAAGCTCCGCGTCCTGCGCGGCCTCTACCAGCGCCGGCGGATCCCCTGCACCACGCAGGAACGCGCCCATCTGCGCCCGCAGTTCCGCCACCCCTGTCGACGACTCCCCGCCCTCACCCATCCGGGTCCGGCCCCCCGTTCGCCTCGACCTGCCACGACTTCGGCGCATGCCAGCCATTTCGGCACGTCAGCGGCTACGTGGCATGGGCAGGGCGATTCTAGATCGACGCCCGCGGCCCCTGCGAATCGGGAGGACCTCACCCGCACCTCCACCCCGGCCTCTTGGAACCGAGCCGGACATCACCCGGGCAACCGTCCCGGGACCCGCCGCCGAGGGCGCTGCCCGGCACGCCCTCACGTACCGGACCGACCGGAGGATGACGCCCGACGCCCAAGGGCGAGCCGCGGCCCCGGTCCGTTCCTCAACGCCCTTCTCCGCAACGGCTCCGGCCCACACCCCGCCCACACCACCACCGCGCACCCCAGCACCACGGCCCACCGCAGATGCGCCGCCTCCCAGTCCGGGGCTCCCACCGGGACGAACAGGTCCCAGCGGGTGGGGAGCAGGAGAGGAGTGAGGAGGGCCACGGTCAGGACGCCGGCCGCCACCGAGGGGCCGGGTTCGGGTTCGTCGGTGAAGCGGACGGCCACCGCCGCGGCGGCCAGCGCGAGGAGGGCCGTCGCCGCCGCCTCCAGGGTGACCGCTCCGAGGGGCGGCCGTGCCTCCTCCGGCAGCAGGGCCAGCACGGCCGTCCACCACAGCGCGGCGACCGGGGCGACCAGCGCGACCCGCAGCCCACTGCGCACCCAACGCCGGGTGGGCACAGGGGTGGTGAGCCGGCGGGCCGGGTCGTCGAGCAGGAAGGCCAGACCCAGGGCGAAGACGAGGGCGGCGGCCCGGAGAAGGTTCAGACCGAGCCACGCGTCGGGCGAGCCGGACAGCAGCCGCGGCAGACCGGCGACCAGCAGGCCCACGCCCGCCCCGGCACCGACGGCCCGCCACGGCACGGTCCGCGCCACGGCCAGCACCAACGCTCCGCGGGCGCCCCCGTCACCCCTGCGCACAGTCCCGCTCCCCCTTCGGCACCTCGGTCCCCAGCACCCGCGCCACCCGGTCCGTCGAGACCCCGGACCTGGTCAGCTCGGCCCAGTGCCGCTTCACGGAGGCGGTCACCTCACCGCGCGGCCGACGCAGCAACTCCCGTACGACATCGGTCTGTCCGGCCGTCATGGACAGACCGCTGGTCGGGGCGAGGACACTCGCCGCCCCGGTGACGCTGTCGTCGATACGGGCGTTCGCGAGGCCGGCCATCGGGTGCGCGTCGCCGCCCAGGGCCAGCCACATCGCGGTGACCACCCGCCCGTCGCACAGCTCGCTGCCCTTCGACTCGTCACCGGCGACCAGCACATAGGCGACGGCGACCGCGAACTCGGGAACCCGGTTGCCGCCCCATCGCGTGCCGACGGTGACCTGGTGCGGTGTGGTGAGCGGTTCGATCGCCGCGTCGCCGCTCAGGCCGTAACGGGCCTCGAACCGCTGCCGTACGAGAAGGGGCTGCCGGGCGGCCGGGCCGCCGGCCAGGGACTGGACGCGGTCCACGACCCCCGCCCAGGCGTCCGCCCGGCCGGTCCACTCGGGGAAGGCGCAGTACGTCGATCCGCCGCGGCGCACGCACGACTCGTCCCGCTGCGGGGAGACCGAGGCCTGTTCGCGGGCCGCGGCCAACTCCGGTGGGACGCCAGCGGACTGGGCCACCGCGCCGGCCACCGTCAGCGCGAGCGCGCCTGCCGCACCGGCCTTCAGCAGCAGGGTCCGGCCGCCGCTCATGAGGACCGCGACGAGGGCGAGCAGCAGGATCAGTCCCGTCAGATACAGCGCGTGCCAGGCCGCCGGGCGCCCGACGAGGTCGGAAGGGAGGACCGTGTTGCCGCCCTCCTCGCCCACGATCGGGGGCAGCCACCGGGTCCACTCCGCGTCGCTGGTGCCCGCGGTGAGGAACACGCTGAGGACGAAGAGTCCGACCACGCCGACCGGCGCCGCGAACGTGGACGGGACCAGCCGGGCGAGCAGTACCCCGAACGCGCCGCACAGCAGCACGTACAGGGGGCCGACGGCCAGTTCGGCCAGTGAGCCGTGGCCCACCGCGCCCGCCCTGAGGGCCTGCCGGGTGAACTCGGCGAGCACGACCAGCGCGGTGACGGCGGCGAAGGGCACCACCGACAGCACATGCGCGACCGTCCGCCGCCACGGCTCCATGAGCAGCACGTCGAACTGCCGGTCGGTACCGCGCCTGCGGGAGCGCAGCGTGCACCGGTTGACGCACACGAACAGGGCGATCCCCAGCAGCAGGGGCCCGCTCTGGGTGCCGCGGTCGGTGTTCTGGAGGGCCGGGAAGGCCTCCATGCCGTCCTGCTGGTGGAACAGCGTCCAGGCGGTGTAGCCGACGTACAGCACGAGCGTCACCAGCACCGGGATGTACCGCAGCAGGTCGCGTGCCTCGAAACGGGCGAGGGCGAACACGGCGGCCCAGGTCCGTCGCGGAACGTCCTCGGGTACGGCGGCGGACTCGGCCACCGTCTGCGTCGCCAGGCTCATGCCGCCGCCACCTCCGCGGCCTCGTCGTCCAGGGTGAGCAAGTAGCCGTCCTCCAGGGTGGGTTCGAGGAGATCGGCGCCGGTGGGCGGGGCGCCGACGTTGCGGAAGGAGCCGGTGCCGGTGCGCCAGCCGGCCTTGGCACCCGGGGCGCGTTCCGTGCTGCTCCACACCCGGCCGGCCGCGCGTGCGGTCAGTTCGGCGGGGGTGCCCTCGAAGAGGATGCGGCCACGGGCCATGACGAGGACGCGGTGGCAGAGCATCGCCACGTCCTCGGTCTGGTGGGTGGACAGGAGCACGGTCCGCCCCTCCCCCGCCTGGGCGATCAACTCCCGGAAGCGCATGCGCTGTTCCGGGTCGAGGCCGACGGTCGGCTCGTCCAGGACGAGGAAACCGGGGTCGCCGACGAGGGCGGCGGCCAGCGCGACCCGCTGCCGCATCCCGCCGGACAGCTTCTTGATGCGCCGCGCGCGTACGTCCCCGAGGTCGACCTCCTCCAGCACGCGCCGCACCTCGCGGTGGCGTGCGGTGCGGTCGGTGAGCTCCTTGAGGATCGCCACGTAGTCGACGAACTCGAAGGCGCTGAAGTCCGGGTGGAACCCCGGGGTCTGCGGCAGATAGCCGAGCGAACGGCGCACCTCCTGACGGCCCCGCGAGCTGCCCGGGTCGTGACCGAGGACGGTGAAGGAGCCCCGGTCGGCGGGCACGGCGGTGGCCAGCACCCGCAACAGGGTGGTCTTTCCGGCCCCGTTGGGCCCGAGCAGTCCGGTCACCCCCGGCGTCAGCCGCAGCGACACGTCGTCGAGTGCGCGGGTGCCGCCGTAGCGGAGATGGAGCCCGGAGGCGGAGACGGTGGCGGTCATTGGGCGCTCCCGTTGAAGGAATCGAAGCGGTCACGGAGGAGAAGGAGCAGCCCAACGGCGACCACTGCCGCCACGCCCCGCCCGACCGGCACGGGCGGCAGCCCGCGGCCGGAGACGGTGGCGGTCATTCGGCGCTCCCGTTGAAGAGATCGAAGCGGTCACGGACAAGGAAGAGCAGCCCGGCGCCGAGCGCGGCGACCGCCCCGGCCACGCCCTGCCCGGCCGCCGTGAACGGCGCGAGCGCGTCGGCGTTCGTGTGCTGCGCGGCCTGCGCGGCCAGCAGTACGGCGATCCAGGCGCCGCCGACCAGGGACGGGGCGAGGACCGGGCCGAGCCTCGGGGTGAGGGCGAGGCCGGTGGCGGTGAGGGCGAGCGCGGGCAGCAGCCAGGCCAGGGCGCGCAGGCCGTAGCCGGGCAGGGCGAGGCTGGCGAGCCCGTTGAGGCCGAGACCCGCGACCAGCACGGCGAGCGTGCGGATCATCAGCAGCCGGAAGCCGTGCGTGGGCGCGACGACCGTCATCTCGTAGGTCGGGTCCAGCGCCGGGCCGTACGACAGCGCCACGCCGACCAGCGGCAGCAGCGGGGCGAGGGCGAGGAACAGGGTCGGCGACTCGGTCGTACGCACCGCGCCGACGGTCACCAGCAGCAGGAACACCACGGACGCCAGCCAGGAGCGCCTGAGCACCGGCGTGGCCGCGAGCAGCCGCGCCGTGTGGTCGGCGATCCCGACCCGTGTGAGCAGCGACTCGAACCACCCCGGCCGGGGCGCGTCCAGCTCGGCGTCCAGCCGTTCCCATCCGGCGTCCAGCGCGACCGGGTCGGTGCCATCGGCGAGCAGCCCCCGGCACTCGGCGCAGACGGCGAGATGGGTGTCGGCGGACCAGAGCAGGGGGGCGGCCAACTCGCCCCGGGCGTAAGCCCGTAGATCGTCTTCGGCCACATGCCACGTCATGCCGCCACCTCCTCGACTCGTCCCTGTACCGAACCCTGCGGTCGGTCCGAAGCTGCCGACGCTGCGGGCACTGCGGGCACTGCGGCCCGCGGCGGCACCGGAACGCCGTGCGCCCCGGACCCCGTCCGCCTCCGCGGTCGTCCGTCTGCACTCACGCGAGCGCCTCCCTCAGCTGCTTGCGGGCCCGCATCGCCCGGGTCTTGACCGTGCCGGGCGGGATGCCCAGCAGGACGGCGGCCTCGCGGGTGGTCAGGCCGTCGATGACCGTCGCCTGGAGCACCGCCCGCAGCTCCGGTGACAGCCGGACGAGGGCGCCCGCGAGGTCCCCGTGCTCCACCCCCGCGAGCACGCGTTCCTCCGCGGACACCTCGTCCCGGTGCCGCAGCCGCGACAGGGCCTGCCTGAGCCGGCCCCGCGCCCCGTCGCCGCGCAGCGCGTCGATCAGCCGCCGTGAGCCGATCCGCCACAGCCACCCGGCCACATCGCCTTCCTCGCGGTACTTCGCGGTCCCCCGCCACACCGCGAGGAACGTCTCCTGTACGACGTCGTCGACCAGGCCCGCGTCCGCGCAGCGCCCCCGCAGCCGGGCGAGCAGCCAGGGCGCGTACCGCCGGTACAGCTCCTCGAAGGCACGCCGGTCGCCGTCCGCCGCGATGGCCCGCAGCAGATCCCCGTCGCTTCTCGTTTCCCTCACGCCCCTTCATCGGACGAGGGCCGCCGACCGGTTCATCCGGCGACAAAGAAATCACGCTTGACTTTCGCGGCCCCCTTCCACCACCCTTTCACTACTCAATTAGTGAAAGGGTGGTTGTCCGCGTGGTCGAGTACCGCATCGACCGGCGCTCCGGCGTCGCCACCTACGTGCAGATCGTCCAGCAGACCAAGCAGGCCCTGCGGCTGGGCCTCCTGGAACCCGGGGACAGGCTCCCCACGGCCCGCGAGGTCGTGGAGGCCACCGCCATCAACCCGAACACCGTGCTCAAGGCGTACCGCGAGCTGGAACGCGAGGGCCTGGTCGAGGCCCGCCGCGGTCTCGGCACCTTCGTCCGCAGGACACTCGGCGCCGGTGTCCAGGCCGCCGACACCCCCCTGCGCGCCGAGCTCGACGAGTGGGCCAAGCGCGCCCGGTCGTCGGGCCTGGGCCGCGAGGACGTCGACGCGCTCTTCACCGCCGTACTCGACGAGCACTTCCCGAAGGGGGACCAGTGAGTTCCACCAGCACCACCCCGGCCGTCGCCCTGGAGGCGTCCGGCCTGGGCAAGCGGTACGGCCGACGGGCCCCGGCCCTCGACGGCTGCTCCTTCCGGCTGCCCGCGGGCCGCATCAGCGCACTGGTCGGCCCCAACGGCGCCGGGAAGTCCACCCTCCTCGCCATGGCCGCCGGTCTGCTGCGGCCCAGCTCCGGCACGCTCACCGTCCTGGGCCGGGCGCCCGGCGAGACCCGCGAACGGATCGCCTACCTCGCCCAGAACAAGCCGCTGTACCCCCAGCTGACCGTCGCCGAGACCCTGCGCATGGGCGCCGAGCTCAACCCGGCCCGCTGGGACGCCGCCCGCGCCGCCCGGATCGTCGAACAGGGCGACCTCGACCCGAAGTCCCGCATCCGCGGACTCTCCGGCGGCCAGCGCACCCGGGTCGCGCTCGCCCTCGCGCTCGGCAAGCGGCCCGACCTGATGCTCCTCGACGAGCCGATGGCCGACCTCGACCCGCTCGCCCGGCACGACCTCATGGGCACCCTGATGGCGGACGCCGCCGAGCACGGTACGACCGTGCTGATGTCCTCACACATCGTCGCCGAGCTCGCCGACGCCTGCGACCACCTGCTGCTCCTGGGCGGCGGCCGGGTCCGGCTCGGCGGCGGCATCGACGACCTGCTCACCGCGCACACCCTGGTCACCGGCCGCGGCACCCCCGACGACCTGGCCCCGCACACGGTGATCGAGTCCCGTACCGCGGGCCGCGGCCTGACCGCCCTGATCCGCCGCGACGGCCCCGTCGGCGAGGGCTGGGCGACCGAGGAACCCTCGCTGGAGGAGCTGGTGCTCGCCCACCTCCGCGCCCCGCAGGCACCCGCGCTGCTCACCCCGGGCACCACGGCGACCACCTCGATCACTGAGGCGGTGACGGCATGAGCACCACCACCCTCGAAAAGGCTTTCGCTCCCGTGGTGCGGCCGGCACCGCACGGCCTGGTCCGCACGGTCCTGCGCCTGCACCGGACGGCCCTGTGGATCTGGCTCGCCTTCGTGGCGTTCACCGCGGGCCTGCTGCTGTGGCTGACCGGCCCCGGCGCCGACGCCACCGCCCGGCAGCTGGAGAGGTTCGGCTACGGCGGCGGAGTCATGGAGGCCGCGTACTCCGGCGACACGCTCCTCTACTTCACCTCGGGCGCCTACAACAACCTCTTCTACGACCCGGACACCCTGATCACGCTGGGTTCCTTCGCCGTCGCCCTGTTCGCCGGCGGCCCGCTGACCGCGCGTGAACTGGAGAGCGGTACCGCGCAGTTCGCCTGGACCCAGTCGGTCTCCCCGGTGCGCTGGCTCGCCGCCAAGCTCGCCGTGCCGGCCGCCTTCGTCCTCGTCGGCACCGGTCTGCTCACCCTGCTGTACCGGCAGCTGTGGTCCGCCCACAGCAACCTCCTGGTCGCCGGCATCGGCCCCCGTTCCCTCTACTTCTCCCTCGGCCCGGCCACCGTCGCCGCACCCCTGCTGGGTCTCGCCCTCGGCACCCTGATCGGCCTCGCCGTCCGCCGCACCCTGCCCGCGCTCGCGTTCAGCGGGTTCGCGTACTTCCTGGTCTACGCCTTCCGCGGCAACCACTGGCCCTTCCAGGGCCGCTACCAGCAGCCGGAGCTCAGCTCCCGCAGCTCGGCGTTCACCTCCACCGGCGCCGAGATCAGCGACCCGGGGTGCTACACGGACAAGGCCTGCCTCGCACAACACGACATCGTCCGCTTCACCCGCGCGTACCTGCCCTCCCCCGACTACTGGCCCCGCCAGCTCCTGGAGACCGGCGTCCTGCTCGCCCTCACCGCCGTGGCGGTCACCCTCGCGTTCGCTCTCCTGCGCCGACGGGCGGCCGCGGGATGAGCACACCGACCGTCCTGCCGAAGGGGCTCACCCGGACCGTGCTGCGGCTGCATCGCACGGCGCTGATCGTGTGGGCGGTCTTCGTCCTCGGCTGCGCCGGCTACCTGGTGTGGCTGACCGAGGTCACCGCCGACTCGGCGTACGCGACCCTGGACGCCTGTCCCAGAGGCGAGGCCTGCGGGCTCGGGACCGCGTACACCTACAGCACGGCCATGGGCTGGATCAGCACGTTCATGTACTACAGCTTCTGGATCGTCGCCGCGTGGGCGGGCGGCGCGCTCATCGGCCGCGAGCTGGAGAGCGGCACCGCGCGGCTCGCGTGGTCGCAGGGCGTCTCCCCGGCACGCTGGCTCGCCGCCAAGCTGGCCCTGCCCGCGTTCGCCCTCGTCCTCGGCGGTGCCGTGTTCGTCCCCGTCTACCGCTGGGCGTGGTCCGCGCACCGGGATCTGATGGGAGACAACCCGCTCTTCAACGACGTGTTCGCCGACCACGGCCCCCTGGTGGTGGCCTACGGCCTGTGCGCCCTCGCCGTCGGCACGCTCACCGGCCTGCTGCTGGGCCGTGCGCTGCCCGCCCTGGCGGTCTCGGTCGCCGTGATGGCGCTCCTCAACCGCTCCCTGGAAGGCCGGCGCCCCGACCCGCTCCCCACCTCCGCCTTCTGGGCCGCCCACCTCACCGAAACCGGCCTCGTCCTCACGACCGCCGCCCTCACGACCATCGCGGCCTTCCGGATACTGCGCCACCGCACCGCCTGACACCGAAGCCGCACCACAGAAGCGCACGACGAACAGCCCCTCGTCCCCGGCCCACCCCCTGGGCCCTACACCACCACACCACCCGCCACCCCGGGGCTCGCCCGCGTCACCGCGTCCACCCTCCTGGCGAAGCGCAACCCGACCGTCGCCGCAGGAGGACCTCCGCCCGGCGACCAGAAGCACGGGACGCACACCCCGGCGCACCCACACCCCACGCCCCGCCCGCACCCCCACGCCGAGACCGGCGCCGCCTCCAGCTCCAGCTCCAGCTCCAGCTCCAGCTCCAGCTCCAGCTCCAGCTCCAGCTCCAGGCCACCACACCGCCCGCCACCCCGAACCGCACGGCAGAAGTCCGCGACCTGCGCTCCCCCGGCCCCGTCCGTACCCCTCACCAAGACAGGCACCACCCCCGCCACTCCTGGGCCCTACGCCATTACACCGGCCGGCTCCCGGACCTCACGCCCCCGGCCCGGAGCACCGGACGCTCGTCCCCGTGCACCCACACCACGCCCTCCGCCCCCTACCCCACGCCAAGACCGGCGCCGCCCCCACCGCACCGCACCCGCCCAACCCCTCGAACCACCCGCCCCGCCCCGCCCCGCCCCGGCGAGGGACACTCGCCGCCCCTGCCCAGACGCCCGGGAGCCGTCCCCCGATATCCCGAACGCCATGTCGCCGTAACCGTCGGTTCAGACAGGCTTGCGAGGCTCACCGAATGAAGCCCGCCGTGCCAGAGCCTTCGCCGCCGCCCGAGGGAAGCGCGGGGAACGGGGCCGCCCCGGTCGCCGCCGTGCTCCCGCTCGCTGCCTCCGACGCGCCCGTTTCGCTCCTGGCGCGGAAGAATGGGTCCATGAGCCAGTCGAACACCCAGGCAGAGGTCCAGCACGTGCAGCCCTCCGTGGGCTCCATAGCCGCGCACCGCCCGCACACCGTGTCGGCCACCGTCTCCGATCTCGAACCCGACCTCGACGCCGATCTCGACGCGTACGAGGAGATCCCGGTCGACGGTGCCGCCCAGCTCCCGCAGGGCCGTTTCCTCGACCGGGAGCGCAGCTGGCTCGCGTTCAACGAACGCGTCCTCGAACTCGCCGAGGACCCGAACACCCCCCTCCTGGAACGCGCGAACTTCCTCGCGATCTTCGCCAGCAACCTGGACGAGTTCTTCATGGTCCGGGTGGCCGGACTGAAGCGCCGTATCGCCACCGGAGTCGCCACCCGCTCCGCCTCCGGCCTCCAGCCCCGCGAGGTCCTGGAGATGATCTGGGCCCGCTCCCGCGAGCTGATGGCCCGGCACGCCGCCTGCTACCACGAGGACGTCGCCCCCGCGCTCGCGGAGGAGGGCATCCACCTGGTCCGCTGGAACGAACTCCAGGAGAAGGAGCAGGCCCGCCTCTTCACCCTGTTCCGGCACCAGATCTTCCCGGTCCTGACCCCCCTCGCGGTCGACCCGGCGCACCCCTTCCCGTACATCTCGGGCCTGTCGCTGAACCTGGCCGTCATCGTGCGCAACCCGGTCAACGGCAACCGCCACTTCGCCCGGGTCAAGGTCCCGCCGCTGCTGTCCCGCTTCCTGGAGTCCTCCCCCGGCCGGTACGTCCCCATCGAGGACGTCATCGCGGCCCACCTGGAGGAGCTGTTCCCGGGCATGGAGGTCCTGGAGCACCACACCTTCCGGGTCACCCGCAACGAGGACCTGGAGGTCGAGGAGGACGACGCCGAGAACCTCCTCCAGGCCCTGGAGAAGGAGCTCATGCGGCGCCGCTTCGGGCCGCCGGTGCGCCTGGAGGTCGAGGAGTCCATCGACCGCGAGGTGCTCGACCTGCTGGTGCGCGAGCTGAAGATCTCCGAGGCGGAGGTCTACCCGCTCCCCGGCCCCCTCGACCTCACCGGCCTCTTCCGCATCGCCGGCCTCGACCGCCCCGAGCTGAAGTACCGCAAGTTCATCGCGGGCGTCCACCGCGACCTGGCCGAGGTCGAGTCGGCGTCCGCGCCGGACATCTTCGCCGCGCTGCGCACCCGTGACGTCCTGCTGCACCACCCCTACGACAGCTTCTCGACGTCCGTCCAGGCCTTCCTCCAGCAGGCGGCCGACGACCCGGACGTCCTCGCCATCAAGCAGACCCTGTACCGCACCTCGGGCGACTCCCCCATCGTCGACGCCCTCATCGACGCCGCCGAGGCCGGCAAGCAGGTCCTCGTCCTGGTCGAGATCAAGGCCCGCTTCGACGAGCACGCCAACATCAAGTGGGCGCGCAAGCTGGAGGAGGCGGGCTGCCACGTCGTCTACGGCCTCGTCGGCCTGAAGACCCACTGCAAGCTGTCCCTGGTGGTCCGTCAGGAAGGCGACATGCTACGGCGGTACAGCCACGTCGGCACCGGCAACTACCACCCGAAGACCGCACGGCTGTACGAGGACCTGGGTCTGCTCACCGCCGACCCGCAGGTGGGCGCGGACCTCTCGGACCTCTTCAACCGGCTCTCCGGCTACTCGCGCCGGGAGACCTACCGCCGACTGCTGGTGGCCCCCAAGTCCCTTCGCGACGGCCTCATTTCCCGCGTGAACAAGGAAGTCCAGCACCACCGCGCAGGACGCCCGGCCTTCATCCGCATCAAGGTCAACTCCATGGTGGACGAGGCGCTCATCGACTCGCTCTACCGCGCGTCCCAGGCGGGCGTGCCGGTCGACGTCTGGGTGCGCGGCATCTGCGCGATCCGCCCCGGCGTCACGGGCCTGTCCGAGAACATCCGGGTCCGCTCGATCCTCGGCCGGTTCCTCGAACACTCCCGGGTCTTCGGCTTCGGCAACGGCGGCGAACCCGAGGTGTGGATCGGCAGCGCCGACATGATGCACCGCAACCTCGACCGCCGGATCGAGGCACTGGTGAGGATCACCGACCCGGCCCACCGGGCGGCCATCAACCGGCTGCTGGAGACCGGCATGTCCGACACCACCGCGTCCTGGCACCTCGGCCCGGACGGCGAGTGGACCCGGCACGCCATGGATGCGGACGGCCAACCCCTGCGCAACGTCCAGGAGATGCTCATAGACGCCCGGAGGCGCCGGCGTGGCACAGCAACACCTTGATCCGACGGATCCCCTGTCCGGGCACCTCGGCCCGTCCCCCACCGGGGACGCCCTGGCCGGCTACCTCCGGTCCCAGGCCACGGAGTTCCTCCGCGCCCTGCGCCAGCACCGCGAGTCCGGCGGTACGGCGGCGGGCGCGGAGGAACCGGCCGACGCGGCCCGGGCCCTGCGCCGCTCGGTCCGCCGTATCAGCGCCAGCCTCCACACCTTCCGCCCCCTGCTCGACGCCGACTGGTCGGAGGCCCTGCGCCCCGAACTGGCCTGGCTGTCCGGAACCCTGGGCATGGAGCACGCGTACGAGTCCCGGCTGGAACGGCTGCTGCTGGCCCTGCACCGGCTGTCGGGCGCGGTGTTCCCGGCACAGCCACGGGCCGCCGACGTGAGCGCGGGCAGTCGTGCCGTCGGAACGGCGCCCGTCGGCACGGCCCCGGCGCCCGCCCAGGACCGCGGCAGCCTGACCGTGGGCGCCGCCAAAGCAGGCGCCCTGCTGGACCGCCAGCTCACCCTCGCCCGCACCCGGGCCCACAGCACCGCCCTCCAGGCCCTGGGCTCCAGCCGCTTCCACGCGGTCGCCGACAACATCGCCGTACTGGCCAGCGAAGTCCCCCTGGTGCAGAAAGCCGTCGCCACCGACCTCCACCCCATGGCCACCGCCGCGCAGGAACGCCTCGAAGACGCGGTGACCGCCCTCCCCCTGGTCACCGCGGGCCACCCCTACAACGCCGAGGCCCTCGTCCACGGCCTCTCCCCGGACCCCTCCCCCCACCCCCAGGACGCCCCCTGGCACCAGGTCCGCCTGCTGCTGCGCCTGCACCGCTACGCGCGCGAGGTCCTGACCCCCGCGGTGGACGTACGGCTCCTGACGGCGGGCCAGTGCCTGGACCGCCACCGGGACGCCTCGGAGGCGGCAGCGGCGGCGGCCTCGGCGGCCCGCACCCCCCGCATCGCCCCGGCCACCGCCTACGCCCTCGGCGTCCTGCACGCCGACCAGCGCCACGAGGTGGAGGCGGCCCGGTTCGCCTTCCAGCAGTGCTGGCAGAAGCAGGCGGTGAGCACATGACCGATCCCGGCGACTACAACGACTCCGTCATCCAGGCAGCCGGCTGCGTCCTGTGGCGCCGCTCCCCGACCGACGGCGAGCCCGAGATCTGCCTGGTCCACAGGCCGAAATACGACGACTGGTCGCACCCCAAGGGCAAGCTCAAGCGCGGCGAGGACGCCCTCGCCGGAGCGCTGCGCGAGGTCGAGGAGGAGACGGGCTACCGGGCCGTGCCCGGCGCCCCGCTCTCCACCACGAAGTACTACGCCAACGGCCGCCCCAAGCAGGTCCGTTACTGGGCGGCCGAGGCCACCACCGGCGCCTTCACCCCGAACGACGAGGTCGACCGCGTCCTTTGGCTCTCCCCGGCGGCCGCCAGGAACCGGCTGACCCAGCCAAAGGACCGGACCCTGGTCGACGAGCTCCTGGTGCGCGTGCTGGAGCAGACGTAGGCCTCAGCCGTCGGCATGCCCCGCCGCGTCCGCCCGCGCCTGGCTGCGGGCTCTGCGCGCCGGTCCGCGCCAGCCACAGGTGCACCGGGCCAGGCAGAAACGGCCCTGTTCGACCATCTGCGTGGGGTGGGCCGGTCCGTCGGATGAGGGTGGGGGGGTCCTGTCCTGCTGCGCCACGCTGACAACGTTACCCATGCCGGGTAAACGGCCGGTGTGCGCGTGACAACCCCTCCTACCGGTCGTTATCCGAAGCGACGGTCCTTGACGGACGTATCGGCTGGGGGTAGGCGGCTATGGCGGAGCGGCAGCAGAGGCAGGCCGGCGGGTCGGTCGTCGTCATGGCGGTGCTCATGGCCTGCGTCTGCGCCACCGGTTGCTCGGACAGCGGCGCGACCCTGGACGAGGCGCGCGCGGCGGACCCGGTGGGAACCCTGCGCCGGGCCGCCGACGCCCTGGTGGACGCGGGCAGTTCGAAGGCCAGCACCTCGATGGAGATGGCCACCGGCGGCACCCGGGTCACCATCCGCGGCGAGGGCGTGTACGACTACCGCGGGCGCCTCGGCCGGCTGAAGGTGATGCTGCCGCAGGACCCGGCCGGCACCAGCGAGCACCGGCCGATCACCGAACTCCTGGCCCCCGGCGCCCTGTTCATGAAGAACCGGGGCGCGGGCGTCCCCGCCGACAAGTGGGTGCGCGTCGACACCGCGAGCCTCTCCGACGGCAACCTGGTCACCGGCGGGGCCACCGATCCGCTCGCCGCCGCCGAGGTGCTGCGCGGGACCAGGACGGCGACGTACGTCGGCGCGACCGAGCTCGCGGGGACCGAGGTGCGGCACTACCGCGGCACGGCGGACCTCGTCGCCGCGGCGAAGGGCGCCTCCGGCGCCAATAAGGGTGTCCTGGCAGCGGCGGCGAAAGGGTTCGCCACGGCCGCGGTGCCGTTCGACGTCTACCTCGACGACCAGGGCCGGATCCGCAAGGTGCGCCACCGCTTCAGCTTCGTCAACGGGCAGCGGCAGGGCACCGTCGCGGTCGCCTCGACGACGCTGCTGTACGACTTCGGGATCGCCACCGACGTACGGCTGCCGGCCGCCCGGGACATCTTCGCCGGCAAGATCGCCGAGGGGTGAGCAGCCGTGACGGGCGTCAAGAACTAGCCCGTCCGTGCCATGCGCGGCGTGTAGGCCGCTCCCTACTCTAGGAAGTCGGTAACGGCAGAGAAGAGGTGATGCGCGTGGCTCCGGTCGGCGGTACGGCGGTTCAGGACCACGTGGCCCTCGCCGAGATCGAACTGTGCGGGGAGCTGATCATCGCGGCGTCGGCCGCGGACGACCGGCTCAGCCTGGAGAGCATCGACGAGGTGCTGAAAGTGGCCGAAGAACGCGCGAGCGCCCCCGGCGAGTGAGCCGGGGGCGTCCGTCCCGTCGTGGGAAAGGCCCGATCAGGTCCGCAGCAGACGGCCGATCGCCTTCGTCGCCTCCTCGACCTTCGCGTCGATCTCGGCGCCGCCCTTGACGGCCGCGTCCGCGACGCAGTGCCGCAGGTGTTCCTCCAGGAGCTGCAGCGCGAAGGACTGCAGGGCCTTGGTGGAGGCGGACACCTGCGTGAGTATGTCGATGCAGTAGACGTCCTCGTCGACCATCCGCTGCAGGCCCCGGATCTGACCCTCGATCCGGCGCAGGCGCTTGAGGTGCTCGTCCTTCTGCTTGTGGTAGCCGTGCGTGGTGGGCTCATGGGTCTCGTGGGGACTGTTTTCCGCCACTGTCTCGGAGGGCGCCGTGGCGCCGGCCTCGGTCGTCGTCATCGCGTCCTCCACATCACGGCTACACCCTGAGGAATCACATACCCCTCCTGGGTATATCGTACCGAAGTTTCCCGGGTATAGGGCCTGCGGACGGCCCCCGTGCCAACCACTGTGCCCGATGGGCGACACTGGGGGACGGCCCATTAGCCGTGGCCGGATGATGCACTTAGCATCACCCTGACCGAAACCGATGCACCCCGAGGACCCCTTGTGCGCTTTCGTCTGACCCCCAGGGAGACGAGTTTCTACGACATGTTCGCCGCCTCCGCGGACAACATCGTCACGGGCTCGAAGCTCCTCATGGAACTGCTCGGGGCGGACACCGCCGGCCGGGCCGAGATCGCAGAGCGTATGCGGGCCGCGGAACACGCCGGTGACGACGCCACCCACGCGATCTTCCACCAGTTGAACTCCTCGTTCATCACGCCGTTCGACCGCGAGGACATCTACAACCTGGCGTCCTCCCTCGACGACATCATGGACTTCATGGAGGAGGCCGTCGACCTGGTCGTCCTCTACAACGTCGAGGAACTCCCCAAGGGCGTCGAGCAGCAGATCGAGGTGCTCGCGCGGGCCGCCGAGCTCACGGCCGAGGCCATGCCGAACCTGCGGACCATGGACAACCTCACCGAGTACTGGATCGAGGTCAACCGCCTGGAGAACCAGGCCGACCAGATCCACCGCAAGCTGCTCGCCATGCTGTTCAACGGCAAGTACGAGGCCATCGAGGTCCTCAAGCTCAAGCAGATCGTGGACGTCCTGGAAGAGGCCGCGGACGCGTTCGAGCATGTGGCGAACACGGTGGAGACCATCGCCGTCAAGGAGTCCTGAACCCTTCCATGGACACCTTCGCTCTGGTCGTGACCATCCTGGTCGCGCTCTTCTTCACGTACACGAACGGCTTCCACGACTCGGCGAACGCGATCGCGACCTCGGTGTCGACGCGGGCCCTGACCCCCCGGGCCGCGCTGGCCATGGCGGCGGTCATGAACCTCGCCGGCGCGTTTCTCGGGTCCGGAGTCGCGAAGACGGTCAGTGAGGGCCTGATCGAGACGCCGGAGGGCTCCCAGGGGATGGGGATCCTCTTCGCGGCGCTGGTCGGCGCGATCGTGTGGAACCTCGTCACCTGGTACTTCGGACTGCCCTCCTCGTCCTCGCACGCGCTGTTCGGGGGCATGGTGGGCGCCGCGCTCGCGGGCGGCACCGAGGTGCTCTGGCACGGCGTGGTCGACAAGGTCGTCATCCCGATGTTCATCTCGCCGGTCGTCGGTCTGGTCGCCGGTTACCTGGTGATGACCGCGATCATGTGGATCTTCCGGCGGTCCAATCCCCACAAGGCGAAGCGGGGTTTCCGGATCGCGCAGACCGTGTCCGCGGCCGGCATGGCCCTCGGGCACGGCCTCCAGGACGCCCAGAAGACCATGGGTGTCGTGGTGATGGCCCTGGTGATCTCCGGCCACCAGACGTACGGCGACGCGATCCCGGTCTGGGTGAAGATCGCCTGCGCGCTGATGCTGTCGCTGGGCACGTACGCGGGCGGCTGGCGCATCATGCGCACCCTGGGCCGGAAGATCATCGAGCTCGATCCGCCGCAGGGCTTCGCCGCGGAGACGACCGGTGCGGCGATCATGTTCACCACCGCGTACCTGTTCAAGGCGCCGGTGTCGACGACCCACGTCATCACCTCGGCGATCATGGGCGTCGGCGCCACCAAGCGGGTCAACGCGGTCCGTTGGGGCGTCGCCAAGAACATCGTCCTCGGCTGGTTCATCACCATGCCGGCCGCGGCGATCGTGGCCGCCTGCGCCTACGGGATCGTGAACCTGCTGTTCCTGTAGGAACCGAGCACGGTACGACAAGGGGCCCGCCCCCGGAATCCGGGGGCGGGCCCTCTGCGTCCTCGCGGTGGCACCGCCATGCAGCACCGCGAGGGGTCCGGGTCGGCTCAGCCGAAGCGGCCGGAGATGTAGTCCTCCGTGGCCTGGACCGACGGGTTGGAGAAGATCCGCTCCGTCTCGTCGATCTCGATCAGCTTGCCGGGCTGCCCGACGGCCGCCAGGTTGAAGAAGGCCGTACGGTCGGAGACACGCGCCGCCTGCTGCATGTTGTGCGTCACGATGACGATCGTGAAGCGCTCCTTCAGCTCACCGATCAGGTCCTCGATGGCGAGCGTGGAGATCGGGTCCAGGGCCGAGCAGGGCTCGTCCATGAGCAGGACCTTGGGCTCCACCGCGATCGCCCGAGCGATGCACAGACGCTGCTGCTGACCACCGGACAGGCCCGAACCCGGCTTGTTCAGACGGTCCTTGACCTCGTTCCAGAGGTTGGCGCCCTTGAGGGACTTCTCGACGACGTCCGACAGTTCGCTCTTCTTGTACGAGCCGTTCAGGCGCAGGCCGGCCGCCACGTTGTCGAAGATCGACATCGTGGGGAACGGGTTCGGGCGCTGGAAGACCATGCCGACCTCGCGGCGCACCGACACGGGGTCGATGCCCTGGCCGTACAGGTCCTCGTCGTCGAGGAGCACCTTGCCCTCGACCCGGCCGCCCGAGGTGACCTCGTGCATCCGGTTGAGCGTGCGCAGGAACGTCGACTTGCCGCAGCCGGAGGGGCCGATGAAGGCCGTCACCGAGCGCGGCTCGACCGTCATCGAGATGTCTTCGATCGCCTTGTGGGAGCCGTAGTAGGCGGTGAGCCCACTCACGTCGATTCGCTTGGCCATGACTACTTCACTTCCAGATCAGTCGCTGAGGGGGTCACGCCCGGCGGAGCCGGAAATTGTCGCCTTAGCGACCGGTCTTCGGGGCCTTCCAGCGGGCGATGCCGCGGGCCACCAGGTTCAGGATCATCACGAAGGCGATCAGCGTCAGGGACGCCGCCCACGCACGGTCGTACGCCGCACCGGCGCCCGCGCTGTTCGCGTACTGCTGGTAGATGTACAGCGGCAGCGACTGCTGTGCCCCCTCGAAGGGGTTGGCGTTGATGAGCGAGTTGCCCCAGACCAGGAGCAGCACCGGCGCGGTCTCACCGGCGATACGGGCGATCGCCAGCATGATGCCGGTGGTGATGCCGCCGATCGAGGTCGGCAGGACCACCTTCAGGATGGTGCGCCACTTCGGGATGCCGAGCGCCAGGGACGCCTCGCGCAGCTCGTTCGGGACGAGCTTGAGCATCTCCTCCGTGGAGCGGACGACTACCGGCATCATCAGGATCGCCAGGGCGAGCGAGCCGGCGAAGCCGAAGGGCTGCATGTCGAACATCAGCATGATCGAGAGGATGAACAGACCCGCGACGATCGACGGGATGCCCGTCATGACGTCGACGAAGAACGTGACGGCCTTGGCGAGCTTCCCGCGCCCGTACTCGACCAGGTAGATCGCGGTGAGCACACCGATCGGCGCCGCGATCACGGTGGCGAGGGCGACCTGCTCCAGGCTGCCGAGGATGGCGTGGTAGATACCGCCGCCCGGCTCGGAGTCGGCGACCAGCCCCATCGAGTGGGACAGGAAGTAGAAGTCGAGGACCTTCACGCCCCGCGAGACCGTCGACCACACCAGGGAGACCAGCGGGATGACGGCGAGCAGGAAGGCGACCCAGACCAGCGAGGTCGCGACCCGGTCCTTGGCCTGGCGGCGGCCCTCCACGCGGGCGGCGATGACGTACG
The DNA here is from genome assembly GCF_040606575.1 of Streptomyces sp. NPDC005402. Lineage (NCBI taxonomy): Bacteria > Bacillati > Actinomycetota > Actinomycetes > Kitasatosporales > Streptomycetaceae > Streptomyces > Streptomyces sp. NPDC005402. Next base: position 191,666 of record NZ_JBEXFB010000018.1, read on the forward strand.
TCCCGAGGACGAACAGGACCGCGGCCATCAGGGCCCACTGGATGCTGCTGTCCAGGCCGGCGGCCGCGCTGATGCCGAGGCCGAGGGCGACGGAGCCGGCGGCTGTGGCGTACGGGGTCCACTTGGGGAGGCTGGCGCCGCGCAGGGTGCTGGGGCGCTTGTCGGCGATTGCGGTGCTCATGCGTTGGCCCCCGAGTACTCCTTGCGGCGGGCGATGATCATGCGGGCCGCGCCGTTGACCAGCAGGGTGATGACGAACAGGACCAGACCGGAGGCGATCAGCGCGTCCCGGCCGGTCTCGCTGGCCTCACCGAACTTGCTGGCGATGTTCTGGGCGAAGGTGCCGCCGCCCGGGTCGAGCAGGCTGGCCTGGATGTCGAAGGTCGGCGAGAGCACGGTGGCCACGGCCATCGTCTCGCCGAGCGCGCGGCCGAGGCCGAGCATCGAGGCGGAGATCACGCCGGAGCGGCCGAAGGGGATCACCGCCATGCGGATGACCTCCCAGCGGGTGGCACCGAGGGCGAGGGCCGCCTCCTCGTGCATCTGCGGGACCTGGCGGAAGACCTCGCGGCTCACGTTGGTGATGATCGGCAGGATCATGATCGCGAGCAGGATGCCGACGGTGAGCATCGAGCGGGGCGCGCCCTGCTGCCAGGAGAAGATGCCGGTCCAGCCGAGGTAGTCGTCGAGCCAGCCGTAGAGGCCGTTCATGTGCGGGACGAGGATCAGGGCGCCCCAGAGGCCGTAGACGATGGACGGCACGGCGGCGAGCAGGTCGATCACGTAGGCGATCGGGCCGCGCAGTCGGCGCGGGGCGTAGTGCGTGAGGAACAGCGCGATGGCGACCGCGATCGGGACCGCGATGGCCATGGCGATGATCGAGGAGACGATCGTGCCGAAGACGAGGACCGCGATGCCGAACTTCGGCGGGTCGAGCTGGGTGTTCCACTCGAAGGCGGTGAAGAAGTTGGCGTCGTCCTTGCTGATCGCGATCGAGGCGCGGTAGGTGAGGAAGCCGGCGATGGCGGCCATGATCACCAGCAGCAGGATGCCCGACCCCCGGGAGAGACCGAGGAAGATCCGGTCACCGGGACGGGTGGCGCCACGGGCCGCGCGCTTCTGCTCGGCCAGGCTCGGCTGGGAGGTGGGCGGGGGTGTGTCTGTTATCTGTGTGGTGTCCATCGGGTTCTCCGGTCTGCTGAGCCGCACGCGAAGTGCGGCTCCTGGCGGCGGTGCACCGGACGGTGCGGTCCGGCCCGAAACCCTTGGAACGGGCCTCGGGCCGGACCGCACACTCAGGTCAGCTCAGGCCCTCGATGGTGGTGCGGACCTTGGCGATGATGTCCTCGGGGATCGGCGCGTAGTCGTTGTCCGCGAGGACCTTCTGGCCGTCCTCGGAGGCGGTGTAGCGCAGGAACGCCTTGGTGGCGGCCAGGGTGTCGGCCTTGTTGCCCTTGTCGCAGACGATCTCGTACGTGACGAGGACCATCGGGTAGGCACCGTCGGCCTTGGTCGCGTAGTTCAGCTTGAGCGCGAGGTCACTGCCGGTGCCGACGACCTTGGCGTCCGCGATGGCCTTGGTGGCGTTCTCGACGGTGGGCGCGACCGCGGCGGAGGCGCCGGTGTCGATGCTGACCGGCGTGATGCCGTCCTTGGCGTAGGAGAGCTCGAAGTAGCCGATGGCGCCGTTGGTCTGCTTCACCTGCTGGGCGACACCGGAGGACTGCGCGGCGGACTGGCCGCCCTTGGCCTGCCAGGTCTTGCCGCCGTCGTAGGGCCAGTCGCTCTTGGCGGTGGCGATCAGGTACTTGGTGAAGTTGTCCGTGGTGCCGGAGTCGTCCGAGCGGTGGAACGCCTGGATCTTCAGGCTGGGGAGCTTCACGCCCGGGTTCAGCTTGGCGATCGCCGGGTCGTTCCAGTTCGTGATCTTGGCATTGAAGATCTTCGCGATGGTGGGTGCGTCCAGCGTGAGCTTGTCGACACCGGAGATGTTGATGCCGAGGGCGATCGGGCCGCCGACCATCGGGAGGTCGATGCCCTGGCCGCCGGAGCAGACCTTCTTGGAGGCCGTGACCTCTTCGGGCTTCAGCGCGGAGTCGGAACCGGCGAAGGCCACCTGGCCGTTGTTGAACGCCGTCACACCGGCGCCGGAGCCGCCGCCCTTGTAGTTGATCTGCACACCACAGGCCTGCGTGAACTGCTTGACCCAGGCGTCGATCGCGTTCTTCTGCGCGGAGGAGCCGTCGGCGAGCAGCTGACCCTTGGCGTCGTCGCACTTGATGTTGCCGGCGGCCGCGGTGGCGGACGCGCTGCCGCTACCGGCGTCGCTGGTGTCGTCCGAGCCGCACGCCGTGAGGGCCAGGGCGCCGGAGACGGCGAGAGCACCGAAGGCGAGGGCCCGCCGGTTCTTGCGCTGAAGCTTCACTTGAGTTCCTTCCGGGAGCCGCCGTCCTGAATCCGGCGGCGTGCGCGAAGTCTGGGTGACACGGATGCGCATTCGAGACGCACCTCGCATCGCGTAAGGCCGAAATTAGGCAGATCAGGTGAAGGCGCTTATGGCCGGAAGTGAACGCAGGGTGAACCCCTGCAGAAGGTGCGGTGAGGTCACGGAACGCTTACATCGAGGGCACAGTGTGATTCCGGAACCCACCAGGGAACCCTCACCCCCACAGTCCCGTCTCGTTCCACGGAAGCCGACGAGGCCGACGAAAGGCACGGACACATGGAACGGCGTACGTTCATCGGGGGCGGCGCGGCCGCGATCGCGGCGGTGGCGACGGCCGCCTGCGACGGCAGCGGAAGCGCCGGCGCCACCCAGAGCACCGTCGGCCGGTCCCTCTCCTCCCGTACGCCCGCCGCGGCCGCCGCGAACTGGTCGGCCCTCGCCCGCGACCTGGACGGCACCCTGATCCGCCCCGGCGACGCGAACTGGGCGACGGCCCGGCAGCTCTACAACGCCCGCTTCGACGCGCTGAAGCCCGCGGCGGTGGCGTACGCCGCGCACGCCGACGACATCCGCACCACGCTCGCCTACGCCCGCGCCCACGGTGTCCGGGTGGCGATCCGCAACGGCGGCCACTCCTACGCCGGCTGGTCCTCGGGAAACAACCGGCTGATCGTCGATGTCTCCGAGCTGAACCGCGTGCGCGCCTCGGGCGGCACCGCCGTGGTCGGCGCCGGCGCCAAGCTGATCGACGTCTACCGGGCCCTCACCGCGAAGGGCGTGACGATCCCGGCCGGCTCCTGCCCGACCGTCGGCGTCTCCGGCCTGACCCTCGGCGGCGGTCACGGCGTGGCCTCCCGGGCGTACGGCCTGACCTGCGACAGCCTCACCCGGGCGACGCTCATCACGGCCGACGGCAAGGAGCTGAGCGCCGACGCGTCCACCAACGCGGACCTCTTCTGGGCGCTGCGCGGCGCGGGCAACGGCAACTTCGGCGTGGTGACCGAACTGCACTTCAAGACCCACCCGGCCCCGCAGGGCGTGACCGCGTACGCGACCTGGCCCTGGTCGAAGGCCGCCGCCGTGGTGAAGGCATGGCAGGGGTGGGGTCCCGGCCAGCCCGACGAGATCTGGTCCTCCTGCCACCTGGAGAACGGCGGCTCGCCCTCCGTGGCGGTCGCGGCGTTCTCCATGGGCACCTACGGCGAGCTCCAGAACGCGCTCGACCGCCTGGCCGACAAGGTCGGCTCACCGGCCCGCAACGTCACCCTCCGGCGGCACTCCTACGAGAGCGCGATGGAGGCGTACGCGGGCTGCTCGTCCTTCTCCACGGACGCCAAGTGCCACCTGCCCGGCTCCACCCCGAACCGCAACCCGCACGGCGCCCTCGGCCGCGAGACCTACGCGGCCCACTCGGACTTCTTCGACCGCTCCCTCTCGGCGGCCGGCATCCAGACCCTGCTGAGGCAGATCGCCGCGGTCCGGGGCGGCTCGGGCAGCATCGCCCTGACGGCCCTCGGCGGAGCGGTCAACCGCGTCTCCCCCACGGCCACGGCCTTCGTCCACCGCCGCTCCCGCATGCTGGCCCAGTACATCGCGTCCTGGAAGGCGGGAGGGACGGGCACGACGGCCCAGACCTGGCTGACGGGCGCCCACGACGCGATGAAGCCGTACGCCTCGGGAGCGGCCTACCAGAACTACACGGACCCGACGCTGAAGGACTGGCGGAAGGCGTACTACGGCGACGCGGCGACAAAGCTCGCCAAGGTGAAGAAACAGTACGACCCGCAGGGGTTCTTCTCGTTCCCCCAGGCGCTGTAGCGGTTCTTCGCTACGCGGCGAGGTCTCTCTCGGAGGCCGCGGCCTCCTGCCGGGCCCCGGGAATCACCGAGGCCTCCCGTCCACCGTCTCGCGCGCGCACGATCCACGCACCTTTCGAGGACCTCTCGACGGCCTTCGCCAAAGGCGTGAGGAGAGCCATCGCGAGCGGCGACAGCAACAGCGCCACGGCCGTCCCGAGCGCGAACCCACCGACGACGTCCGTCGGGTAGTGCACACCCATGTACACCCGGCAGAACCCTTCGAGCAGGGCCAGCCCGATCCCGACGAGACCGAACTTCCGGTTGGTCACGAACAACGCGACCGCCATCGCCATGGTGATCGTCGCGTGGTCGCTGACGAAGGAGTAGTCGGTCTTCCCGGAGACGAGAACCTCGAGCCCCTCATGGGTCCGGAACGGCCGGGGCCGCTCGACGAACCCCCTTATGGGCACGTTCACCAGCACGGCGAGTGCGGCGGCGAGGGGCGCCCACACCAGCGCGGCCACGGAGGAAGCCGCGTCCTCACCCCCGCGCCGGCGGCCCGCCCACCAGCACCACAGGATGAGCAGCACCATCCCGAGCAGGATGCCGTACTCCCCGACGTACTCCATGGCCCGGTCGAACCAGTGCGGGGCGTCCTTGGCCAGGCCGTTGATGTCGTAGAGCAGGTCGACGTCGGGGTTCGACCCGGATTCGGCGAGAACAGCCATGGTGCTGCGGCCCCTTCGTCGTCTTTCCCGGCGTACCCATGTGCGCTCGGCTACGTCCCCAGGAACGCACGGCTTCCGTTAATACGTTCCACACTCCACTGAATGATCACGCAGACGTTATCGAAGAGAGACACATCGCCGCAGCTCAGGGGGTGGGTTTCACGTTCCGTCACACCGTCGTGGGCAACGCTTTCGCGCCATCTTCGGTGACCCGGGTGGCGCCGAAATACTCAGATGTGTCGATCGGGTCGAACCGGATCACAGCACCTGTTCTCGGTGCGTCGATCATGTATCCGCCGCCCACATAAATCCCCACATGGTGGATGGCGCGCGAATTGGTGAGGTCCTTGGAGAAGAACACCAGGTCCCCCGGCAGCAGTTCACTTCTGGCCGGATGCGGGCCGGCGTTGTACTGGTCGTTGGCGACGCGCGGCAGCGTCACGCCCACACTTTCGTACGCGGCCTGCGTCAGCCCCGAACAGTCGAAGCGCCCGCCCTGCTCGGCGGTACCGGTCCCGCCCCACAGATAAGGCGTCCCGAGTTTCTTCTGCGCGTAGTAGATGGCGCCGGCGGCCTGCTGGGAGGGGTCGACGCGGGTCGTGGGCGCCGCGAAACTCTCCGCCAGGGTCGTGATGGTCTTCACGTAGTTCTGGGTTTCCTTGTACGGCGGCACGCCCCCGTACTTGATGACCGCGTAGGCGCCCGCGTTGTAGGAGGCGAGCATGTTCTCGGTGAGGTTTCCCCGGACGTTCTTCACATAGGACGCGAGCGAGCAGTCGTAGGAAGCCGCCGAGGGAATCGCGTCGTTGGGGTCCCAGACGTCCTTGTCGCCGTCGCCGTCCCCGTCGACACCGTGGGTGGCCCAGGTCCCCGGGATGAACTGCGCTATTCCCTGCGCCGCCGCGGCGCTCTGGGCTTTCGGATTGAATCCGCTCTCCTGGTAGAGCTGGGCGGCGAGCAGGGCCGGGTTGATGGCGGGGCAGAGGTTGCCCCACTTCTGCACGAGGGGCTGGTACGCGGCCGGAACAGCCCCCTTGGCCAGGGTCTTGGTGGCCCCGCCCACTCCGTTCGCCAGGTTGCCGGCGACGACGTAGACGCCCACGACGAGCAGCATCACGAAGCTGAGCCCCGCCCCGAACACGGCGCCCGCAACCAGCCACGCCTTACGCACCGTCAACCGCCCCTCGCCCACTGGGAGTCCGCCCGCGCCAGTCTAGGAGCTTCCCCGAAGGAAACCGGGGTACTCGGCGGGGTCGGCGCGAAGATCAGCGGACCGCGTCGCGGTAGAGCGCGGCGGCCTCCGCCCCGAGCACCACGCTGTACGACACGTCGGGCGTCGCCCCGCCCTGCTCGTGCCCGCCCAGCACGCCCACGACCTGCCCGTCCCCGTTCACCCAGGGACTGCCGCTGGTCCCGCCGATGTACCCGGGGCACTCGATCCGCTGCTGGGTGCGGCTGTGCGCGGTCGGCCTGTTGGTGCAGCTGATCGGCGCCTCACGGTTGGAGGGGTACCCGGTGACGGTGACGGCGGTAGCCCCGGTGGCGGTGCCGGTCACGAACCGGTTCCCGCCGACGACGTCCTGGACGTGCCCGTCGACCTCGGCGAAGGCGACATCACTGTCCTCGTCCTGCCCCTCGGCCCATCCCTCGGGGAGGTAACGCTTCGTCACCTTCCATTTGCCGTACGGCGCCTCGCCGTCCCGGTATCCGGGCACGAACACGAGGTCGCGGTCGCTGCCGTCGAGACAGTGGGCGGCGGTGACTATGAGGTCCCGGTGCGGGCTGCGGACGACGGAGGCGGTGCAGTGGTGCTGTGCTCCGTCGAACAGGGCCCCCACCCGGGCGTTCGGCGAGTTCGCCGCGGCGACCGCCGTCACCCCGAAGGGCCCGGCCCCGTCGTCGGCGGCCGCTTCGGAGGCCGAGGTGACGGTGAGCAGGACGGCGGCGACGTGGAGAGCGAGACGTGGCGTGCGCTTCACGGAAGAAAGCATTCCGCACGAAGGTGAGAAACGCATCAAGCGGCGGTTTCGCGCACCCTGTGAGACGGTGTGGATCCCGCCCCCCCCCGGGGCAGCCGAGCCCCTACGGCGAGCCCGGGAGGCTGGTGTGTTCGACGGTTTCGAGCTGACACGGTGCGAGGGCGACGACGGCGTCCGGCTGCGCGTGCGGCACGGCGGCCGAGGCCCCGCCGTGCTGCTCCTGCACGGACATCCCCGTACGCACGCCACCTGGCACCGCGTCGCCCCGCTGCTGGCCGCGGCGGGCCACACCGTCGTCTGCCCCGATCTGCGCGGCTACGGCCGCTCCGACAAGCCCGCGACCGACCCGGACCACCGCCCGTACTCCAAACGCGCCATGGCCGGCGACTGCCTCGCGGTCATGCGCCGGCTCGGGCACGAACGGTTCGCGGTCGTCGGGCACGACCGGGGCGCGTATGTGGCGACCCGCCTCGCCCTGGACCACCCCGAGGCCGTGACCGCCGTCAGCGTGCTGGACGCGATCCCGATCGGGGAGGCCCTGCGCCGCTGCGACGCCGGTTTCGCCGCGAGCTGGTGGCACTGGTTCTTCCTCGGCCAGACGGCCAAGCCCGCCGAACGTGTCATCAACGCCGACCCCGACGCCTGGTACACGGCCACGCCCGAGCAGATGGGTGCCGAGGCGTACGAGGACTACCGGCACGCCATCCACGACCCGGCCACCGTGCACGCCATGTGCGAGGACTACCGGGCCGGCCTCGGTGTCGACCGCGAGCACGACGACGCCGACCAGCGGGCCGGCCGGCGCATCGACCGCCCGCTCCAGATCCTGTGGGCCACGCGGGACGACCTGCCCGACCTCTACGGCGACGTCCTGGCCGTCTGGCGCGACTGGGCGGGCGGCCTGCTGGAGGGCGGTCCCATCGACTCCGGGCACCACATGGCCGAGGAGGCGCCGGAGGCCCTGGTCGGCGCGCTGCGCGCGTTCTGGGAGAAGGCCGGGCTCTGAGGTCCACGCGGCGGGCCGGCGTCACGGGCCCGTCCTCGCGACTCAGCCCCGCGTCCCCACACCCTGGGGAAAACGCGTCCCCGTCAGCTCCTCCGACGCCGTCCACAGGCGCCGGGCCACGACAGGGTCGCTCGCGGCCGCGCTCCGGCCCACCAGCGTCGGCGCGCCGCGCATCTCGCCGAGCCCGTCCGGCCCCACATAGCTCGCCCCCGGCAGATCCTGCGTCGCCGCGTACAGCGTGGGCAGCGCGCCCGCCGTGTCGTCCTGCGCCAGGAACCTGTTGCCGAGCTGCATGAACATCCGTGCCGCCGCACTGGCCGCATGGCTCTGGAGGTTGGTGGCCGAGTAGCCGGGGTGGGCGGCCAGGGCGCGGACCCGGGAGCCCGACTCCGTCAGCCGACGCTGGAGCTCCAGCACGAACAGCAGGTTCGCCAGCTTGGACTGGGCGTAGACGCCCCTCGGGTCGTAGTCCGAGGTCCGGTTCAGGTCGTCGAAGTCGATCCGCTGGTCGCCCCAGCGGTGCGCGCCCGAGGACACCGTCACCACCCGGTCGGTGACATACGGCAGCAGCAGGTTCGTCAGCGCGAAGTGGCCCAGGTGGTTCGTGCCGAACTGCATCTCGAAGCCGTCCGCCGTCCGCTGCTGCGGGACCATCATCACGCCCGCGTTGTTGATCAGCAGATCCAGCGGACGGTCCCACGCCGCGGCGAACTCCCGCACCGACGACAGGTCCGCCAGATCCAGCCGCCGGACCTCCGTGCTGCCGTTCACGGTCCTGGCCGCCGCCTCGCCGCGCTCCGGGTCCCGTACGGCGAACACGACGTGCGCGCCCGCCCCGGCCAGGGCCTGCGCGGCCCGGAGTCCGATACCGCTGTTCGCCCCGGTGACCACGGCCGTGCGGCCGGTCTGGTCGGGGAGGCGGGTCGCGTTCCACTTCTGCTGCTTGTCCGTAGCCATACGTCGAATGTAGACGCCGCCAACAATGCTGTCAATGACAACAATGATGGCGCCGCCAACATCCGGATACGATGGCCTCCATGCCAGCCGAGAAGCCCGAGACGCGCCCCTACCACCACGGAGACCTGCGCTCCGCCCTCCTCGCCGCCGCCGAGCGCACCCTCCGCGACAAGGGCACCGCCGCCTCCCTCTCCCTGCGCGAGCTCGCCCGCGACATCGGCGTCAGCCACGCCGCCCCCGGCCGGCACTTCAAGGACAAGCAGGCCCTGCTCAACGCCCTCGCCCTGGTCGGGTACGACCGCATGGCCGAGGCGCTCGAGGCCGCCGACGAACCGGGGCTCCCCCTCCAGGACCGCCTCACCGTCCTGGCCCGGGCCTACCTGGGCTTCGCCATCGACAACGCCGAGCTCCTGGAACTGATGTACGCCCGCAAGCACGAGCCCGACGCCGCCGAGCAGATCACCGCCGCGATCGACCGCACGGTGGGCGCCCTGGAGCGGGCCGTCGCCGCCGCCCAGCAGCGCGGCGAGATCGTCGACGGCGACCCGGAGCACCTCACCCTCGTCGTGGGCACCGCCCTCCACGGCCTCGCGTCCTTCGCCGTCACCGGCAAGTTCACCACCGAGGCCGCCATGGCCTCCGTACCGGGACTGGTCCACCACCTGCTGTACGGCCTCAGGCCCCGCTGAACCGGCAGTCCTGAACCGCCTTCACGCTCCCGGGAGTTGTGTGCGACGCGTGTAGATGGTCAAGCCGTGACCATCCTCCGCCCATCCGACCGCCATTGATCAGCAATCCCCCAACGCCCTTCGGTAAGGCGGAAGTCAGGATTCCACCACCTGTCTTGTTGTCACGTACTCAACAAGGGGATGGTCGTCGCGGGTCGCCGCCCCCACCGGGAACCTCACCGGTGGTCCCCCACTGCAGGCCTCTGCAACCACTCTCAGGAGGCTGTACGTTGCGTACTCCCAACTCCCCCCACATATCCGGCAGATGGCGTCGGATCGGCTCGACCGCCGTGGCCACCTCCGCCCTCGTGTTCGCCGGACTGGGCACCGCCGTCCACGCGACCGCGGCCACGCCCGACCACGTGAGCGCCAAGGCCGTCGCCACCGCCGTCGCCAAGGCCCATGTCCAGTACGAGAGCGCGTGTGACGCCACCCCCAAGAAGGGCTACGCCGCCTGCAACGCCCTGCGCGTCACCGGCGGCACCACCGCGTACATGGAGAAGCAGGCCGCGCTGAAGGGCGTGACCGCCAAGACGCTCAAGCCGAACGCCTCCTCCGCCACCCCGACCGGCTACGGCCCGAGCGACCTCCAGTCCGCCTACGGCCTGACCTCCGCGTCCGCGAACAACGGCTCCGGCGAGACCATCGCCATCGTCGACGCCTACGACGACCCCAACGCCGCCGCTGACCTGGCCACCTACCGCAGCTACTACGGCCTGCCGGCGTGCACGACCGCCAACGGCTGCTTCAAGAAGGTCTCCCAGACCGGCTCCACGACCTCCCTCCCCACCGCCGACAGCGGCTGGGCCGGTGAGATCTCCCTCGACCTCGACATGGTCTCCGCCATCGCCCCCCACGCCAAGATCCTGCTGGTCGAGGCGAGTTCGTCGAGCATGGCCAACCTGGGCAAGGCGGTGAACGAGGCCGTCACCCTGGGCGCCAAGTTCGTCTCCAACTCCTACGGCGGCTCCGAGTCCTCCTCGGACACCTCCTACGACTCCTCGTACTTCAACCACCCCGGCGTCGCCATCACCGTCTCCGCCGGCGACGAGGGCTACGGCGCCGAGTACCCCGCCGCCTCCAAGTACGTGACGGCGGTGGGCGGCACCGCCCTCAAGACCTCCTCCACCTCCCGCGGCTGGACCGAGAGCGTCTGGAAGACCAGCTCCACCGAGGGCACGGGCTCGGGCTGCTCCGCCTACGACGCCAAGCCGACCTGGCAGACCGACACCGGCTGCACCAAGCGCATGATCGCCGACGTCTCCGCCGTCGCCGACCCGGCCACCGGCGTCTCCGTCTACGACTCCTACGGCTCCGACGGCACCGGCTGGAACACCTACGGCGGCACCAGCGCCTCCGCCCCGATCATCGCGTCGGTGTACGCCCTCGCGGGCACCCCGGGCAGCAGCGACTACCCGGCCAAGTACCCCTACGCGGACACCTCCGCCCTCAACGACGTGACGTCCGGCAACAACGGCACCTGCTCGACGAGCTACTTCTGCACCGCCACGTCCGGCTACGACGGCCCGACCGGCCTGGGCACGCCGCAGGGCCTGGCCGCCTTCACCGGCTGAACCGACAGCTCCTGAGTGTCCCCGTCGGGTCACGGGGGCGCCGCCCTTGAGAGGGGGACGTGGGGTCCCCTCGGCGGCACAACGGCAACGGGCCACGACATCCGGTCGCGGCCCGTTCGCCGTGCATACGCGGTCAAGTGACCGTTCTCACCGGCTGACTCTCCGTCAACAAGCGGGCCGCGGGCACCCCTGCCGCGGCCCGTTCGTCATACCTATGGCCCTGCGGGTTAGCCTTCACCCGCAGAACATCGGTGCCAGAAGCGCCGCAGGTCGTAAGAGGGGTCAACGACGGAACCACACAACAGGTTCCGCTCAGGCCTCATTGCCCGGCGTGACCTTGCGTGATACACAGAGTGACCAGACAGTCATTCGTACGAAACCCGCCGACCAATGGCGCCAAGTCGACATACGACGGCGGAATTGTCGGCGACAATGAGGCCTGACCCCTGCGCACTCGCAGGGGGGACGGAACTACCCACCAGGGGCGGTGACTTACATGCTCTTTGCGGCCGACAAGGGAGACATCAACACCATCATCGGCGGGATCGCTCCGGACTGGGGCCCCTTCGGGGCGCTGGGCACCGAGGCGAAGACGATGATCCAGGTCGTCATGGCGGTCGCCATCCTGCTCTGCCTCGGCATCGCCATCTGGGGTGCCGCCAAACAGCGCATCGGCGCCACCGCCCTGCGGGACACCTTCAGCGCGGAACAGGGCAAGGGCCTCATCATCGCGGGCCTGACCGGCGTCTTCATCATCGGATCGCTGGGCACACTCTTCACCATCGTGTACGGCATGGCCGTATAGCCGCCGCGTCCGGTCGACGCACCTCCGGTCCGGCCGGGCGCGCCCGGTACCACCTACCCCACCCGTCCGCAGTGCCCACCGGCTGAGGTTGCGTTCCCCCGATGTCTCCCATCTCCCCGATGACTCCGATGACTCTGATGCCGAGTCACCACACCGCGCCCGCGCGGGAACCAGCACGGCTACCGTCGTACCCGTACGCGTTTTCCCGCACTTCTCCGCACCACGTCGAGGGGGCGTAAGCGGCATGAGTCTCGGAGACGACCAGGACGGCTCCGGCGGTTACGGCGGCACCGGCCAGACCCGCACCCACCTGCCGGGCGGCACCACCGACGTGTACGGCGGCGCCCGCCGCTCCGGCCGCTCGTCCTCCCGAAGCCTGGTCACGGTGGTGGGCGTCATCGTCCTCCTGATCGCCGCAATCGCCTTCGCGAACCGCGGAGGAGACGATTCCGCATCCTCGGAGGTGGGGGCGGGGGGCCAGCCCAGAGCAACCTCCACGGCGGCCAGCGGCACCAAGCCGGTGCGGTCCACCCCGGGTGTCATCCCCGCCGGATACGCGCACGACGCCCAGGGCGCCCAGAGCGCGGCGGCGAACTACTCGGTGGCGCTGGGCGCGGCCGGCATGTTCGACAAGACCCAACGCGATGCCACGCTCCAGGCCATCATCGCCCCTTCACGCCTGGCCGAGTTCCAGTCGAGCCTGGACACTGCCTACACCCCGGCCTTCAGCAAGAGCATCGGCCTCAACGACGACGGCTCCACGCCCGCCGGCTACACCTTCGTGTCCCGTACGAACCCCATCGGCACCAAGGTCACCGAGTCCTCCCAGAACGACATGACCGTCGAGGTCTGGTGCAGCGGCCTGCTCGGCATGGCGGGCGAGAACTCCACGAACCCCGTCACCAGCAGCTGGTTCACCGTCACCATGAAGCTCGAGTGGACGGCCGGCGACTGGAAGATCGTCACACAGTCCCAGAAGGAAGGCCCGACGCCCGTCCCAGGCGACGACACGGCCTCCAGCGCCGACGAGATGGCGAAGGCAGTCGACGAGTACGGAGGGTTCACCTATGCGCGGTAATCGCTACGTACTCAAGACCGCCGCGGCGGTCACGGCCGTACAGACCGCGACCGTCCTGCTGGCGGCCCGGGCCTTCGCCGCCCCGACGCCCTCCCCGTCTCCCACGCCGACCGACGACGCCGCCTGCCGCCTGCTCAGCGGCACCGCCAAGGCCCTGTGCGAAAGCGACCGCAGCAGCAAGCAGGGCGGCGGGTCGATCAACGACACCCCCACCTCCCCCCTCGACCCCATGTCCTCCCTCGCCAACAGCTGCGCGAAGGCCGCCGCCTGGACGATCAGCAAGCTCAGCGAGGCCGTGAAGGAGACCGCGAACGTCGACTTCACCAACCAGAAGTTCCTCCAGCAGTACGCCGTCGTCTTCGCCGCGTCGACCATCCTCACCCTTCTCCTGTGGCTGCTGGCCGTCGCCAAGCGCGCGGTGCGAGGCGTCCCCCTCACCACCGCCATCAGCGAGGCGATCGGGTTCCTGTGGCTGACCGTGCTCGCGTCCGCCTTCACCCCCCTCATCCTCTACACCGTCGTCTCCGCCACGGACGGCGTCTCAGAGGTCCTCGCGAAGGCCACCGGCGACCAGACCGACACGTTCTTCGGCACCTTCTCCGGCGCCCTGGAGAAGGGCAACGACATCGGCGGCGGCCCCATCATGCTGATCGTCGTCTCCCTGGTCAGCATCCTCGCCGCCGGAGTGCTCTGGCTGGAGCTCGTCATCCGTGCCGCCCTCCTCTACGTCGGCGCCCTCCTCGGCACCGTCGTCTACGCCGGCCTCGTCGACAAGAACCTTTGGGGCCACGTCCGCCGCTGGGCCGGCATCATGATCGCCGTCATCCTGGTCAAACCGGTCATCGTCATCGTGCTGGGCCTCGCCGGCGCGCTCTCCTCCGACGACGGCCCCGACGCCTTCTCCGCCGTCGTCTCCGGCCTCGCCATCATCCTGCTCGCCATCTTCGCCAGCGCGATGATCTACCGTTTCGTCCCCGGCTTCGGCGACGAGATCGCCGGCTCCCGCAGCAACCGCATCATGCAGGGCGCCGAGGGCAAGGCCGCCGCGGTGATCAGCTCCCCGGCCACCCTGGTCGCCCAGGGCATCAAGACCCACAGCTCCCGGGCCGACAACAACGGTCAGTCCTCCGGAGGTTCGGGCGCCCGCCCGAGCAACCCGGTGTCCGGCGGAGTCGCCGCCCACAGCTCGCGCACCCCGAACGGAGGCGGCGGATCTGTCCCCTCCGCCGCTCCCGCTCCCCGCTCGAGCAACCCGGTGAACAGCCCACACGCCGGCAACACCCGCAACGGCAGCAGCAACAGCACAGGAGGTGACGGGCGTTGACGACCGAGTCCCACGTGTCGCATACGGTCACGCCCCGCCGTACATATCTGATCGGCCGCGCCCGGCCGAACGCGATCGTCGGCCGCAACCGTGAGACGGGCGAGATCGCGCTCATCATCGTGGGCGCGTTCCTCGGCATGATGTGCGGGCTCCTCGTCCCGGTCCTCTCCCTGCGCATCGTCCTGCTGATGGGCTTCCCCCTCGTCGCGCTGGCCGCGGTCTACGTGCCGTACAAGCGCCGCACGTTCTACAAGTGGTTCGAGATCAACCGCAGTTACAAGCGGACCCTGCGCCAGGGCACCACCTACCGCTCCTCCGTGATGGAGGCCGGCACCCACGTCGACGGCCGCGAGGTCGAGGTCGGCCCGCCGCCCGGCATCGGCCGGATCAACTGGCTCGCCGCCCCGTTCGGGCCCGACGAGATCGCCGTACTGCTGCACGCGGACCGCCGTACCGTCACCGCCGCCATCGAGATCGAGGGCCCCGGCGTCGGCCTGCGCGACTCCGAGGACCAGGAAGCCCTCGTCGACCGCTTCGGCACCCTCCTCAAGCACGTGGCCAACGGCGACGGCTTCGTCACCCGCATCCAGATGCTCGCCCGCACCCTCCCCGCCGACCCCGACGCCCACGCCAAGGACGTCGCCATGCGCGGGGACGACAAGGCACTGCCGTGGCTGCAGACGTCGTACGACCAACTCCAGTCGATGGTGTCGACCAGCAGCGAGCAGCACCGCGCGTACCTCGTCGCCTGCATGCACTACACGCGTGAACTGGCGGGAGAGGCCCACGCGATGGCACGCGCCGCCCGTCCCCAGTCCGGCCGCAAGCTGGACAAGGACGCGGGCCTCGCGGTCGTCATGGCCCGCGAGCTGACCGACATCTGCTCGCGCCTCCAGGAGGCCGACATCCGGGTACGCCAGCCGCTCGGGCAGGGCCGGCTGGCGTCGCTGATCCACTCCATGTACGACCCCGACCACCCCATCGACCACATCCAGGCGATGACCAAGCGCAACGCCTGGCCGGCCGAACTCGACGCCATGGAGCCGACGTTCCTCCAGGCCAAGACGCGGGAGTCCAGCACGCGCGCGCCCTGGTGCCACGCCACCGCCTGGGTCAAGGAGTGGCCGATGACCCCCGTCGGCGTCAACTTCCTGGCGCCCCTGCTCGTCCACACCCCGGATGTCATCCGCACGGTCGCCGTCACCATGGACCTCGAACCCACCGAGATCGCCATCGAACGCATGCTGACCGAGAAGACCAACGACGAGGCGGAGGCCTCCCGCGCCGCCAAGATGAACCGGACCGTGGACCCGCGCGACATCGCCGCCCACACCCGGCTCGACCAGCGCGGCGAGGACCTCGCGAGCGGCGCGGCCGGGGTCAACCTGGTCGGCTACATCACCGTCTCCTCCCGCTCCCCCGAGGCCCTGGCCCGCGACAAGCGGACCATCCGGGCCTCGGCCGGCAAGTCGTATCTGAAACTGGAGTGGTGCGACCGAGAACACCATCGCGCCTTCGTGAACACGCTTCCGTTCGCCACCGGCATTCGAAGGTAGGGGCAAAAGCATGCGCGATCCGCTGTCCGTCCTCACCGACGCCTTCACGGCCTTCCTCTTCGGAAAGGTCGAGACGACCCGACTGCCGGTCCGCACCTCCACCGGCCAGGCGCAGGCGGTCTACCTCCCCACCGCCGCGCCCGGCCTCGGCGACTCGGGCGTGATCATCGGCCGCGAGGTGTACTCCGGCAAGGGCTACATCTACGACCCCTTCCAGCTCTACGGCCAGCAGCTCCCGGCCCCGCACTGGCTGGTCCTGGGCGAGTCCGGCAACGGCAAGTCGGCGCTCGAGAAGACGTACGTCCTGCGGCAGTTGCGCTTCCGCGACCGCCAGGTCGTCGTCCTCGACGCCCAGGGCGAGGACGGCGTCGGTGAATGGAACCTCATCGCGCAGGAGTTGGGCATAACTCCCATCCGCCTGGACCCGATGGCCGCCCTGGACATGGGGATCCGTCTCAACCCGCTCGACCCGGCGATCACGACGACCGGCCAGCTCGCCCTGCTCCGGACCATCATCGAGGTCGCGATGGGCCACGGCCTCGACGAGCGCTCCGGCTTCGCGCTGAAGGTCGCGCACGCCTACGTCAACGAGACGATCGTCGAACGCCAGCCGATCCTCACGGACATCGTCGAGCAGCTACGGCACCCCGAGCCAGAGTCGGCCGAGGCGATGAACGTCGACATAGAGGACGTCCGCGCGTGGGGCCTCGATGTCGCCCTGGTCCTGGACCGACTGGTCGACGGTGACCTGCGGGGCATGTTCGACGGCCCGACCACGGTCGGCATCGACCTGGACGCGCCGCTGATCGTCTTCGATTTGTCCCACATCGACCGCAACTCCATCGCCATGCCCATCCTCATGGCGATCGTCGGTGTATGGCTGGAACACACCTGGATCCGCCCCGACCGCAAGAAGCGCATCTTCCTGGTCGAGGAGGCCTGGCACATCATCGCCAGCCCGTTCGTGGCCCAGCTCTTCCAGCGCCTGCTGAAGTTCGGCCGCCGGCTCGGCCTGTCCTTCGTGGCGGTGGTTCACCACCTGTCCGACGTGGTGGACGGAGCGGCGGCGAAGGAGGCCTCGGCGATCCTGAAGATGGCCTCGACCCGGACGATCTACGCCCAGAAGGCCGACGAGGCACGAGCGACGGGCCGCGTCCTGGGCCTGCCCCGCTGGGCGGTCGAGATCATCCCGTCCCTCACCCCCGGCATCGCCGTCTGGGACGTCAACGGCAACGTCCAGGTGGTCAAACACCTGATCACCGAGACCGAACGCCCCCTGGTCTTCACCGACCGCGCGATGACGGAGTCCTCCACCGACCTCACCGACGACGCCCTGCGCGCCGCCGAACTGGAGGCTGAGGAGCGGGCCGCGGCCTTCGTGGAACAGCACATGGGCGACTCCGAGTCGACGGTGGCGTAGGAGGAGCGGGCAGTGGTGAGACCGGACGACCGCCACCAGGGCGGTCAGGGAGGCCAGGGAGGCGTCCCGGACGGGCTGTTGGTCGGCATACTCGCCTTCCTCCTCGGCATGACCCTGCTGGTCTGGGCGGCAACGGGTCTCGCCGGCCTGTTCGCCCACGGCGACTGGCCCAGGGGCGTCACCTTCACCCGCACTCCGATGGCCATGCGCCACCTCATCGGCCACCCCCAGGACCTCCCCGGCGCCTGGCCCGACACCCCCGCCGGCCAGCTCTCCGGCTACGGCCTGGTCTGGGGCCTGTTCATCGGCCAGCTGCTGATCCTGATCGTCCTGACGATCTTCGTGATGGGGACCCTGGCCCGCTGGAGGGCGGTCCGCGCGAGGACGAGAGCGGAGAAACTGGCGGCCCGGGCACGACGTCCGCAACCAGGACCGGCCCAGGAGGTACCGGTCCACGAGGTACCAGCCCACGAGGTTCCGGCACCGAGACCGGCGCCGGAACCGGCCACAGCGCCCGTCCCGAGCCCGGCACAGCCCACGATGGAACAGCAGTACCCGGCGCAGCCACCGGCCGCCACCCCCACCCAGCCGCAGCCGCCGACGCCGACGCCGACGGCGAGTCCGCCCCGCGAGGGCCACCCGCACCCGACAACGACCGGTGTACGGATGGGCGGGTGGGAAACACCTCCCGCCGAAGGCGCGGTCCTCTACGCCCCGCGAGAAGCCCGCCACCCCACCGCCACCCAGGCCATCAGGGACGCGGAAGGCCCCGCCCTCGTCGTCACCTCGAACCCGGCCGTCTGGCAGGACACCAAGGACTCCAGAGCCAAACTGGGCCCGGTCCACGTCTACGACCCCACCCATCTCTGCGACACCCCGGCCCGCCTCCACTGGTCCCCGATCACAGGCTGCGCGACCAAGGAAACGGCCAAGGCGAGAGCGCAGGCCCTCCTCGCCCCGATCCGCCCCACCGCGAAGATCGACCGGGCCGTGGCCGACGTGGCCGAAACGCTCCTGCGCAGCTACCTCCACGCGGCGGCCATAGACGCCCGCACCATCCGCCACGTCCACCGCTGGTGCCAGGGCACACAGGTCCAGGACGCCGTGAAAACCCTCCGCACCAACCCGAAGGCAGCTCCCGGCTCCGCGGGCGAACTCGAAGCGGCCCTCACCGCGCACCCCGAACGCCGCGACATCGCCCAGGAATTGACCAGTCGAGCCCTCTCCGCCCTCTTCACGGTCAACATCCGCGAGGCATGCACTCCCAACCGAAATGATGCCCTCGCCTTGGATTCCTTCGTCGACGAAGGGGGCACGCTTTATGTGGTGGGTGAATCCATCGAGGACCCCAGGACCGATCCGGGCGCGATGCCCCTCCTGACGGCCCTCACCTCAAGCGTGGTCGAGCGTGGCCGGCGCATGGCCGAACGGTCATCCTCCGGTCGCCTCGACCCACCACTCACGCTCGTCCTGGACGACGTCGCCGCCGTGGCCCCGCTTCCCCAGCTCCCCGAGCTGCTGGCCGCCGGAGCGGACCGTGGGCTACCGACCCTGGCCCTGCTCCGTTCCCGCGAACAGGCCCGCACCCGCTGGCCGGACGCAGACCTCCCGGCGTAGAGATCAGAAACCAAGAGCTCAGAAGTCGTACACGACCCAGTCGACGACCGGCACATACCCGAGCCGCCGATAGAGCGCGTTGCTGGTGGGGTTGGCCGCGTCCGTGAACAGCACGACATCCCCGGCGCTCGCCGCCAGCGCGGCCCGGCTCACCTCGACCGTCACGGCGCCCGCGTAGCCACGACCACGCAGGTGGGCCGGTGTGTACACCGGGTCCACCTGGACCAGGCCGGCGACCATCGGGTTCGCCCCCGCCATGGAGACCGGCGTGCCGTCCGGGGACTCCCAGAACAGGTAGCTCTTGCCGGAGAAACGGGTGCCGGCCCAGGAGTCGGCGTCGATGGTGACCGCTTCCCCCACGTCCGCGGCGAACCCACGGCAGAACTCCATGAGTTGCTCATGGTCCCGCTCCCCCACAGACCGCCCCCGGCCCGCCGGGAATGGCTCCGGCGGCACGAGCGTGCCGAGGCGGTGCAGACAGAGCCGGACCCGCGCGGCGTCGCCCCTGTGTGCCGCTGCCACGCCTCGGCGAAAACGGCCGCGGTCGTGTCGTCCGCGCTGACGGACGGAACGGAGTGACCCAGCGCGACCAGACGGGCGGCGAGGGCGTCGGCCTGCTCGGCGGTCAGCGGAGTCAGGCCCAGCCCGCGGTGGGGCGACAGCCGGTAGAAGGCCGCGTGGACCTCGCCCGCCCGCTCCAGCAGACCGAAGACAGCGCCTTCGGCGTCGTACGCGGCCGCCCCGCGAGCGCGAAGCCTCGCCGTCCAGGTCAGCTGCATGATGTGCGGGACGGGACGCGAGCGCAGGAACTCCCCGGCGCGGGCGAGAAAGTCGTCGATGTCTTCGGTGAGGTGCCAGTCGTCCGGACGCATGCCTCATGATCCCTGACGGCGGCACAGGAAAACATCACGCGAGTCAGGCGCGCTCCAACGCGAACTCCAGCTCGGTCTCCCCAGGAGTCGCCGCCAGCGGCACGAGCACACCCGTGGGCTCGAAGCCCACCTTGCGATAGAACCGCTGCGCCCGCCCGTTGTCCTCGTGCACGATCAGCCGCACCCGCTCGGCGCCGTGCGCCCACGCCCACTCCACAGCGGCGTCGAACAGCACATCGGTGAGCCCGCTCCCGCGCTCCTCGGGCCGTACGAACACCCCGACGAGATGCCCCTGCTTCCGCTCGACCGAAAATCCGGCCCAGTCCGTGGTCCCGGGCTCTTCCAGCAGCACGGTCACCGTCCCGACCCACCGCCCGTCCGGCGCCTCGGCGATGATCGTCTGAGCCCCGTCGGCTCCCTCGGCACCCTTGGCCGTCCGCTCCCGCCAGTACGAGTCGGGACGTTCGACGGCCTCCTCGTAGGTCTCCAGGAAGGCGAGAGGCGCGACCGGATCCTGCAGGGCCGCAAGCCGCAACTCCTTCGCGGCGGGCCACTCGTGGGCGCGTACGGACCGGATCACGTAGCTCATGCGGGCCACAGTAGTACCCGAGTACTACCCGCCTCACCTGGAATACTGCCCGCGGTCCGACGCCCGCCACCCCCGCCCGCACGAGCATCGATCGCCGACGACCAGCCCCTCCAGCGCCTCGGCTTCCGCATGCTGCTGGAGAGCCAGGACGACCTGACGGTCCTCGGCGAAGCCACGAACGGCGCCGAGGCGGTCCGCATGACGGCCGAGCTGCACCCCGACGTGGTGTTGATGGACGTCCGCATGCCCGGGCTGGACGGCATCGAGGCCACCCGCCGCATCGTCGCCACCGGCGACCGCACCCGCGTGCTCATCCTCACCACCTTCGACCTCTACGAGTACGCCTACGCCGGCCTCCGTGCCGGAGCCTCCGGCTTCCTGGTCAAGGACGCCCAGCCGGAGGACCTCCTGTCCGGCATCCGCGCGGTGGCGACCGGCGACGCGGTGGTGGCCCCCGGCCTGACCCGCCGCCTGGTGATCCTGGCGTACGAAACAAAGCTGGTGAAATAGCGTAGAACGCAGAAAACCCCGTGCCGAAAGGCACGGGGTTTTCTCAAAAATTGTTCGGCGGTGTCCTACTCTCCCACAGGGTCCCCCCTGCAGTACCATCGGCGCTGTAAGGCTTAGCTTCCGGGTTCGGAATGTAACCGGGCG
>NZ_JBEXFB010000019.1:0-129678 GCF_040606575.1 Streptomyces sp. NPDC005402
GGGGTGCGGCTGACCAGCTACGTGGGTGAGGCCGCCGACTTCCCGGCCGACGTCCTCGCCCACCAGCTCCAGACCATCGCCGAAGGACGCCTCAAGGTCCCGGTCGCGAAGGTCTACCACGGCCTGGAACAGGTCCGTGACGCCCAGGCTGACCTTGAGTCCGGCACCACGCCGGGCAAGCACGTCGTCGTCCTCGACGACTGAGAACTGATCGCGGGACGCGACAAGGTCATCGGACACAGCGAGTCGATCGACTCGCACCCACACATCGTGCGCCGTGAGTACCTCGACCCGGCGGTGAGCGCCGCCGCTCCCCGTCGTTGCCGAAGGAGAACAGATGACAGCGGCAGACCCCTTTGATGCCTTGACCATCCGGCCCCCGTTGGACCCGGAACTCGCGCCCGTCGAGGAGGCGCGGGGAGCCGTCTTTCCGGCCCTGTCGGACGAGGCCCTGTCAGAGATCCGACGGCAGATCGCCCAGGGTTCCCCCGGGTTGGATTCGGAGGCTCTGACGGCGGGCGGCAGAGTGCGGGTGGACGAGCGCCAGGTACCGGGGCCGGAAGGCGCGCCGGACATCACTGTGCTGATCCTCAGCCCCGCCGAGGACCGAGGCCCCAAGGGAGGCATCCTCAGCCTCCACGGCGGCGGGATGATCATGGGGGGCCGCCGCGACCACGTGAGTCATCTCCTCCCACACGTGATCGACGGGAGTGCGGTCGTCGTGTCGGTCGAGTACCGACTGGCGCCGGATCACCCCGATCCCGCGCCGGTCGAGGACTGCTACGCGGGCCTGGTGTGGATGGCGAAGAACGCGGCCGAACTCGGCATCGACCCCGAGCGACTCATGATCACCGGAGTCAGTGGCGGCGGCGGCCTCGCGGCGGGGACCGCGCTGCTCGCCCGCGACCGCGCCTTTCCCCCGCTCAGCCACCAAATTCTGGTCTGCCCCATGCTCGACGACCGCTTCGAGACGCACAGCAGTCGCATGGTGGACCGCGAAGGCGTATGGGACCGCCACAGCAACCTGTACGCGTGGACCTCCGTACTGGGCGAGCGGCGCGGCGGCCCGGACGTGTCGCAGTACGCCGCGCCGGCCCGCGCCGAGGACCTCGGCCGGCTGCCGCGCACCTACATCGACACCGGCTCGGCCGAGGGGTTCCGCGACGAGATCCTGATCTACGCCGGCCGCCTGTCCGAGGCGGGAGTGAGCGTCGATCTGCACATGTGGGGCGGGGGCTTCCACGGGTTCGACATGACGGTGGATCATGCGGCTGTGTCGCGCGCTTCCAGCGCGACCCGTGAAATGTTCATCCGGCGGGCCCTTGACAGGTGAGCGGTGCGACAACGCGCAGACTGCGAAGACAGCCATTGCCTCCTGACGGGCAAGCCCGGCGTTCGCCGCGTTTCCGTCAAGCGTCGGTCCTCGCTTCGCGGGCCGCGTAGGCGGCCGGGGTGAGGCCGGTGCGGTCACGGAAGAAGCGGCCGAAGTTCGCGGGGTCGGTGAAGCCGAGGTGGACGGCCACGGTCCGGGCGTCCCACCGGGCAACTCCGAGCAGGCGTCGGGCTTCCAGGAGGCGCCGGTCGTCGATGAGTTCGCGTACTCCCTTGCCGGTGGCGTCCCGGGCGGTGCGGCTGAGGGTGCGGACCGAGCAGCCGAGCAACTCGGCGTAGTCCGCGGCGCGGTGCAGTTCGCGAAAGTGCAGCTCCAGGGCGTCGAGGAAGCGTCCGTACCTGTCGGCGCGGCCGGTGCCGGCCGCGGCCGTGCCGTCGTGGGCGATGCCTGGGGAGTTGGCCAGGCGCAGCAGCAGCGATTCGAGCAGGCTGCGGCGCAGAGCGTGGTGGATGTCGAGGGGGCGGCGCCCCAGTGCGCGGTGTTCGTCCAGGAGTTGGAGTGCCGTCTGCTGGAGCCAGGCGGTGTCGTCGGGGTGCGGGCTGAGCACGGCGGGGGCCTCGTGCGCGGTGAGCGGGGCCAGGAGGCGGGCGATGTCGGGCCTCAGCACGTCCGGTTCGAACAGGATGAACGGGCCGCGGGCCGCGCCGGGCGGATGCCAGCACTGCGCGTGCCCGGGGCGCACCCACAGCCACTGGCCGGGGGCGACGGTCCGCGTGACGTGGTCGACGTCGTGCCGTAGTTCGCCTTCGGTGACCGCGATGAGGTAGTGGAAGGTGGCGCGGCCCGGCCGGGGCGGGTTCCACGGCCAGTCGTCGTGGTGGGTGAAGAAGTCCTCGACGGTGCTCACTTCAAGGCCGTAGGGAGTACCGACCGGGGGCTGGAAACCGTACAGCGGTACCGCAGCCGGACCGGCCGCGCTTCCGCTCGGGTCAGGGTGTCGCCTGTCGACCATCACGTGTCCGCAGCCTACTGCCTTTCTGGTTGGCTGCGACGGAAGGATGGGACGTGCCGCCGCGCCCGCGCGGCGCGCCCCCCACCTCTTTCGATGCCACAGTCCGTCACCACTTGAGGAAGGGAACGCCCATGAACGGACCGGCCCTGCACAAGACCGCCGCCGACTGCGCGGAGGAGCTCCCCGGAGCTCAGCTGGAACACCCTTTCGGTCCTGATTGGGAGGTCTTCAAGGTGCGCGGCAAGGTGTTCATGCTGATGACCGACGTCCCCGGGCGGCCCGTGGTGATCCTCAAGGCGGACCCCGGTGAGGCCCACGCTCTGCGGGAGCAGTACCGCCACATCACCCCCGGCTACCACATGAACAAGAGGCACTGGATCACGCTGGAGAGCGGAGAAGGCGTCGACGAGGAGCTCGTCAGGGAGCTCGTCACCGACTCCTACCGGCTCGTCGTCGCTCACTTGCCCAAGGCCGAGCGGCCTGTCGACCCGCACACCTACGGCACCGGCACGCGGGCGGCCCGGTGAGCGCGGCCGGCGACCGGCTCCAGGACACCGCCCGACAGGTGGCCCTGGCCCTCCCCGACGTCAGCCACGGCTACCCCTTCACCCCAGGGCTCGACGTGTACAAGGTCGCGGGCAAGGTGTTCCTGATCGTCACCGACGACCCGGACGAACAGATCATCACGGTCAAGTGCGAACCCGAGCACGCGCGGGCACTGGAGCGCGGCCACGCCTCGATCACTACGGGCCGCTATCTCGACAAGAGGCACTGGATCTCACTGGGGCCGGGTCCCGGTGTCACTGAGCGGCTGGTCACCGACGTGGTCGAGGACTCCTACCACCTGGCCGTCGAGCGGCTGCCGCGACGCGACCGCCCCGGTGCCCGATGAGCGCCGCGAGCTTCCCCACGAGCGGCTGAGCCGACGCCTGTCAGTGCCCCGTGCAAGGCTCGTCATGTCCGCACACGTACGCACCTGTCCGCACACGTCCGCCTGCCACCCGAGAGACCGATGGAACCGACCGAAGTGACCCTGCCGCTCTTCGGCGAGGAGCCCGCCCGGCCCCTCGCCGACCGCCTGCGCCCCACCCAGCTGCAAGATGTCGTCGGGCAGGACCACCTCCTTGCCCCGGACGCCCCGCTCGGCCGCATGGTCGCCCAGCAGCGCCTCGGCTCCGCCATCCTGTGGGGCCCGCCCGGCGTCGGGAAGACCACCATCGCCCGGCTCCTCGCGAACACTGGCAACCTGGCCTTCGAACCGGTGTCGGCCACCTTCTCCGGCGTGGCCGATCTGCGCAAGGTCTTCGCCACCGCACGAAGCCGACGCGGCATCGGCCAGGGCACCCTGCTGTTCGTCGACGAGATCCACCGCTTCAACCGCGCCCAGCAGGACAGCTTCCTGCCCTACGTCGAGGACGGCACCGTCACCCTGATCGGCGCCACCACGGAGAACCCGAGCTTCGAACTCAACGGAGCCCTCCTCTCCCGCACCCAGGTCCTCGTCCTCAAACGCCTCGACGAAGCCGCACTGTCCACGCTCCTCGACCGCGCCGAACAGCTCACCGGCCACCATCTGCCCCTGGACGACGACGCCCGCCGCGCACTGATCGCCATGGCCGACGGCGACGGCCGCTACCTCCTCAATATGGCCGAACAGCTCCAAGCCCTCCCGGACACCGAAACCACCCTGGACACCGCCGGGCTCGCCCATCACATCCAGCAGCGTGCCCCGCTGTACGACAAGGCGCAGGAGGGCCATTACAACCTGATCTCCGCGCTGCACAAGGCGATGCGTGGCTCCGACCCGGACGCGGCCCTGTACTGGCTCGCCCGGATGCTCGACGGCGGCGAGGACCCGCTGTTCGTCGCCCGCCGCCTGGTCCGCTTCGCGAACGAGGACATCGGCATGGCCGACCCGCACGCCGTCCAGCAGGCCCTCGCCGCCTGGGACGTGTACGAGCGACTCGGCTCCCCCGAGGGCGAGTTGGCGATCGCCCAGGCCGTCGTCTATCTCGCCACCGCCCCCAAGTCCATCGCCGTCTACCGCGGCTTCAACGCCGCACACCGATCAGCCCGGCACACCGGCTCACTCATGCCACCCGCCCATATCCTCAACGCCCCGACCCGGCTGATGAAAGACCTCGGCTACGGCAAGGACTACCAGTACGACCCGGACACAGCCGACGGCTTCTCCGGTGACGACTACTTCCCCGACGACATGGACCGCGAGACGTACTACCAGCCCACCCGCAACGGCTACGAAGCCCAGATCAGCGAACGGCTACGCCACTGGAACGCCCTGCGCGCCCGCCGGCAACGCGGCTGACCGGCCGCGCCCGCGACGTCTCCGTGAGGGCCCTCGCGTCGGACCGCAGCACTGCCCGGCCAAATGTCGGGGACGACTCCTGCCGTCGTGGCGTGTCGTCGAGCACGCAGGTGACTGCGAGAACCGCGTCCCTCCCGTTATGACGTCAGTGGTGTATGCCGCCAGCGTAATAATTGCAGATGGGGGCTCATGCGTGACTTGGAAGATCGTCGTGGTTGAGCCGGCTCTTTCGTGGCTTCACGGCCTGCGCCGTACTGACCGCGACACCCTGATTCAGGTCAGCCAGTCACATGCCGAGCACCCGTCGGGTCTCGGCGGCGATCTGCTGTGTCTCGCCGGTTGCGACCACGAGGACCGGGACACCTCTCCCCGCCTGATCGATGCGTCGGAGGCCTTCCCGCATCAAATCTTCCAGTTCGGGGACGAGCAGCCCGCCTCGGATACCGAGAACAGTCAGGGCCGAGCAGATCTCCTCGCGTACCTCGGGTTGGTCTTCGCCGATCTCCCCGGTGAAGACCAGCGCGTCCAGCCGGTCCAGCGATGCGGCCATCGAGGCGATGCCCCTGCGGCAGCTGAGTGTGAACGTCGCCAGCGCCAACGCGGCCGCGCCATCACCCTCCGCGCGGGCACGCACCAGGTCCCGGGTGTCTCCCGAAGTGCCGGAGAGGCCGAGCAGACCGGAATGCCGGTGGAGTGCGTCATCCAATTCGTCCGTGCTCAGACCGTGCCGCCGTTGCAGCCAGAGCAGCGCGCCGGGGTCGAGGCTGCCGCTGCGCCGGCTCATCACCAGGCCTTCCAGCGGCGTAAGGCCCATGGTGGTGTCCACGCTGCGTCCGTTCCGGACGGCGCAGGCCGAGCAGCCGCCGCCCAGGTGCACCAGCACGACCTGGAGGTTGTCGACGGATCGGCCCAGGGCCTGCGCAGTTCTCTGCAGTGCCCACGCGTAGGAAAGCCCGTGGAAGCCGTACCGGCGCAGCCCGTATGCGGCTCGCCATCGCTCCGGCACGGCGTACGTGCGCGCCTCTGCCGGCAGGTCCTTGTGAAAGACAGTGTCGAAGCAGGCGACATGAGGAACGTCAGGCAGGAGTTCTCGTGCGGCATCAACGACGGGCAGGGCAGGGGCACCGTGCAGCGGCGCGAGATCGGCGACGTCCGCCAGCAGAGTCCGTACGCGTGCGTCGATCAGCGTGTGTCCAGCCAGGTGCGGACCGCTGTGGACGATGCGGTGACCGACCGACGCAGGAGCGGGCACCTCGCTGAGGAAGTTCCGCAGTTCCACCACCGAAGCAGGCCCCGGGGGTTCCGAGGCGTCTTGGGCCGCCACCGTTTCACCGTCCGCCGCGAACAGAGCGATGTGCAGGCTCGAAGAGCCGGCAGCGAGGACCAGTACGTGACCACCAGGGCTTTCGTGGGAGGGGTCTGCACTCATCACACACCTCCAGTGCTCGCGTCCTTCCGGCACGGTGCGCCCGCCACGCAGCAGCGGGCCCAGCACGGGGGACGGGCCGCAGGTTGCTGCGGCTCGTGTCCGCGTCGGGCTGCCTCATAACCCCTGTCCTGCCGCCGGGTGGGCCTTGGTCATGTCGCGCATCGCCGCTTCCCCAGGCTGTCACCGCAGAGAGGGGCCCGCACGTCCACCCGTTCGCCAGCACGCCGCGCTGCGGCGTTCCCCGTAGCCGGAACCGTCACCCACCCCGGTGGGCGGGTCCTGATCCGTCACCCTCAGCCACGGCCGCCCGCACCCGTTGCTCCTCGCGAGCGGAGCCGACGTCCCGTTCCAGGGGTGTGCGGCTCACGGCTGTCCTGAGGTCCTCCAGGGCCCGCTTCTGCAGTGCAACCCCGCGCCGTAGCACCGGGTTCCGCTCCCCGGCTGCGGCTCCGTCCCACGCATCGAGCGCTTCCTCCACCCGCCCCCAGTCCGGATTCCTGTGCTCCCGCACGTCGACTGCCCCCTGCGCGGTGTCCGCTTCCAGGGCCTCGGCGAGCCGCTCGGCCTCGGGGGTGGAACGGCTGTCGGACTGCGGGACATGGCTCTCCATCAGCATTGCTGCCCGGTCGAGTCCCTTGAGCGCCTCCTGCGCCTCCTCCGCCTCGCGCGATGTCAGACCTCTGGGGCGGACCGGTTCCTGCCTTGCCTGGTCGTACGCCTCCTGCCAGGCGGCACGTGCCTCCCTGCTGGCCAGCAGGGCCCTGCGCATGTCGGCGCGATGCTCCCGGGTGGGTTCGGCGTGGCTGCGGAGCACTGCGGCCGCGTAGCGGCCGTCGGCGGCGAGCCAGTCCGCAAGCCGGCCCGGCAGCCGGGGGGTCTCCCATGCGGGGTACACCACGTACGCCAGCATGGCCAAGGCCCCGCCGAGCAGGGTGAGCACCACCCGCTCCGGGACCGTCTGCTCCCATGCCTGACCGCCCATGCCGAGCAGGAAGACGACGTACGCGGCAGTGAAGCACTGGGAGTAGGCGTAGCCGGTACGGTTCAGCGTGTACGACAGGGCCACCGAGACGACCGCCAGCGCGCCGAACACGTGGGCGTCCGGGCCCAGAGCCCGCACCATCGCGGTGGCGAGCGCCACCCCCACCAGGGTCCCGGCGAAACGGCCCACCGCGCGCGCGTACGTGCGGTGGAAGTCGGGCCGCATCACCATCACCGAGGCGATGGGCGCCCAGTAGCCGTGGCCCACGGGTAGCCGGGAAGCGATGAGATAGCCGAGCGTGGCCACCGCCGCCAGGCGGACGGCGTGCCGGAACACGGGCGAGTCCCGGCGGAGTTCACGGCGGACCGACCGGACGACGACCGGGAGCAGCCGGAGCATCGTCGGGCGCACCCGGAAGTGGGCGCTCGCGGGGCCGGACGGCGTAGGCGCCTTGTCGCGCGCGCCGCCGCTCCCGGCGATCTCCAATGCCTCGGCGAGCAGTTCCACGAGCCGTTCGGCGGCCTGCCGGGCGGGCCCCTCCAGTACCTCGTGTTCCTGGTCGACGCGCAGGACGTCCGCGCTCCCCGGCGGTACCTCGGCGGGAGTGCCGCGGCGGATCGAACGGGCTGCCGCGTCCAGGACGTCGGCGGCCCTGTCGAGCAGCTCTCGCGCGCGGTCCCGCCCGGGTCCCTCCGCCGGGGCGCCGACGTCCGGGTCGGCGAGCGCGGCGAGGACCGGCAGAATGCGCTCGGCGAGGCCGCGGGGTCCGTGCAGGGCCGGGGGACGGGTGCGGGCCTGTGATGGCGTCACGGCGGCCGCGTCCCGGGCCGTCATCAAAGGTACCGGGTCGAACGGGGCGGCCGGGTCCTGCCGCAGCCGGCGGGCGTAGTCCGCCACGGCGGCCAGGGCATCGGCGAGCGCGTCACGATGCGCCCCCCAGCGGCGGATCGGGAACAGCAGGATCAGCACGGCCTGCGTCACGCCTCCGAGCGCGATGACCCCGGCGTGTTCCAGGGCTCGTCCGACGCTCGTCGGCAGGGTGATGGTCACCAGCATGCTGCCGACCGTCGTCGCTGCGACGATGCCGGCGGTCGAGCCGAGGGCCCATGCCATCCCCGCGGCAAAAGCCCATACGGCCAGCAGCGGGAGGAACGTCACGAGGCGCCCCGCCGCCAGGTAGCCCACGAAGGTGCTGAGTGCCAGACCCGCGCCCGCGCCGAGCGCGATCACCTTGCGCGGACGCCAGGTCCGCTGGAAGGTGGCCCCACCCGCGGAGTAGGCACCGAGGGCGGCGGACGCGGCGTACGCAGGGGAAACCAGCCACAGCGCTGCCCCGATGACGAGCGCCACCCCCGCAGCCGTGCGGAGCGCGAGCAGGGGCTCCAGCCGCGTCTCCTCGATCGTGAGCCCGGATCGCACGACCTCCCTGAAGGTCCGCAGCCACCTCACCCATGTGAGCCTAGCCGGAACGCCCTGCCGGGGCCTGTCGGCCGCTCCGCCGCCTCCGGACGGCACCGCGCTCCGACGCCTCGCTGCTGGTCGTGCCGGTAGTCGGTTCACTTCGAGGGTTGATCATCGTGATCTTGGAGCATGCGACGACGTTCCTGTTCGCGCTTCGAGTAGGCGGCTGCCCGGATCGCATCGTCGCTCTCCAAACCTGATCCCAGCGCGCCGCCCACGGTGGCGACCGAAGCGACGAACCAGGAGAGCGTCACGTACTCCTCGGCGTGCAGGGGGGTCCGTGTCACGGAAGCGAACAGTTGGTCGTTGAGGATGAACAGCGCCCACACCCAGTTGACGACCATCAGACCCACGTAGCAGACGAGCACACCGATCCCCACGGTCATGACCGTCGAGGCGTTGTAGAGCCGCGCCCTCTGCCTCGCCTCCGGAGAGCTCTCCGGTGATCGATGCCACAGCTCCGCGTCCACGATCAGCCAGCCGATCATGAGCGTGACAGATCCGACCGTGGCGATCACGAGGCGTGGCGTGCTGAGGGACGCGGCCAGGCTCCAGACGGTGGAGTTCACGGTGGCAACCGCTCCCGTGGCGAGTGCGGCCGCCAGGGCCTTCGACAAGCCCGGCACCAAGCGCCACGGCCGGTTGGCGCGGACCATACCGACGAGCACGCGCAGGTAACCGCGCGGCCCGCTGACGACGTACCGAAGATCGCCGGTCTCCTTCTCACCGGTTGAGCCCGGATGAACAGCCGCGTGACGATTCACGAAGGACCCCAGCCGCGGCTGGCTTCGCGGAGGTCCCTCCGCCCCGGTGGTCCGCGGAGCCGCCAAGCCGAGCACGGCTTCTTCGACGGCCCGACGGGCCCTCACCGGCAGCCGCAGGCCGCCCAGTGAAGGAAGAGAGAGCAACGCCAAGCCGTGTTCGTGATTCAGATTCACAGCGAGTCTGCGCCCGTGGGCGTGCAGCGGAAGGTCGGTGAGGGCCACGACGATGTCCCAGTTCTCCGCACTCCCGCGGTCCATGATCCGGCGCATCAAGGTGGGCGGGTCCTCCGTCCCCGACGTGAAGGGCTCACTGACCACCTCGACGTCGAAACGTCGCCTCGGGCCCGACTTGTCGGCGAGCCGAGCCGGAAGAGTCCGGGCCATGCGCTGCGCGATCTCCGTCGGCGCGTCCGGATCCGCCAGGAGAGCCACGACCGTAACGTCCTGCGACGACTCCCGCATGACTGGACCCTTCTCGTCGGCTGCCCCGCGACCCCAAGTGCCCACAGACGCCGCCCAGGTAACGTCGACGCCACGTGACACGCCGGGCCCCGCCGACAGGTGCAGGCCGTACGGCCAGATCACAGGGCCTGCTCCCACCACCGGGCCACGATCGCGTCCCCCACGGCGAAGACCCGCTCAGGCAGCACCCCGGCACGCACCGTACGCCGCGCCGGCGACCACCCCGGTTCGTGTCCGCCCGGGAGCCGGAGTCCGGCAAAGCCCTGCGACGCCAATGGGTGGGATGGGCCGCGTCAACCGGCCCTGGCTGCCGTTCACCGGCCTCTCCCGAGCGCGCTCGCCCCGCACGCCGGTCCGACCACCCGGGCAGTCGAACGCATGGGCCTGGCAGGGCAATACAGGGAGGCTAATTGGGCCCGACATGCGCATGCGTTCGCGCGCCTCCGTTGGCCAGGCTGACTGGGAAGCCCAGGGGCCGGGAGTCACCCGGCTCCCGCAGCCGGAGGTTGCCGTCATGACCGTGATGTCCATCGCCAGATTCGAGAGGTTCTTTCGCGCGGCCGCAGGACTGAACGTCGACAAGAACGATCTCAAGCGCTACAGCGACTTCGTCGACGCCAAGCTCTACGATCTGCTGACCGTCGCCCAGGCCACCGCCAAGGCCAACGGGCGCGACATCATCCGGACCTGTGACCTGCCGATCACGAAAGGCCTGCAGGAGAGCATTCACCACTTCCGGAAGATCGACCAGGAAGTGGAACTGAAGCCGATCCTGGAACAGCTCGCCACCCATCCCGCTCTGGACCGCACGCCCGATGAGGAGACCGAGGCGGCCTATCCGGACATCATCGGCGGACTCAGCCTGGCCCTTGCCCAGAGCTTCAAGATCCTCCACCCCGACCTGAAGAACCCTCAGACCCAGCACTGGGACGAGGCTCGAGCCGTCTTCGACCTCCTGCTGTGAGGGGCGAGGGGAACAGGCGGTGCACACCGACTCTCTCCAAGGTGGCAGCCCCCTCCGGAGGGCTGAACCTGTGGCTGCCCCTGGCCGAAGGCCTTGGCAGGGGCTCAGTCCGCGAGGTCGGCCTTGCCGAACAGGGCCGCGTAACTGGAGGGGAGTTGGCTGATTACCTGATTCAGCTCACCGCCGGTCACCGCGTCGGCAACGGTGGTCAGGACCGCGCTGGCGTCCCACTGCGCCGTGCGCGGCCGGGCAGGGGTGCGCTCGGCGACCCGGCGGTAGAACTCCTCGATCCCGAAGCTCTGCGCCTGCTGGGGCGTTGCCTGGTTCAGAACCTGTCCCAGCGGGCCGGGCAGCTGGGATGCGAGGTCCTTGACCTCCCCCGGGCTGATCCGTTGGGCCAGCACCTCCAGTACGGCGTTGGTGACGTTCGCGGCTTCGTCCTGGTCGTTGTATTCGCCTCGCTCGCGTACGTGGGCGAGGAATCCGTCGTATTTCATCGCTGCCTCCTTCTGTGCCGGTCGCCGCTGTCATGGGGGTCACCCGGTGCGCTGACGGGCCGGCCGGGTCCGTCCGTCGGCGCGTAACTGCCGTTCGCAAGGCTCTTGGCCCGGGACTACCGCTCGAACCGCTTGTGTGATCTGTTCGATCTCGTCGTCGAGGCGTTGTTCGGCCCTGGCAGAGGTACGGCTTGCCTGAACGGGATGACGTCGCGCAGCCGTACGGTGACCGCCTTCGACCGCGAGGACCAGCAGACATGGCCAGGCGAGCCCCGCGGTGCCTGCTCCCCCCTTCGCGCCTCGCCGGCCCGGCCGCGGTGCCGGACGTGCGTCCGGAACCGCGGCGCTCGCCTCTCAGCCGCTGTTCTCGGTGCTTTCACTCGTCTCGCTGATCTCGATGTGCCGGGGCTTCGCGACCTCGGCCTTGGGGACGGTGACGGTGAGCACTCCGTCCGAGATCTGCGCATTGATCTTCTCGGCGTCGACCTCTCCGGGCAGCCGCAGCCGGAACTCGAACGCTCCGGTGCGGCGGGTGCTCCGGCGCAGGACGCCTTTGCGTTCCTTCTCCTTGATCTCTCCGGTGACCACCAGCTCCTGGCCGTTCGCTTCGACGTTGATGTCCTTGCTCTTGACGCCGGGCAGTTCGATCCCGACGTGGAAGGCGTCGTCCGACTCCGTGACATCCGCCAGGGGTGTCCACACGACTGCGGGAGCGGCACCTCCCACCGTGGACTCCATCAGTCCGCTCATCTCGCTGAGCAGTTGGTCGAACTCTGTCAGCGGATTGCGTGCCCAGCCAAGGGGCCTGTCCTGCAGTGCGCCACCGCGGTGGCGTCGGACGGGTGTGGCCATTCCCCTGCCTCCTTCTCCTTCTCGTGATGTCGTCGCCCGCTGGGTGTCATGCGAGCCAAGCGGACTCCTTCGGACGGGTGTGCGGGGAGCTGTCGGTGCCGCCGGGTGCGGCCGTGTGGCCCAGGTAGCGGTGCACGAAGTGG
The DNA here is from genome assembly GCF_040606575.1 of Streptomyces sp. NPDC005402. Classification (NCBI taxonomy): domain Bacteria; kingdom Bacillati; phylum Actinomycetota; class Actinomycetes; order Kitasatosporales; family Streptomycetaceae; genus Streptomyces; species Streptomyces sp. NPDC005402. The sequence goes on from NZ_JBEXFB010000019.1 coordinate 12,226, forward strand.
ATGCTCATCGCGCCTTCGCCGACCGCGGAGGCCACGCGCTTCACCGAGCCGCTGCGGACGTCGCCGGCGGCGAACACGCCGGGCAGGCTGGTCTCCAACGTCAGGCAGTCGCGACCTTGGCTCTGCCACAGTTCGGGAACGGAGCAGGCCTGCGCCTCCGCGCCGGTGAGCACGTAGCCGCGCGCGTCGAGGGCGAGCGCGCCGGACAGCCAATCGGTGTGAGGGTCCGCCCCGGTGAAGACGAACAGGGCCCGCACTTCGAGGTGGCGGTGCTCGCCCGTACGGTGGTCGACCACGGTCACCGCCTCCAGCTCCTTGTCGCCGAGCGCCTCGGTCACCTCGGTGTGCAGCAGGACGCGCACCCGCGGGTGGCGCTCGATCTGATCGATCAGGTAGCGGGACATGTGCGCATCGAGGCTCTGCCCACGGACGAGCAGATACACCTGTGGTGCGTACCCGGCCAGGAACAACACGGCCTGGCCCGCGGAGTTGCCGCCGCCGACCACCGCCACCGGGTCGGCACGGCACTGCTGGGCCTCGTAGACGGTCGCCGAGTAGTGGACGCTCGCGCCCTCCAACGGCTCGATGCCGGGCACGTGGAGGCGGCGGTAGCGGGCGCCGGTGGCCAGGACGACGGTACGGGCGGTGAGCTCGCTGCGGTCTGCGAACCCGACGGCGTAGTGGCCGTCCCGCCGTTCGAGCCGGGCCGCCTCCGCGGGGAGGCTGATCCGGGCGCCGAACTTGTCCGCCTGGAGCACGGCGCGTTCGGTGAGTTCGGCGCCGGAGATGCCGGAGGGGAAGCCGAGCAGATTCTCGATGCGGGACGACGTGCCGGCCTGGCCGCCGGTGGCCATCGCCTCGACCACGGTCGTGCCGAGGCCCTCCGAGGCGGCGTTCACCGCGGCGGCGAGACCGGCCGGACCGGAGCCGACGATCAGGACATCGCCGCGGCCGTTGCCCGACTCCAGGCGCGGCAGGCCGATCAACCGGGCCAGTTCGGCGTTGCTCGGATTGCGCAGCAGGGTGGTGTCCCGCCAGATCACCAGCGGCGTCTGCTCCGGACCGACCCCGAAGCGGCGCAGCAGAGCCTCGGCCTCCTGGTCCGTCTCCAGATCGATCCAGCGGTGCGGCAGCCGGTTGCGGGCGGCGAACTCGCGCAGCCGACGGGTGTCGGGCGAATAGCGCGAGCCGATGATGCGGAAACCGGCTCCCTGCCCGACGAGCAGGGCACGGCGGCCCAGGCAGGCGCGCAGCACCACGTCACCGAGCGTGGAGTCCCGGGTCACCAGGTCACGCAGCTGATCCATGGACAGGGCGAGGATCTCGCCGGGGTCCCTGACCACGGCGGTGTAGAAGGCCACCTGTCCGTTCAGGAGGCCGAGTTCGCCGATGAAGCGACCGGGGCCGTGCACACGCAGCAGGCGTTCGCCGGGTGTGCCGTAGCCCTCGACGACGGCGATCGAGCCACTGAGGACGACGTAGAACACCTCGCACCGCTCGCCCTCCCGGATCAGCACGTCACCTGCCTCGGCGGCGCGCCGCCGGCCGTGCTGCGCCAGGCGGGCCGTCTGATCGTCCGACAGGCGGGGATAGGCGCCGTGGAGGTCGGGAGTCTCGAAGGGGACGCTCTCCTCCACCTCGTCCGGCACCGGCGCCGCGCCCGGCCGCGTCTCGTCGCCGGACATCACACGAACGCCTCGTGGACGAAGCACCACCGCCAGTCCTCGCCGGGCTCCAGCGACGCCACGATCGGATGGCCGTCGGCGGCGGCGTGGCGGCGGGCGTGCCGGTTCGGCGAGGAATCGCAGCAGCCTACGTGGCCGCAGGTCAGGCAGAGCCTGAGGTGGACCCAGGGGGAACCCGTGGCCAAGCACTCCTCGCACCCCTGGGCGCGCGGGGTGACTGGGCGTACGAGGGCGAGGTGGGGGTCGGTTCGTACGGTCATGGCCGATCATCCTTTCCCGGCCGATTCGTGGCCCGCGATCGACTGCTGCACCCACCGCCGCAGGGCAGGGGCAGGTGCGGCACCCGCCTGCCGGGCGATGGTTCGGCCTTTGTCGAGGACCAGCAGTGTCGGTACCGCCTGGACCTCGAACCGCTGCGCCAGGCGCGGGTTCTCGTCGATGTCGACCTTGACCAGCTTGATCTGTCCCGCGAGGTCGGCGGCGACCTTCTCCAGTGCGGGGCTCACCATGCGGCAGGGGCCGCACCAGGTGGCCCACAGGTCTACGACGACGGGGACGGTGGCCTGCTCGACGACCTCGGTGAAGTCGTCGTCGCCCGCGTCGGCCATCCACGGCAGAGGCTGCTTGCAGTTGCCGCACATGGGGCGGCCCTCGGCGGCCACGGGTACCCGGTTGGTGCGCCCGCAGTGCGGGCAGGTGACGTTGGTGGCCTGCATGGTGCTCATGCCGCCCTCGCTCCCCTCACGTCCTGGGGCTGGTCGTAGGTGACCACCAGCTCTCCGTGCTCGGCGTCGACGCGGACCTTCGCGCCGTCCTGGACGTCGCCGCGCAGCAGGGCGCGCCCGACCAGTGTCTCGACCTCGTGGGAGATGTAACGCCGCAGCGGCCGGGCCCCGTAGACCGGGTCGTAGCCCTGGTGGGCGATCAACTCGCGTGCCGAGTCGGTGAGTTCGACGGTGATGCGGCGTTCGGCGAGGCGGCGGCGCAGTTCGTCGAACTGCAGCTCCACGATCCGCTCGATCTGGCGCTCACCGAGCGGCTTGAACAGCACGATGTCGTCGACACGGTTGAGGAACTCCGGGCGGAAGTGCCCGCGCAGTTCGCCCATCACCAGGGCGTGGGCGTCCGGCTTGATCTCACCCTCGGCGGTGGCGCCGTCGAGAAGGTGCTCGGAGCCGATGTTGGACGTCATGATGATCACGGCGTTGCGGAAGTCGACCGTGCGGCCCTGAGCATCGGTGATGCGTCCGTCGTCGAGGACCTGCAGCAGGGTGTTGAAGACATCGGTGTGCGCCTTCTCGACCTCGTCGAACAGCACGACCGAGTACGGCTTGCGGCGTACGGCCTCGGTGAGCTGGCCGCCTTCCTCGTAGCCGACGTATCCGGGCGGTGCGCCCATGAGCCGGCTGACGGTGTGCCGCTCCTGGTACTCACTCATGTCGAGGCGGACCATGTTCTCCTCGGAGTCGAACAGGGCCCGGGCGAGGGTCTTGGCCAGCTCGGTCTTCCCGACGCCGGTGGGGCCGAGGAAGATGAACGAGCCGATGGGGCGGCGCGGGTCGCGGATGCCGGAGCGGGCGCGGATGATGGCGTCGGCGACGAGCTTGACGGCCTCGTCCTGACCGATGACGCGCTCACGCAGGATGTCGTCGAGGCGCAGCAGTTTCTCGCGTTCGCCCTCCTGGAGGCGGGAGACGGGGATGCCGGTCCAGGCGGCGACGATCTCGGCGATCTCCTCCTCGGTGACGACCTCGCGCAGCAGCCGGTTCTGCCCCTGTTTGGAGGCCAGTTGCTCCTCCTCCGCGGCGAGTCGGCGCTCCAGGTCCTGGAGGCGGCCGTAGCGGAGTTCGGCGGCCCGGTTGAGGTCGTAGGTGCGTTCGGCCTCCTCCGCCTCGTGGCGGACCTGCTCCAGTTCCTGGCGCAGCTCCTGCACGCGGCGGATCGCCTGCCGTTCGGCCTCCCACTGGGCGTGTTTGGCGTCGGCCTCGCCGCGCAGGTCGGCCAGTTCCCTGCGCAGTTCCTCCAGGCGGGCCTTGCTCGCGGGGTCGGTCTCCTTGGAGAGGGCGGCGTCCTCGATCTCCAGGCGGGTCACCCGGCGGGTGATCTCGTCGAGTTCGGCGGGCATGGAGTCGATCTCGGTGCGCAGCCGGGCGCATGCCTCGTCGACGAGGTCGATGGCCTTGTCGGGCAGGAAACGGTCGGTGATGTAGCGGTGGCTGAGGGTGGCGGCCGCGACCAGTGAGGTGTCCTGGATCTTGACGCCGTGGAAGACCTCGAGACGTTCGCGCAGGCCGCGCAGGATGGAGATGGTGTCCTCCACGCTCGGCTCGTCGACCAGGACCTGCTGGAAGCGGCGTTCGAGGGCGGCGTCCTTCTCGATGTGCTTGCGGTACTCGTCCAGGGTGGTCGCGCCGATCATGTGGAGTTCGCCGCGTGCCAGCATGGGCTTGAGCATGTTGCCCGCGTCCATGGCTCCTTCGGCGGCCCCCGCGCCGACGACCGTGTGCAACTCGTCGACGAAGAGCAGGATCCGCCCGGCGGCGGCCTTGACCTCGCTCAGCACGGCCTTGAGGCGTTCCTCGAACTCACCGCGGTACTTGGCGCCCGCCACGAGCGAGCCCATGTCGAGGGCGAACACCGTCCTGTCGCGCAGCCCTTCGGGCACGTCACCGCGCACGATGCGCTGGGCCAGACCCTCCACGATGGCGGTCTTGCCGACGCCGGGGTCACCAATCAGGACGGGGTTGTTCTTGCTCTTGCGGCTCAGGATCTGGGTGACGCGGCGGATCTCGGCGTCCCGTCCGATGACGGGGTCGAGCCGCCCGGCCCTGGCCTCGGCGACCAGGTCACGGCCGTACTTCTCCAGGGCCTCGTAGGCCACCTCGGGGGTGGCGGAGGTCACGCGCTGGTTGCCGCGGACCTGCGTGAGCGCGCCCAGGAAGGAGTCGCGGGTCACGCCGCGCTCCTTCAGCAGGCGCCCGGCGGCGGTCGCCGAGCCCTCCTCGGCCAGCGCCAGCAGCAGGTGTTCCACGGACACGTACTCGTCCTTGAGGCGTTTGGCCTCCCGCTCGGCCGCGTCCAGCAGCCGGGCCAGGCGCTGGGTGACGAAGACCTGGCCCGGCGCCGCCCCCGGGCCGGTCACCTTGGGCCGGCGGGAGAGCTCCTCGCGTACGGCCGCGCGCAAGTCCTCCGGCTCGGTGCCCGACTGCTGCAACAGCCGCGGGATCAGCCCCTCCTCCTGGTCGAGGAGGGCGAGCAGCAGATGTTCGCCGTCGACCTCGGTGTGGCCCAGGCGGCCGGCGGCGCTCTGGGCCTCCTGCAGGGCTTCCTGTGACTTCTGGGTCAGGCGGTTCATGTCCATGGTGGTAGATCACTCCTCATGCCTGCACGCCGCAGCGCGGCTTCGAGCAGGCTGATGCGGTCGAGCAGGTCGAGCACCAGACCGAGGGACGCGTAGTTCAGGCACAGCCCGGTACGCAGCCGCTGAACGCGGGCCAGGGCGGCCGGGGCCGTGGGGGCGAACACCAGTCGTCCGGAGGCGTCAGGACCGGCGTCCACCAGTCCGAGGGCGACGAACCGGCGGACCAGGTCGGGATGGAGGCCTGAGCGGCGGGCCACGGTCTCCAGGGAGAGCATGGGCACGGGCACGATCGCGTACTGCACGCCCGCCTCGGTCGTTTGCGCGTGGGGTGGGCGGGCCTTGGCCGGTCGGTCGGTCATCAGGTCCTCCTGGGGTCGAACGAGGAGACAGCGGCAAGTTCCTCCAGCAGCTCGCGCTCCCGGTCGCTCAGCCGGGGCGGCACCATGATCCGCAGCTCCGCGTAGAGGTCTCCGTCAGCGCCGCGAGGGCTCGGCATGCCCTCGCCGCGCAGCCGCAGGCGCCGTCCGCTGGAGGACCCGGCGGGCACGGTCACCTTCGCCGTGGCACCGCTCGGGGTGCGCACCGGCACGGTCGCGCCCAGCGCGGCCTCCCACGGGGTGACCGGAAGCTTCACGTGGACGTCCCGGCCGTCGAGGCGGAACTCGGGGTGGGGCTGGATCCGCACCCTCAGGTACAGGTCCCCGGCGGGAGCCTCGTCACCGCTCCCGCGCCCGCCCTCCCCGGCCAGCCGGATGCGCTGCCCGTCGGTGGTGCCGGGCGGCACGTCGACCTGGTAGCGCCGCTGCCCGGCCGGTCCGGCGAGGGTGACCGTACGGCGGCCGCCCCGATAGGCCTCCTCGACGGTGAGCGGCAGTTCGGCCTCCTGGTCGGCGCCGGGCACGCGCATCCGCCCGGCGCCGCCGAACAGCGAGCCGAACAGATCCTCGACGTCGACCCCCTCGCCCCCGAAGCCCGACGTGGAGTACCGCACCCGGGGACCGCCGCCTGTGCTCCACCGGGAGCCGCTGCCGGCGCCGGCGGCGACCTGCTCCTCCCAGTCCTCCGGGATCTTCCGGAAGTCCTCGCCGAAGCGGTCGTAGCGGGCTCGCTGCTCCGGATCGGACAGGACGCTGAAGGCCTCGTTGATCTCCTTGAACCGCTCCTCCGCCTCAGGGTCCTTGTTGACGTCGGGGTGGTACCTGCGGGCCAGGGTGCGGTAGGCCCGCTGGATCTCGTCCCGGTCGGCGGTGCGCGGAACGCCGAGCACCTCGTAGAAGTCGCGTGCCATGGACGGTCACTCCCGCTTGGCGACGGTCACGGCGGCAGGCCGCAGCTGCCGCTCGGCCTCCCCGTAACCGGGTCGCAGCACTTGGACCACGGTGTTCGGGTCGGCGTCGGGATCCTGGACCACTCCGACCACCTCGTGCCGGGCCGGGTCGAACTGCACACCTTTCTCCGCGTGGCGCGGGTAGCCCAGCCGCTCCAGGACGTTCACGGCCTGGTCTCGCACGGCCCGGACACCCTCGACGATCGCACCGGGGTCGGCGGCCCCCGCGTGGCTCAGGGCGAGTTCCAGGTTGTCGATGACGGGCAGGAAGGCCGCAGCCGTACGGGCGCGTTCGGCCGCGACCACCCGCTCCAGCTCCCTGGCATGGCGTTTGCGCAGGTTGTCGAGGTCGGCCAGGGCACGCCGCCAGTTGTCCTCGGCCTCTCGCAACGCTGACGCGTACTCGTCGTCGGGTGCGGCGGTGCCGGTTGCGGCGTCGGGCCCTGGCTCGGCCTCTTCGGTCCGCGGTCCAGGCTGCTCGAGGTCCCCGCGCGGCGGCTGTACGGCGCCTTCCGGCGGCGGGTCGGGCTCTCGGCCCCGGGATGGGATGGGCATGGCGGGCACCTCAGCCCTTGTCGAACTCGGCGTCGATCACATCGTCGTCGCCCCCGGCTCCGTCCGGCGTGGCCCCGCCGGGGCCGGCTCCGTCCGGCGATCCGGTGCCCGTGGGACCGCCCGCGGCGGCTCCTGCCTGGTGGGCCGCGAGGCCCGCGAAGACCTGCTGGAGTTCGGAGGCCAGCGGCCGGACCTTGTCCACCCCGGCCTCGTTCTTGACCGCGTCGCGGGCCTCGGCCACCAGCATCTCGGCGCGGGCCTTCTCGTGCGCGGGCGCGGCGTCGCCGAGCTCTCCGAGGCGCTTCTCGACCTGGTAGGCGATGGCGTCCAGTTCGTTGCGCGCGTCGACTGCCTCGCGCAGGGCCTGGTCCTGTCCGCGGTTGCGTTCGGCTTCCTCGACCATCCGCTCGACTTCGCTGCCGTCGAGGTTGGAGCTCTCGCTGATGGTGATGCTCTGTTCCTTTCCGGTGTCCTTGTCCCGCGCGGTGACGTTGAGGATGCCGTTGGCGTCGACGTCGAAGATGACCTCGATCTGCGGCTCGCCGCGCGGCGCGGGGCGGATGTCGGTGAGCTGGAAGCGGCCCAGGACCCGGTTGTCGGCGGCCAGCTCACGCTCGCCCTGCAGGACGACGACGTCGACGGCGGGCTGGTTGTCCTCAGCGGTGGAGAAGGTCTCGGTGCGGCGCACCGGGATGGTGGTGTTCCGCTCGATGATCTTCGTCATCACGCCGCCGCGTGTCTCGACGCCCAGCGACAACGGGGTGACGTCGAGCAGCAGGACATCCTTGACCTCGCCCTTGAGGACCCCGGCCTGGATCGCGGCGCCCTTCGCCACGACCTCGTCGGGGTTGACGCTCATGTTGGGGTCCTTGCCGCCGGTCAGCCTGCGCACGAGGGTCTGGACGGCGGGGATGCGGGTGGAGCCGCCGACGAGGATGACCTCGTCGATGTCGTTGTCACTGACCTTGGCGTCGTCCATCGCCTGCCGCACCGGGCCGAGGCAGCGCTCCACCAGGTCGCCGGTGATCTGTTCGAACGTGGATCGCATGATCGTCTCGGTCAGATGCTTGGGCCCGGAGGCGTCGGCCGTGATGAACGGCAGGCTGACCTGCGTCTGGGTCACCGAGCTGAGCTCGGTCTTGGCCTTCTCCGCGGCCTCGAACAGGCGTTGCAGCGCCTGCGGGTCCTTGCGCAGGTCGATGCCGTTCTCCTTCTGGAACCCGTCGGCGAGCTGGTCGACCAGCCGGCGGTCGAAGTCGTCGCCGCCCAGATGGCTGTCGCCCGCCGTGGACCGTACCTCCACCACGCCGTCGCCGACGTCGAGGATGCTGACGTCGAAGGTGCCGCCGCCCAGGTCGAAGACGAGCACCGTCTCGTGCTGCTTCTTGTCCATGCCGTAGGCGAGGGCGGCCGCGGTCGGCTCGTTGATGATCCGCAGTACGTCCAGGCCGGCGATCCGTCCGGCGTCCTTGGTGGCGGTGCGCTGGGCGTCGTTGAAGTAGGCGGGCACCGTGATGACCGCCTCCGTGACCTTCTCGCCCAGCTGCTTGGAGGCGTCGTCGGCGAGCTTGCGCAGCACCTGTGCGCTGATCTCCTCGGGAGCGTAGAGCTTGTCGCGCACTTTGAAGCGGGCGGCGCCGCCGTCTCCCTCGACCACGTCGTACGTGACGGCCTTGGCCTCTTCGGAGATCTCGTCGAAGTGCCGTCCGATGAACCGCTTGGCCGAGTAGATGGTGCCTTTGGGGTTGAGGATCGCCTGGCGACGGGCCAGCTGGCCCACCAGGCGCTCGCCGGTGTCGGTGAAGGCCACCACGGACGGTGTCGTGCGGTTGCCCTCGCTGTTGGGTACGACCGACGCCTCGCCGCCCTCCCAGACGGCGATCACCGAGTTCGTGGTGCCCAGGTCGATGCCTACTGCCTTGGCCATGAGGAACTCCTTCCGCGACGGGCGGCCCCGTTCGTCCTCGGAGGCGCGCCGGGTTTTCCGCACTCGGTCAGGTGACGGCGCGGCCGCTCCGCGGGCGGCCGCTCTTCCAAGCCCCGCTGCCGGTGCTGGTGCCGGTCCCGCTGGGCAGTTCGGCCGGCAGCCGCACCGCCTCCTCGGCGACCGCTTCGTCGGCGACGACGTCGTACTGGCTGGGCTGCATGAAGCTCACCGAGGCGAAGTCCCGGCGGCCACGCCGGGCCGCGTGCACCACCAGGCCGAGCAGAGCACCGACGAGGGCTCCGAGAACCAGCCCGTACAGGGCGAGCAGCAGTCCCGACACGACCGGGTCCAGCCAGTTCAGCAGCCCGAAGATCCACCCGATCAGTGCGCCGGCCGGGGCGCCGCTCGCCGCGCCGTGCAGCGCGGCCCCGCCAAGTCCCATGGGGCCCGTCACCTGCTCGACCAGGCGCACGTCCTGCCCGATGACGGCCGCCCTCTCGACGGGAGAACCCCGATCGGAAAGGTGATCGACGGCGCGTTCCGCCTCCTGGCAGGTCGTGTACGAGGCGATGGTCCTGCGGGCCTGCTCGTTCATTAGCCAGTCCTTCCTGCCAGGCCACCGGTGCGCCCGGCGATCCCCGACAAGCCCAGAGTGGCAAGGGAGCAGCGCGCTCCGCCTGCACCCGGCAGGTCAGAAGTCGACGCAGTCTGTCGGTCCACGAGAACAAGGAAAAATTCAGACAAGTCGGATGACGTTGCCTGGGCTGGGTACTCAGGTCTCGCCCAGGCGCGGATTCCCACGACTCGCTCGATCTCCTCCGATGACCGGAGGAGAACGGAATGATCTATGGCCTGCCATCCGTCACGAAGGCTGTCCTCTCACGTCTCCGACCAGGAAGTGACCCGCCACCCGAGCAACACCGCGGGCACCGAACGGCACGACCCCCACACGCTCGCGGGGCTGGACCCGCACGGGCTGCTGGTGCTGTCCCACACCCTGTTCGCCTGCGCCGAGCAGAGCGAGATCGTGCGGTTGGCCATGGGGCACGTCAGTGCCCTTGGTCCCTACCACGCCGAGGCCGGATACCTCGTGACGGGCGACGGTCTGGCCCGCGTCCCCGGCCACGACGCGGGAGCGCCGAAGGCCGACGACGCACAGATGAAGGACCTCGATGAGGCCGACGGCTCCGTATCCCTTCCGGGGCGGTCCTGGACCTGGGCGTTCGGCCTGCGCGGGGCCGGCGGTCTGCTCGGCTACATCCTGGTCTCCTGCCGCTCCGGGCCCGACGAGCAGGGGCGCTTCCTCCTCTCGACCCTCGTGGGGCTCGCATCGGCGGCCCTGTCACTGACGGTCACGCGTGCCGCGCAGCACGACAAGGCCGCCGAACTGAGCCGACTCCGCGCCGAACGGGACACCGCACTGCTGCAGCTGGACACCATGCGCTCCGAAGTGCACCTGCAGAAGACCGTGCACGAGGCCCTCGCCCGTGTCGCTGCCCGGGGCGGCGGCGAGGACGCCATCACCCAAGCACTGTACGAGCTCACCGGGCTGTCGGCGCTCATCGAGGACCGGTTCGGCAACCTGAAGTCCTGGGCCGGTCCCGACCGCCCCGATCCCTATCCGGTGCGGTCGTCGACCTACCAGGAAGAGATGCTGCGGCAGGTCGCACACGAGGCGGGCCCGGTCAGAGTCAAGGACCGGCTGATCGTCCTGGCCCGACCGCGCGGCGACGTCCTCGGCGTACTCGCCCTCGAGGACCCCGAAGCGACGGCCGACGAGCACACCAGGTTCGCCTTGGATCATGCCCAGCGGTCGCTCGCCCAGGAGCTCATGCATATGCGCGACCTCACCGAGGTCGAACTGCGGCTGCGCCGCCAACTGATCGACGACCTGTTGGAGGGCACTGACGAAACGAGCGCCTACGCCCGGGGCCAAGCCGTCGGCCACGACCTGCAACGTACCCACTACGTGGTAGTGGTGGACTGGCTGGGCAACGCCGCGAACAGCTCCTTCACCCGTGCCATCGAGCAAGCGACGGCCACCTCGGCGCCCCGTCCGCTGATCACCCGTCGCGGCGACCGGATGGTCCTGCTGACCGAAGTGAGGCCCGACGAAGATGCCGTGTACACGGCGCTGGCCCATGAGCTGGGAACGCCTGACGGAGCGATCGGGGTGAGCACCCGCTGCGACTCCCTGGACGGCATTCCCCGCTGTTATCAGGAGGCACTGCGGGCCCTGGAGGTGCGGCAGAATTCCCGCCAGCGCAGCGGGACGACGTTCTTCGACGACCTCGGGCTGTACCGGATCCTGGGGCCCGGAAACGATCTCCGGGAGCTCGAAGACTTCGTGCGAGAGTGGCTCGGCCAGCTGATCGACTACGACGTGGAGCACGACACCGAGTTGGTGGAGACGCTCTCGCGCTACTTCGACTGCGGAGGCAACTACGACGATGCGGCCGCCGCGCTGACGGTCCACCGCAGCACCCTGCGCTACCGGCTGCAGCGCATCCGTGAGATCAGCGACCGCGACCTGGCGGACGTGGACACCCGGCTCAATCTGCAGGTGGCAACGCGCGTCTGGAAGATCATCCTGGGCGGACCGCGCTGACCGCGGGCACCTGGAGGGCCGGTGCTGCGGGTCAGCCCGGCACTCGAACAGGTCACCCGTGAGTCAAAGTCGATGTTGCCGCCTGATCGCATGCCGCCCAGCCCACCTGCGGGCAGTTTCCGCAGCTCGGAGGGGGACGCGGTTGCTGTTCGTGTCAGACCCGGACCGCCAGGCCGTGATCCTGGTCGGACGCCAGGCCGCGGGCGACCAGGGTCTTGGCGCATGCGTGCCTGGTCGGCGATGACGAACGCATCCTTCTCGGCCGTCCTGCCCTGGCCGCGGCAGGTGGCCGACGCTTGGTGCAGGGGCCTTCCCCGTGCAGCTGGGTTCAGGGTCGCGTCGCGTCGCGGCGCTGGGGCGCCGCGACGCGATCGGGGTTCGGCGAGGGGCCAGAGCCGGCGCGGTGTCAGGCGCGTGGAACGCCCTCGGCATCGAGGCGGAAGACGAGCTCGGCCTCGTCGCGCTTGGTGGTGTGCAGTTCCCAGTAGAGGGGGGCGATCTGCTCGGGCTTGGCCGCCTCGACGCCGGGGATGACGGAGACGCCGATCGACGAGTCGATGCCGACGTGGGCGGCCTGGATGCCGGTGCCGTCCAGCTCCTTGTGCAGGTTCATCGCCCAGTTGCGCAGCGCCGCGGCGGCGGCGTTGACGTTGGCGACCCGCGGGTCGGGCCAGATCGAGCCGGCGCCGGTGGTGTAGAGCAGGGTGCCCGCGCCGGTCTCCCGCATCGCCGGCAGTACCGCCTTGGTGGCAGTGATGGCTCCGTAGAGCTGGAAGTTCATCTCGAACTCCACATGAGACGGCTCGGTCTCGGCCGGAGCGGTCAGCTTTATGGCACCGAACGACCCCACGGGGGAGTACTCCAGGACGTCGATCCCGCCGAACCGCGCGGCGGCGTCCTTGAGTGCCTGGGTGAGCGCGTCGCGGTCGAGCACGTCCGCGGGGAACGCGGCGGCGGTGATGCCGTCGGCGGCGAGCTCGCCGACAAGACCCTCGAGCTTCTCGCGGTTACGGGAGATCAGGGCGATGTCGAAGCCCTGGGAGCCGAAGGCGCGGGCGATGGCCAGGCCCATCTGGGGGCCGGCTCCAACGATGGCGATGCTGGTCACAGGGATCCTTCCAAGAAATCTGGTCGAAGGCGGAACGCCATCCGGATAGGCCTATCCATATCAGGATCCGGATAGGGCGCTCCGGTTTTCTGCTGCCACCGTACCACCAAAAGTGGATAGGGCAATCCGATTGCTAGACTCTCCGGTATGCCCCCTACCGCCCAGCGCCCCGACGGTCCTGCCGCCCAGCCCCTGCGCAGCGACGCCGAGCGCAACCGTGAGCGGATCACCGTCGCCGCGCGCAAGGTGTTCGCGCGTGACGGTCTGGGTGCCTCGATGGCCTCCGTGGCCCGTGAGGCGGGGGTGGGGATCGCCACCATGTTCCGCCGCTTCCCCACGAAGGAGGAGCTGGTCGACGCCGTCTTCATCGACCGCATGGACGCCTACGCCGATGCGGTCGCCGTCGCGCTGGAGGACCCCGACCCCTGGCACGGGTTCGTCGGCTACATCGAGGCCGCCTGCGCGATGCAGGCCGCCGACAGCGGCTTCGCCGACGTCCTGACCACGACCTTCCCCACCGCCAAGGCTCTGGAGCGGCGCCGCAACGAGGCCTACGAGGGGATGGTGGAACTCATCAACCGGGCCAAGGCGACGGGCCGGCTGCGCGAGGACTTCGACTCCTCGGACCTGGTGCTGCTGCACATGGCCAACGCCGGTGTCGTCAACGCCACCGGCGACGCCGCCCCCGACGCCTGGCGCCGCGTTGTCGCTCTGTTCATCCAGTCCTTCGAGGCCCCCGCCCGCGGCACCCTGCCCGCCTCACCCGAGCATGACGCCCTCTACAGGGCCATGCTCCGCGCGGGTTCGGCGGCTGATGCGGCGCCGGATGCGGGTGACAACTGACCTGGAACCGGAGCTGTCTCGCGGTGCTCGACTCATCGCCGCGCTCGCGCTGACGGGCGGGGCGGACGCGATGGTGCTCGCGCTGGACGGGGTCGCCACCGCCGACGGCTGCGCCTGCCTGCTGTCGCCCTAGGTTGCGGAGGCCGGGCACCTGTCGAGTGCCCGGCCCCGGGGTTTCGCAGAAGAGCGCGGTCAGCTGAGGTAGCCGCTGCAGTCGGCGACGAAGTCGGTGGTGCCGTCGCTGTTGTTGTAGATGCTGATCTGTCCGTTGGCGTCGGTGGGGGTGAGGGTGAGGTTGGCGAGGGTGTCGGCGGCGCCCCAGTTGATGTTGCTGGTGGCGGGTCTGCCGACCGCGGTGGGGTAGGCGGTGGCGTAGCCGCCCGAGGCGGTGTTGGTGACGGTGAGCATGGCGGCGAGGGTGGGAGTGGCGGCCATGGTGACTTGCTGCGAGCTGGCGGTGGTGAGGGTGTAGGCCGTGTTGGCGGCGACGGCGCTGGCGCTTCCGCCGATGCCGCTGCGGGTGTCGACGAGGCGGGTGGGGTTGAGGGTGTGGAATTTCTGGCCGGTGGTTGTGGTGGTGTAGTAGCCGGAGACGTCGGCCAGGACGGCGGTGGCGCCGCTGTGGACGGAGATGGTGATGGTTCCGGAGGTGCCGATGGGGACGTCGCCTGACAGTGAGGCGATGCTGTTGCCGGTGTTGAAGCTGAGGCTGGTGTCGGTGGTGGGGGCGTAACCGGTGGCGTATGCCTCAAGGAAGCCGGTTCCGGTGGCATTGGCCGCGGCGAGGTTGACGGCGACGGTGGTGGCGTTGGCGGGGACGCCGTTGAGGCCGGTGATCTGGAGGGTGAAATTGGTGCCGGCGGCCACGGTGCCGGTGCTGGTCAGGCTGGTGTGGGCGACGCCGGAGCGGGTGTCGAGGGCGCGTACGGCGCTGGTCAGCGGTGTGTAGGTCTGGTCCCCGGTGATCGTGGGGTCGCTGGTGAAGTAACCGGTGACGTCGACGATCAGGGCGGTGGTGCCGCCGGTGCCGTCGACGTGGGTGTAGAGGTCGATCTTGCCGTCGTTGCCGACCGGGACGATCTGGTAGCCGGTCGCGGTGATGCCGGAGGCGAAGTTGGTGGACGAGGTGATGGGGCGTTGGGTGCCGTCGGCGTAGGTGGTGACGTAGCCGGAGTCGCTCTCGCCGGTGGCGGTGACGTCGACGGCGACCGCGGTGACCGAGGAGGGCACGGTGCCGGGGACGCCGCTGACCGGTGAGGTGACGCTGTCGCCCGCGATCTTCAGGCTGGTGACGGAGCCGGACGTGATGGTGCTGGTGCCCGCGGTGACGCCGGTGGTGTAGGTCAGGCCGCTGCTGGTGCGGGTGTCGAGGATGCGGGTCGGGGTGACGGCCTGGTGGTAGCCGGCCGGGGTGTAGGGCTGGGCCGGGGGTACGACGGAGCCGGTCCAGGTACGGACGCGCGCGAGTTCACCGCTGTAGTAGTCGGTGCGGGCGGAGGCGTTCAGGGCGTCGCCGAGCTGGAAATTGCCGCTCGCGCCGGTGGTGGGGGCGGTGTGGTTTCCGGTGGCGACGAAGACGTCGTCGACGTAGAGGTTCATCACGCCGGTCGACTTGTCGTAGGTGGCGGTCAGGTGGGCCCAGGTGCCGAGGTGGACGGTGCCGCCGGTGACGGTGTCGAAGCTCGAGGCGGTGCCGGTGCCGGTGTTGAGGCTGAACTGCCAGCCGCCGGTGGTGGGCAGGAGCAGGATGCCGGAGTCGGCGCTGCCGCTCTGGGAGAGCACGGCGCCGCCGTAGGCGGTGGGGTCGGCCCAGACGGACACGGTGAAGGACTTGGTCAGATCCAGGGCCTTGGCGCCCTGGAGGTAGTCGTGGTCGCCGGCGTCGAGTGCGACGTCGGGGTCGAACAGGCCACCGGTCGGGGCGGTGACGCCACTGGTGCCGGTGAGGGTGATGGCGCTGGTGGCCGCGTCGTCGGCGGTGTGCGCGGTGGTGTCGTAGTCGTTGAGGGGCCAGTCGTGGGTGTCGGTGCTCAGAGCCTGGCCGGCGGGCGTGGTCCAGGTCGCGGTGGTGCCGGAGAGGGTCATCTCATGGGCGGTGGCGGTTCCGGTGCTGCTGAGGGTCCACAGGTCGGGTGTGCCGTCGTTGTTGATGTCCGCTGCCTGGAGGGTGGGCTGGCTACTGGCGTCCCAGCCGGAGGCGGCGGCCTCGACGGAGGTGAGGGTGGTGTCGGTGGCGCCGTTGGAGAGGGCGTCGTAGGTCAGGGCCTGGAGGTTGGCGGGGCTGAGGTACCAGAGCTGGCCGTGGGACGGGTCGCCGGTGTCGGTGCTGGTGTCGCGGGCGAACAGTTCCGGCATACCGTTCGCGTTGAGGGCGCTGGTGAGGGTCCAGCCGCTCCAGCCGGTGGTGCAGCTGGTGGTGGTGCCGGTGTTCTGGGCCAGGCAGTAGGGGTTGTAGTCGGACAGATCGGTGGCCTGGTCGGCACCGGGGTACAGACCTGTGGCGGGCACGGAGTTCTCGTCGTAGAGCGAGCCGTTGATCACCAGGAGGAGGTCCGGATAGCCCGTGGGGGTCTCCCCGTTGACGGTGTCGTAGAGCCCGCCACCGCTGGCGATCGAGGTGGCCGGGGTGGTGGTGTCGGTGGTGGTGCCGTCGTCGTTGAAGGTGGTCGTCGTCAGGGCGAAGACGCCGGTGGCGTTGGTGACGGGAAGGGAATCGACGGGCTGGAGGTCGGTGCCGTCGCCCTGGCCGCGCAGGATCTCGCCGCTGACGGCATCGGTTGAGGTGTCGTAGCCGTAGTCGAGGACGTCGTTGAAGCCGTTCCCGGTGAAGAAGTGGCCGGTGACGGCCTGGGTGCCGGTGAAGGAGGTGGCGGTCTGAGTGGTGGAGACGCCGTTGCCGTCGATGCCGATGTTGCGGGCAACGGGGTTGAGCCTGCCGCCGCCGTTGCCGGTGGCCTGCCAGAGTCCGGCGGGCAGGGAGTTCTTGCCGCCGACCGTGAGCAGGTCGGCGTTGCCGTCGCCGTTGAGGTCGTCGGCGGTGGCGGTGGCGGGGGCCTGGGCGATGAACCGGTAGTCGTAGGTGTCGCCCACGTTGCCGCTGCTGCCGACGGCGGTGACGGTCAGGACGTTGGTCTGGGTGGTGGGCTTGAGTGAGATGGTGGCGGTGTAGGGGCTGGAGCCTGAGGCGGTGACGCTGACCGGGTTGCCGCCGTTGAGCTGGTAGCGGTAACTGCCAGGCGCCGTTGTGGTGTTGGTGTCCGTGATCGTGAAGCTCGCCGATGTGCCGACCGCGCACAGGCTGTCGCCCGAGGGGCTGTCTGTGAGTTCGGCGCACTCGCTGGTGGTGGAGGTGACGGCGTTGACGGTGGGGGCGCCGGGAGCGGTGGGGTCGTAGTAGAAGTGGCAGGTCTTGGACTGACTACTCGTCAGATGCTGGTCGGTGACGGTGAGATACCAGGCGAACTCGGTCTTCGCGGTGAGCGCGTTGAAGGGCCCGGAGGTCGTGTGGGAGTAGAGGGTGCTCGCTGTGGTGCCGCTGGTGGCGTTGATCGCCCGGGTGTAGGTCGTACCGCTCGCCATGTTCTTGAGCGTGAAGTTGGCGGTGAGCGGGCTGGTGGTGCCGTCCGGGTCGGAGACCGCGGCGCGCAGGGTGACGTCACCCAGTCCCAGTGAAGTCGGCGTGGTGGCGGTGCAGTTGGTGGCTGGGCTGGTGGTCAGCGAGGTCGGGGTGGTGGGAGTGTGGTCGTAGGTCGTGGTGATCGTCGCTTGCTTGCTGAACTGCTTCCACGCCAGGTCGTCACCCTCGTCGGCGGCCAGCAGGCCGAAGGTGGCCTTCGACCAGTGGTTGTCGGCGGCGCGCTGCATCAGCGAGGTGAGGGAGTACGTGACGTCCGCGGGGCCGCAGGACGTCGACCAGCCGTGGGCGACGGACTGCGAGCCGATCTTGCTGAGCCGGGAGGGCTGGTTGTTCCACGTGGTGGACGAGGAGATCGAGCCGGTCCAGTACAGGTCGAGTGCCTTGGCGGTGCAGGAAGCCGACCAGTTCTCGTAGAAGGAGATGTCGGAGGAGATCACCGTAGAGTTCCACAGGGCGCTGTGGACGCTGGTCTGGAAGAACGACCGGTTGGTGGAGACGTCGGAGGTCCAGTCGGTGTAACCGACGTGCAGGGGGCCGGGGTTGGAGGAGCCGGGCTTCCAGAAGGCGGTGTCGGGCCACTCGTTGTCGACGAACGCCCATGCCTGGACGGTGTCGGTCTGGCCGGATGCGGTGAAGGTGGGGTCGATGTAGACCGGGTAGGTGGTGTGCTCGCCGGTCAGCAGGCCGCGGTCGGGTGACAGGCCGATGCGGCCCGGTCGGTAGGTGGCCTTCAGGCTCGCCTTGCGGGCCGCGTCGCCCGGAGCGGCCGGGCTGGAGGCGAGGGGGGCGCCGTTGTGCCGGTCCACGGTCTGGCCGGTGTGCGGGTCGGTCGCCTTCGGGGTGTTCGCGGCGGGCCGGGTGGAGTCCCACATGGTGGGGGCGGTGGCGGAGAACACGATCCGTCCGGCGCGGTCCTTGGCGGTGATGTCACCGGCCTTGTCGCCGGTCAGAGTGACCCCGGTGGCCTTCGTGGCGAGGGTCAGGGCGGTGAGGGCGGGGTTCGCGGCGGCCGTGGCGTTCTTGACCACCAGGACCTCGCTGAACCCGCCGGTGTCCTGCGCGGTGACCGCGAGATCCACGTCGGGAAGCACGTCGTGGTACGTCGCGGTGGGGCCGGACAGGGTGGGAGTGCCGAGCGCGAACGCGGAGGGCAGCGACACGGCCAGGGAGCCGCTGCCGGCCCGCATGGTGGCCAGGGGGTCCTCCGCGCCGCCGCCGGAGAGGGTCAGGGAACCGGTCGCCACCTTGGGGGAGATCGTGCCGTCCGCGTGCCGGACCAGCGTCGCGTCCAGGCTCTTCCATCTCCCGTCCACCAACTTGCGTACGGGCGCGATCGTCTGTCTGAGCGTCAGCGTGCCGTTCGGGTTGGCGGTGAGCGTGGAGGAGTCCGTCGTGGCGGCCGTCGCCTGGACGGACGTTCCGGTGGACCGGGCCTTCGCGAGTGCCTGGTCCTCGGTCAGGCCCGGGGAGGAGCCGGCCGGCGCCCGAGTGGCGGTGGGGGAGTGCGCCGGGACGGCGGCGTTGGCGAGAGCGGGGCTGCCGACGGCGCCGGCGACCGCGAGAACAGTGGCGCCGACGACCGCGCGGCGCGCCCATGAGCGGGGCGGAGAAGCCGACCCATTCTTTTGCATTTCTTTCCCCCAATTCCTGGGCTGTTAAAGAAGTCCAAGTGTTCTGCAAAATCCGGTTGAGAAACCCTTGGTGATCGGCCCGTTAATGGGCCCGCATCGCGAATATCCAAGGCCGCGTCACCGTATGGGGACTTGAGGCCGCATATGGGCGAATGTGATTCAGGTCACACAGAATGCGTGTCGTGGATGTCTGGATCTGGCGCCGTTTGCGGATTCTTCATGGGTTGGTTTTTTCCAACCCCATATCCTCCGCGATTGAACTTTCGGGTATTTCTTCAGTTCGACTTGATGGTCGCGACGAGGGGGAATCCGGTGTCCGGTAGACGCGTGCGGCTGGTGGCGGTGGGATGGACAGCGCTGGTGGCCTGGTCCCTGTGTGTGGGTCCGGCCTTCGGGTCGACGACGAGCACCCCCCCTTCCACCCCCAGAACGGCCGCGAAGCCGAAACCGGACCTCGGCAGGTCTGTCACGGGCCTGAAGTCCGTTCCGCACAAGGACGTGCGCGGTTCGGACGCCACCCGGCACACGGCCGTGCCGACCCGGACCACGTGGCCGGCCGCAAGGACCGCGACCTTGGAACTCGGGGCGCCGAAGCACTCGGCGACCGCCGGCTCCAAGGCCACCGCGTCGGGAACGCCCGTGTGGGCGCAGGCCGTCGCGCCCAGCAAGGGCGCCTACAGCGGCCCGAGGGCGCTGGGCGTCCAGGTCCGGCCCAGGTCCCTGTCCACGCGCTTGGGCGTCTCCGGCCCCGTCTGGTCCCTCACCAGCTCCGGGACGACCGCGGTCGGTTCGGGCCGAGTGAACGTGGGCCTGGACTACGGCGCGTTCAGCCAGGCCGTCGGCGGCAACTACGCCTCACGCCTGCGTCTCGTGGAACTGCCCGCCTGCGCACTGACGACCCCTCAACTGGCCAAGTGCCGCGAGCAGACCCCTCTGACCTCCCGCAACGACACCAGGAACGCCGCTGTGTCGGCGGCCGTCACCTTCCCCGCGGCATCCTCGGCGAAGCCCGCCTCGACGGAACCCGGCCGGCTCCCGTCAGGGGCGGCGGTTCCGGCCGTCTACAGCGGTTCGGCCTCCGCCGTCGCCTCGGCTCGGACTGCCTCGACCTCGGACGCGGCGACCGTGATCGCGGCCACCGACTCCACCGGCCAGGAGGGCGGGGCGGGCGGCACCTACGCCTCCACCCTGTCCTCGGCCGGTTCCTGGGCCCAGTCGGGCTCGTCGGGCGACTTCACCTACACCTACAAGGTGGCGGTGCCCGGCGCCTCGACGTCGCTGGCGCCGGACGCGTCGCTGTCGTACGACTCGGGCAGCGTGGACGCGAAGACCGCGAACACCCAGGCGCAGGCTTCCTGGGTGGGTGACGGCTGGAGCACCCAGGACTCCTACGTGACGCAGGAGTTCACCCCCTGCGACGACTCTCCGGAAGGCAGCGCGGGCTCGGTGACCACCACCGACGAGTGCTACGACGGGCCGATCCTGACCTTGTCCCTGAACGGTTCGTCGACGTCGATCGTCTACGACAAGGACACGTCCACCTACAAGCTGGCCGACGACGACGGCGCGACGGTCAGCAAGGTGACCGGCTCGTCCAACGGCTCGGGCACGTACGACACGTCGTACTGGGTGATCACCGAACGGGACGGAACCAAGTACTACTTCGGCCGCAACCAGCTGCCCGGCTGGGCGTCGGGGGACGACACGACCAACTCGGTGGACTCCCAGCGGGTGTACGCGGCGCACTCCGGAGACCCCTGCTACGACTCCACGGCCACCAGCAGCTACTGCACGATGGCTTCGAAGTGGCACCTGGACTACGTCACCACCGCCACGGGAGCGGCGATGGCCTACTACTACAAGCAGGACACCAACTACTACGGCGCCCACAACGGAGACTCTGAGGTCAAGTACGTGCGGGACTCCTACCTCGCGCACGTCGACTACGGCTTCACCACCGCCACCGGCCCCTTCGGCACGGTCCCGGACAGGATCGTCTACGGCACGTCAGTGCGCTGCACCTCGACCGGCGCCAACTGCGGCAGCACGGAGACCTCGTCGAACGCGGCCTACTACCCGGATGTCCCCTACGACTTGAGCTGCGCCTCCGGGGCGACCTGCAGCGCGCACGCGCCGTCGTACTTCTCCACCGTCCGCCTCAGCTCCATCACCACCCAGCAGTACTCGACCTCCGCAGGCGCATACACGACCGTCGACTCCTACGCACTGAGCCAGACGGAGCCGTCGACCGGCGACGCGACCAGCGCGACGCTGTGGCTGTCCTCCGTGCAGCGCACCGGCGCGGACACGACGGCGGGGGGCTCGACCTCCTCGATCACCGTGCCGCCGGTCCAGTTCACCGGTTCGGCGCTGGAGAACCGGGTGAACACCACCACCTATCCGGGCCTGTTCCGCTATCGCATCACGGCGATCACCACCGAGATGGGCGGCGTGATCGGCGTCTCGTACACGCTGCCGACCGCGTGCTCGACCTCCGTCACGCCGTCCTCGAACACGGCGTCCTGCTTCCCTGAGTACTGGACACCCAGCGGCTACATCAGCCCGATGCTGGACTGGTTCAACAAGTACGCGGTGCAGGAGGTGTTGGAGACCGACACGACCGGGGGATCGGCGACGAAGGAGACCGACTACGCCTACAGCGGTGCGGCCTGGCACTACGACGACGATGAGAACACCAAACCGAAGTACCGCACGTACGGGCAGTGGCGCGGCTATCAGCAGGTGACCACCACCACCGGCAACGGCTCGGGGGGCGCGAAGACCAAGCAGGTCGACTCCTACTACCAGGGCATGGACGGCGACTGGCTCTCGTCCACCTCGACCCGCAGCATCTCGCTGACCGACTCGCAGGGCGGTCACCACACCGACACGCCCCAACTCGCCGGTCGGGTACTGGAGTCCACGTCGTACCTCGGCGACGGTGGCGGCGTCGACCACTCCACGATCACCTCGTACTGGATCTCCGCGGCGACCGCGACCCGCACCCGTTCCGGCCTGCCGGACCTGACCGCCAACGCGACCGGCACCGCGGAGGAGTGGACCCGACAGCGCGTGTCCGACGGCGGCACCACGAGCTGGCGCGACACCGAGACCGACACCACCTACGACGCCACCCGCTCGGACGACGACTTCGCGCTGGCGACCTACACCTACGAGCACACCGTGCCGGTCGACTCCCACTACGACCAGTGCACCGCCACCACCTACGCCCCCGCCAACACCGGCGCCAACCTCGTCGGCCTGGTCTCCGGATCCGAAGAGGACTCGGTGGCCTGCTCCGGCTTCACAGAGGGCTCCACCTCCTCCGTGCCGAGCGGACTGAACACCCTCGGCGCGCCCACGAGTGTCACCCGGCCCGACCAGGTCGTCTCCGCGACCCGGACGTACTACGACGACACCACCTTCTCCACCACCTTCCCGCAGGCCGGCGCGCCGACGATGGGCCTGGTCACGATGACCCGCACGGCCACCAATTACGGCGCGGGCGCGTTCACCTGGCGGACCACCGCGCAGAACACCTACGACAGCACGTACCACCGCCTGGCGAGCACCACCAACGGCAACGGCAACACCACCACGACCACCTACACCGTCGACTCCGCCTACCTGACCACCGGACAGAGCGTCGCTCAGCCCACGGTGAGCGGGATCGCCCACACCACCAGCGAGACGTACGACCCGGAGCGCGGGCTGGCCCTGACCAGCACCGACGCCGACCACGTGGTGACCACCACGCACTACGACGCCCTCGGGCGGACGACCGCGGTGTGGAAGAACTCCCGCGCGACCAGCTCCCTGGCCAACGAGACCTACACCTACACGCTGACCAACAGCGCCGTCTCGGGTGTGGTGACCAACACGCTGAACGACAACAGCGGTTACCTCACCTCCGCGAGCATCGAGGATTCGTTCGGCCGTCCCCGCCAGACGCAGACCTACACTCCGCAGGGTGGTCGTCTCATCGACGACACCCTGTACGACTCGCGCGGCTGGACGGCGAAGCAGAACACCGGCTACTGGGACTCCGCCACCACACCGGCGCTGTCGTTGAAGGCGGTGGCTGACAACCAGGTCGCCGACCAGGACGTGTTCACCTACGACGGCCTGGGCCGGCAGATCTATGACACCTCCGAGAAGAACGGCTCCGTGGTCTCCACCGCCACGACGGTGTACAACGGTGACGCCACCACCGTCATCCCGCCCACCGGTGGCGTCATCAAGACCACCCGCACCGACCCGCTCGGCCGTACCAGCGAACTCGACGAGTACACCGCCGCCCCCTCGCTGACCACTCCGCTGAACACGACCACCGGCACCTTCTACCTGACCGGCGGCACGACCAGCGCCACCACCTTCGGCTACGACGGCCATGGCCAGCAGGCCACCACGACCGACGCCAAGGGCGACACGTGGACCAGCACCTACGACCTGGCCGACGAGGTGACCGCGAAGACCGACCCCACCGCCGGCATCTCCACCATGACCTACGACGCCGACGGCAACCTGCTGCAGACCAAGGACTCCCGGGGCCAGTACGTCTCCTTCACCTACGACGCCCTCGACCGCAAGACCGGCCAGTACGCGGCCGCCACCGCCGACCAGACCGCGTACACGTCGACCAGCTCGCCAGGCAACCAGACCGCGTCCTGGGTCTACGACAACGCCAACACCGCCGTCTCCGGCATGACCTACCCGGTCGGCCACGTCACCACGGCGACCTCGTACAGCGGCGGCTACGCCTACGTCCAACAAGCCGTGGGCTTCAACGTCTTCGGCGAATCCCTGGGTGAGGAGACCATCGTCCCCTCCGCCGCACAGGGCTCAGTGCTCGGCAAGACCTGGAAGATCACGCACTCGTACACCAGCGTCAACGGCCTGCTGTGGACCGACGGTTACGCCCTCGGTGGCGGACTGCCCGCCGAGACTGTCACCCACGGCTACAACAACGATGACGAACCCAACGCCCTGGCCGGAGCCTACGGTTACCTCCAGAGCACCACGTACAGCGCCAACGGCCAGGTCGCGCAGGTTCAGTTGGGCTCCTCGACGTCCTACGCCACCGTCACCGACGCCTACGACAGCCACACCGGGGACCTGTCCGACCAGCTCGTCACCCGCTCCACCGCCACCCCGTCCAGCGTCGACGAGACCGCCTACACCTACGACCTGTCCGGCAACATCACCCGCCAGAGCGAGACCCGCTCCGGTTCCAGCACGACGGCCGAGACCCAGTGCTATGCCTACGACACCCTCGACCGCCTCACCACCGCCTGGACCGCCACCGACAACTGCGCCACCACCCCCACCAGCGGCGACCACAGCACCGTCGGCGACGGCATCACCGGCGGCGCCTACTGGACCAGCTGGACCTACGACGCCGTCGGCAACCGCCTCACCCAGACCCAGCACACCGTCTCCGGCACCGGCAGCGACGCCGTCACCACCAGCGGCTACTCCAGCGGCCAGCCCAACACCCTGACCAGCACGGCCACCACCGGCGGCTCAAGCGCATCCACCAGCTACGGCTACGACAACGCCGGTAACACCACCACCCGCAACACCGGCACCGGTAACCAGACCCTCCTCTGGAACAACAGCGGGCAGCTGACCAAGGTCAGTAACTCCACCACCGGAACCGCCACCAGCTACGTCTACGACGCCGGCGGCAACCTCCTCCTGCAGATCGACCCGACCACCACCACCCTCTACCTCGGCAGCGAACAGATCACCCTCGACAACTCCGCGGGCACCGCCACCGGCGTGCGCTACTACTCCGCTCCCGGCGGCGCCAGGATCGTCCGCACCGGAACCGGCACCTCCTACGGCTTCGAACTCGCCGCCGACCAGCACGGCACCAACAGCCTCTACCTCGACAACACCGCACAGACCCCCACCTGGAGGCAGTTCGACCCCTACGGCAACCCCCGCGGCACCACTGCCAGCTGGCCCGACAACCGCACCTTCCTCGGCAAGACCACCGACACCACCACCGGCCTCACCGACGTCGGCGCCCGCGAATACGACCCCGCTCTCGGCCGCTTCACCAGCCTCGACCCCGTCTTCGAGGACGACAGCCCGCAGGAACTCGGCGGCTACACGTACGCCGGCGACAACCCGGTCACCGAAAGCGATCCCACAGGCATGGAAAGCTGCGGACTGGCTCACTACTGCTCCGGAAGCAACGGGACATACGGTACCTACCACCCCGAACAGGATCCGGGGTCGAAGAAGTACAAGGGTTCCAGCCACTACTGCGACACACACACATGTGGCGGTACGAGCAACAGCGGCTGCTACTACGTACTCAAAGACCCCTGCGGCACAGCTCACAACAGCACATCCTGGCAGCCCGTGCCCCCCTTCACGGGGTGGTGGAGTTCGTCCTGCGCGACCAGTGCAATCGGAAAGCTGTGCACGGCGGCGGGTGTGACTTCGGCGGGACTCAGCGCGGCGCAGACCCATCTCGCCAAATACCAGGCTGCGGCAGTATCCCAAGCGATCAAGAGAGGAAGCGCGGAAGAAGGAATGGCCAGTGCGAACAGAATGCTGGCAATGCAGAACACTGCAACGGGGTGGTCGAGAACGGCCCTTCTCCGCCCTGGACTGACGTCAGTCGGGGCCACCCGGGCACTCACCGGAGCGGGAGGCGTGGCGGCCTATGGGTACAACTACATGACGGACCGGGGGGAAGGGCAGTCCCGTACCCGGGCAGCCCTGACGAGTGTCCCGCAAGCGGGTGCCGACATGTACATATCGGCGACGATGGCGGAGTCCGGCCTCGAAACCGGAGCGATCATCGGCTCGTTCGTCGGTCCCGAAGGTACGGTTGTCGGAGGCGCGGTCGGAGCGGTCGTAGGCTTGGCTGCCGGGTTCGTCACCAGCAATGTGACGAACAACATCATCTCGGATATCGGAAACTGGTTCTGATCGTGATGTCCTGGACGGCGCTCGCTGGAGCCGTTGCCCTCGCTGTACTTTCCACCCGATCATGGGTGCGCGTCGTCCGCCGCTGGGACGACCCTTCGGCGCCCCCCTCGCCGATGGCCTTTGCGCGGCTCTTCGGACCTGATGCTCGGCGCAGGCTCGAACACGTCTCCCTGCTCAACGCCACCTGTTTGAGCGGTGTGACGCTTCTGCTGCTCGGCGGGGCATGGCTGCCGCCACAGGGAAGCACGGCCAAGGAGAATCCGCTCGCACTGGGCGTCGCCGCGCTGGGGCTGGCCGTATTCTCCGCCGGGTTTCTGGCGCAGCTGTCCATAGGGTTCTTCGGCAGACCACAATTCTTCCTGCCCAGGCCTTTCCGGGACGTGAAGCCCGATGCTCCTACTGCTCCCACGTCCGTTCCTAGGGTAAAAGGCGATATGACAGAGATTTCGGTACGCCGTGACGAGGCTGACAGTTACGCGCAACTGCGGCGCTACAAGGTGTACGTGGACGGCGAACGCGTGGGAGACCTACGGCCGGGCGAGACCTGTCAGAGGGCGGTCTCCGAAGGCATGCACACCGTTCAGGTAAAGATCTCATGGTGCTCGAGCCCGCCTCTTTCGGTAGGAGTATCCGAGGGAGAGCGACAAGAACTGGTGTGCAGGGCGGTCCCAGGAGTGGAATCGGATCCCATGGCGATGATCATCCGTCGACACGACCTCCTCACCCTGCGGAGGGCGTGAGGCCGTTGCGTCCAGGGGCAGGGTGTCGTCGATGGGACAACCGCTGGAGGAGGCTCCAGCGGTTGTCCTCGTCGAACAGGGTCTGGGTTCTTGCTGGCCCAGTAGGCGCCGCCGGTGATGCCGTCGCCGACGGTGCTGTGGTCGCCGCTGGTGGGGGTGGTGGCGCAGTTGTCGGTGGGCGGCACGCCCGGCAGCACCACCAGCAGAGCCTCGCTCGCCCTCCGTCTCACCGTCCCTCCCCTCGTCCTGTGAAATCCGGTCGAAGGGGCCGCGCTGCATTTCGGAACCGTTACGAGTCTTGTCACCCGTGCGGGCGCCGTGCCAGTGTCCCGGCAATGGTTACGTAACCATCGCCGGTCCGACGGGTCCGAGCAGCTGTGCTCGGATCCTGGTTCATCAGGTTCATCAGTGCCTCGGCTCAGGTGACGAACCCGCACCGCCCCTCCACGTTTGCCCGTCACTGGAGACGACATGACCAAGACCCCAACGAGGTCGAGAAGGCTGGCCGGTGTGCTCACGGCCGGCTTCGGCGCGACACTCATGTTGCTGACCGCCCCCGGGCCCGCGCTCGCCCAGCAGGCCCCCGAGAAGGCGGCCGCCTCGTACGCTCCGGTGAAGCCCGCTCCGAAGGGCGGCACCAGTGACTTCCGCGGAGTGAACTGGGCCGACCCGCGCGACAACTACGCCAGTGACGCCGTGGTGCCGAGCGGACTGAAGGTGACCGACAGCTACCGCACCGTGTACCGCACCACGGAGAAGATGGTGCGCGGCTTCAAGAAGAACCTGGGCGCCAACACGCTGCGACTGCCGATCAACCCGGCAAGCGTGGGCACCACCTGGTGGAAGTCGTACCGGGCGACGATCGACGCGGCCACGGCCTCCGGTGACAAGGTCATCGTCAGCTACTGGGAGGCCGACTCCAGCAAGGACGGCCTGGTCGACGACACGGCCGCCTGGAAGACGATGTGGAACACCGTGGTGCGGGAGTACAAGCACAACCCGCGGGTGTACTTCGAGCCCATGAACGAGCCGCACGGCTACACCCTGGACCAGTGGGTGTCCGTCACCAGCGGCTGGCTCGCGCAGCACAAGGACGTCCCGCGCGGCCGGGTCGTGATCAGCGGCACCGGCTACAACGACAACGTCACCGGGGTCGGCGCGGCACCCGAACTGCGCGGAACGCTGTTGTCGTTGCACTTCTACGGCTTCTGGAACAGCTACACGAAGCAGTCGGACTGGACCGCCGACCTGGAAGCCCGCCTCGGCAAGTACACCGGCCGCACCATCATCGACGAGGCCGGCTCCCCGATGACCATCGGCCTGAACTACGGCGCGTGGAACGGCAACATCTACACCTCGTACCTCGCGTCCGTGGCCAACACCGCCCGCAGCAAGGGCATGGGGCTGGTGTACTGGCCGGGCCTGCGTTTCGGCGACTCTTACTCGATCGAGTCGCTGGACGCCGACGGCAACATGGTGGACAACAGTGCCACCGGAGTCGCGCTGCTGCGCTGGGGCTACGGCTTCGGCAAGACCCCGCCGGTCAACGACCTGCCGCCGGCGCCTCCCGGTGAGGTCCTGCGCGGCGTGGCCTCGGGCCGCTGCGTCGACGTGCCCGGCTTCAGCACCACCAACGGCACCCAGCTCGACCTCTGGGACTGCAACGCCGGCGGCAACCAGACCTGGAACTGGAACGCGGACAAGCAGCTCACCGTCTACGGCAACAAGTGCATGACGGTGGGAGGCACCGGGGCCACGGCGGGAGACCCCGTCGTCATCACCGACTGCACCGGCGCGGCGGCACAGCAGTGGAACGTGAACGCGGACCTCTCCGTGAGCAGTGTCGCCAACCCGGCACTCTGCCTGGACGCGGCCGGGGCGGGCACCGGCAACGGCACGTCGGTCGACGTCTGGTACTGCAACGGCGGCAGCAACCAGCAGTGGACCAGGAGCTGACGCCAGGCGCCACCGGACCGAACCGTCGGCGCCGTCGCGCTTCGCCCCTCGGCGAGGCCGGCGGCGCCGCGGTGCGCGCGCGGACCACCGGCCGGGTACGTCAGGCGACCGGGACGGCGTCGAACACCTTGTGGTGCACGCGGACTCGCGCCGATCCCGCGAGGTGGCCGATCAACGTCCGGTAATGGTCCAGGACGTATGCCTGGCGGACCTCCGCGTGGGCCGCGGCGAACGACCGGTGCGGGAAGTCGCCCCGGTGGGCGGTGAAGTAGGACCTGAGAGCGCTGTCCGGCGTGGTGATGGCCCGCGAGTCCGTGAGCCTGTCGCGCAGGGCGGCGGCGAGGTTGCTCAGGACGTAGGTGAAGTAGTTCGACTCGGTGTACTGCACCGGGCCGTAGATGACCTGGTGGGTGGCGACGGCCGTGCGGCGACGGGCGTTCTCCGCCTGCCAGTTGCGCAGGAAGGCGTCGTATCCGGAGTCCGCCAGGAGGCCCTGGCGGTGAGCCAGGTGCAGCTCGACGGTGACCCTGGTGACGTCGGCGAGGGCCCGCTCGCGGAGGTAGGCGGCGGGCGTCTGGCCGTCGTGTTCGGTGGTCCAGAAGTCGGGGCCGTCGTCGGCTCCGAACTTCTGCCGGAAGTGGGTGAAGGTCGCCGCTCTCTCCTGAGCGAGGTAGAGGGCGAGTTCTCGTACCGGGATGTCCTGACCGTCGACCGTGGCCGCCACGGCCGTGACCGGTGGAGCCGGTGCGGCGGCCGGTGGCCGGCTGTGCCGCGGGCCGGGCAGCAGGGCCGCCACGGCGATGGCGGCCGCGGCCACCAGCGCGGTGACGGCAATCGCCCAGAGCGGCACACTGCCAGCCGCACGGTTCTTCGCCGGTGTCCGGGGCCGGGTCCGGGGCCGCGTCGACGTGCTCATCGCCGACTCCTCTCTCGTAGGGCCGTCCGAAGGGGGACGGGCGCCCGGCCCGGAACACCCTCATGCCCCGGGTGGGCACCCGTCCTGTCCCGCCGCTGGGTCAGCCGGCGGCGAGCGTCTGGATCTCAGCGGTGCTGAGAACCCGGTTGTAGAAGTGGACGTCGTCGATCTGGCCGTTGGTGAAGTCCACCGGTCCCTGGTTGTAGGTGCCGGCGCCGATCAGGGTGGCGCCGATCGCCTTCCAGGGGGAGGTGAACGACGTGCTGCCCTGGAGGGTGCCGTTGACGTACAGGGAGATCGTCTGGGCGCTGCTGTCGTACGCGCCGAGGACGTGGTACCAGGTGCCCGTCGTCGCCGCGGAGCCGGCCGTCACCGTGGTGGCCGCGGACGCGTTGGCGTCGGAGGCCCGGGTGACGAAGGTGAACTTGCCTCCTGACAGTTGCAGGTAGAAGGGGCTGACCTTGCCGCCGACGAGGCTGGCGAAGGTCTGGTTGTTGCCGCTGACGGAGTTCAGCTTCACCCAGGCACCGACCGTGTAGCTCTGGCTCGTGTCGATCACCGAGGACGGGACGACCGCCATGGTCACGGCGGTGCCGTCGAGGCTGAGCGAGTCGTTGCCGATCTTGCCGCTGCCCGCCCAGCCGGCGTTGCCCTCGGTGTAGCCGTCGTCGGTGTTGCCGAGCAGGTTGGTGACGGTGTGGCCGCTGCCCTCGTCGAGCTGGTAGTAGCCGGCGGCGCCGGTCCCGAGGGCGTACGCCTCGCGGGCGGTGATCGCCCGGGGGATCATGCGTACGTCGTCGACGGCTCCGTTGGCGAAGTCGGCGTTCGCGCCGTTCCACTTGGCCCGGCCGATCGTGGTGTGGCCGGTGGCCTTCCACGGTGAGGAGAACGCCGTGGTGCCCTGGAGCTGACCGTTCACGTACAGCGCGATGGTGTGCGCGCTGTTGTCGTACACGCCGGTCAGGTGGTACCAGGTGCCGGTGGCAGGGCTGCCGCCGGTGACCTGCTTGTAGGTGGCGCTGGTCGAGTCGGAGCTGCGGACGGTGAAGGCGAAGGTGCCGTTCGACAGCTGGAGGTAGAAGGGGCTGATGTTCGCGCCGTCGATGCTCGCGTAGGTCTGGTTGCCGGTGAGGCTGTTCGGCTTCACCCAGGCGGAGACCGTGTAGCTTCCGCTGGTGTCGAGGGCGGTGGTGGGGACGTCCAGCCAGGAGTTGCTCGCGCCGGTCAGGCTGAGCGCGCCCGTGCCGACCTTGCCGGTCGTCCAGGAGGCCCCTGCTTGCAGGGAGCCGTTGTTGGCGCCGCCGGTCAGGTCGGCGGTGGCGGTGCCGGAACCCTCCTCCAGCGGCCAGTACGCGCCCGCGTGGGCCGTGGGTCCGGAGACGGCCGGGCCGTTGTAGGCGCCGATGTTGGGCGCGGCGGTGGCGGAGACGGTGTTGCCGAAGTAGTCCTGGCCGCCGTTGGACGAGACGACCGCGCCCGCGCCGAGGGCGGGGGAGCCGCTGCGCAGTTTGTATACGGCGGCGGAGGCCCGGCCCGTTCCACCGGCGCCCGGGTTCACGAACAGCGGGTCCGCGGTGATCTTCGCCGAGTCGGCCGGTTCACTGGCGGGATGGTTGCCGTAGAACAGGTTGTGGGTCCACGTCGTCCTGTTGGTGGCGTAGCCGCCGGTGCCCAGCTTGTAGACGATGTTGTTCGAGAAGGCGACCGTGCTGTTCGGGGTGCCGCCGGTCACGCCGCCGTTGTCGCCCTCGCCCATGTAGATGGTGTTGTTGTACACCTGGGCGGTGGTGTTGCTGTCGACGCCGCCCATCCCCGGGAAGACGGCGTTGGAGGCACCGTCGTTCTGGCTGATGTTGTAGCGGATCACCGAGGACTTGGCGCCGAAGCCGCTGCGGCAGCACCACTCCGTGAAGCCGAACGGGTTGTCGTGGCTCCAGTTGTACTGGATGACGGTGCCGGAGTTGTTGTTGTCGATGTCGAAGGCCTGGCCGTCGACGAAGTTGCGGTACTGGCGGGAGACCTCGTTGTTCTGGAACACCGCGTTGGTGGTCCACCCGTTCCACAGGCCGGCGCCGGAGTAGCGGTAGCCGTTGTCGGTGGCGACGTTGTTCTGGATGACCGGTGAGGCGCAGAACACGCAGACGATGTCGTTGCCGCCCATGTCGGTGAGCGTGTTGCCGTCGATGACGACGTTGGTGGTGTTGATGTTGTGGTTCAGGCCCACGAGCGAGCCGATGTAGATGCCGCCGGCGTCGTCGCGCGTCAGCGTGTTGTTGCTGATCTGGACGTCGTCCCAGCCGCTGGTGGTGTTGTTGTCGGTGACGTCGAAGGCGATGCCGGAGGACTGGCTCGGCTGCACGGGGTTCTGGACGTTCGCCCAGTAGCCCTTCACGTCATGGATGTTGTTGTTCAGGATGTGGATCCCGGCGAGG
Source organism: Streptomyces sp. NPDC005402 (assembly GCF_040606575.1). Classification (NCBI taxonomy): domain Bacteria; kingdom Bacillati; phylum Actinomycetota; class Actinomycetes; order Kitasatosporales; family Streptomycetaceae; genus Streptomyces; species Streptomyces sp. NPDC005402. The sequence goes on from NZ_JBEXFB010000019.1 coordinate 43,900, forward strand.
ATCCCGGTGGTGTCGTTCTCCAGCTGGATGCCGCTGCGCACCGCCGCGCTGGAGGCCGGGTTGGTGATCTCCAGGTTCTGGACGGTCCAGTACTGCTGGTCCTTCAGGTAGATGGTGGCCGCGGCACCCCCTCCGTTGAGGATGGGAGCGGCACCGGATCCGTAGCTGGAGATCGTGATCTGGTTGCCGGAGGCGCCGGATCCCTGGGGCTGGAGTTCGCCGGTCCAGGAACCGCCGGCCTGGAACAGGATCTGGTTGCCGGCCGCGAACGTCGTCGCATTGACGTTCGTGAGCGTCTTCCACGGGGTGCTGGTGCTGCATCCGTCGTTGCTGTCGCTGCCGGACGACGACGAGATGTAGTACGTGGTGCAGCTCGCCGCGTGGGCAACCGTGCTGGGGACGAGCACGAGTCCCAGCGTGGCTGCCGCGCTGCCCAGGGCCGCCATGAGGCGGCGTGGCCATCTTCGCATTGCGTTCCTCTTCGAACGGAGCGGATGAGTGAGGTGGAGCAGACCGGTGCGCACGCCGTGCCGGACGATGCGGGAAGGAGGGCGCGCCGAACGCACCGGTCGATCGGAGGGACGGCGGTCAGCTGGTCAAGGGCGGGGTTTCAGCCCTTGACGGCGCCGCTGAGCAGGCCGGACATGATGTGCCGCTGGACCGCGACGAAGAAGACCACCATGGGGACCAGGGCCATGACACTGAGGGTCAGGAACGCCGGCCAGTCGACCTGGAACTGCCCGACCGAGGTGTAGACCTCCAGCACGATCGTGCTCTTGGCCGGGTCGCTGAGGTACACGTTGGGGGTGAAGAAGTCGTTCCAGATCCACATCGTCTGGAACACCGCGACGGTGGCCAGGATGGGCCGGATCAGCGGCAGCACGATCCGCCAGAAGACCTGCCAGGGTCCGCAGCCGTCCAGCCGGGCGGCCTCGATGACCTCGAACGGCAGGGTGGCCATGTAGCCCTGGATGACGAACCAGCAGAAGATCGATCCGGCGCTGTAGACCAGGACCAGGCCGTTCAGGCTGTTGACCAGGCCCAGTTTGACGAAGATCTGGTAGACGGGGATGACCGTGGACTGGGTGGGCACGACGAACGCGAGCAGCAGGAGCTGGCCGAAGCGCTTGTTGAACCTGGTGGGGCGGATCGTCAGGGCGTAGGCCGCCATGGCGCCGATCAGCACCATGAGGGCGACCGAGACCACCGTGACGTAGAGGGTGTTCGCGAAGGCCGCCGCGACGGGGACCTGGTCGAGGACCCGGTGGTAGGTGGAGAAGTCCGGTGAGGTCGGCAGTGCGAGTGGTGAACCGGTGGTCTGCGCCTGCGTCTTGAGGGTGTTGACGAGGACGTAGTAGAAGGGCAGCGCCATCACCGCCGAGACGGGCAGCATGTAGGCGCTGGTGAGCCAGCCCCGGGTACGCAGCCGGGAGAGGATCGCCGTCACCGGAACCTCCTTTCCAGCCTGCGGGTCACCGAGAGCTGGAGCGACAGCACGGCGGCGACCGCGATCAGGAAGATCACGCCCAGGGCGGCGCCGAGCCCGTAGTCGCCCTCGGCGATACCGCGTTGTACGAGGACCTGGGTGATGGTGTAGGTGTCGTAACCGGGGCCGCCGCCGGTGAGGGTGAACGGCAGGTCGTACACCCTGAGGCCGTTGATGAGCAGCAGGAACTGGCTGACCGTCATGGCCGGCGCGAGCAGCGGCAGGGTGATGCGGAAGAACTGCTGGCGCGCTGTCGCCCCGTCGATGGTGGCGGCCTCGTAGTAGTCCCGGGGGACCGACTGCAGGTAGGCGAGGTAGAGCACGGCGTGCCAGCCGGTCTGCGCCCAGACCCCGACCACGATCACCGAGACCTTGGCCAGGGTGTTGTCCGACAGCCACGGCACCGGGCCGACTCCGAAGAGGCTGCCCAGCACGGAGTTGATCACCCCGGAGGACAGCGGCGACAGGACGAACGTCCACACCAGGCCGAGGATCGCCATGCTGGGCACGGCGGGGAAGAAGAACGCCGCGCGGACCAGACTCCGGCCGGGGAAGCGGCGGTTGAGGATCACCGCGAGCGGGATGGCCAGGACGGTCACGATCAGCGTGGTCGCCACCGCGTACAGCAGGGTGAAGCCCAGGCCGGTCAGCACCGAGGGGTCGGTGAAGATCTGCCGGTAGTTCCGCAGCCCGACCAGGTGCCGGGTCGGGGAGGAGCCGCTGTAGTCGGTGAAGCTGTAGTACACCGACTCGGCGAGCGGCACCAGGAACAGCACCACCAGCACGAGGGCGATCGGTGCCAGGAACGCCTGTGTGGTCAGCTGCTCGCGCAGTCGACGGCAGCGGTCGGGGCGGGTTCCGCCGGACGCCCCGTCGGGCGTGGTGCCGGCGCGGGCCCGGGTCGGGAGGTCGGGGGTCTGTATGGCCATGAGGGCTGTCGCTTCCCGCCTACTTCGCGTCGAGCTGCTTGAGCTTCTTGTCCAGTGCGGCGGGGATGTCCTTGGGCTTGACCGATCCCTGGACCATCTGCTGCATCTGGGTGTTGAACTCCTGGATGAGCTCGTTGGAGTGGCGCGGCCAGGCGACGACGGGGAGGTAGATCTTGCCGGAGCGGGCGCCGAGGGCCTGGTTGGTGATGCTCTCGGCGAAGCTCGGCTTGTAGGTGCTGGTGGTGGTGATCGCCCCGCTGGACTTGCCGTACGCCTTCACGGCGTCGGGGCTTGCCAGGAACTCGAGGAACTTCAGCGCGGCCTCGGGGTTCTTGGCCTTGGCGTTGATGGCGTAACCCGGGCTGGCGGCACCGGTCCAGTAGTTGGTGCCCTTGTCGATGCCGGGGATGGCCTCGGTCTGGAAGGACAGGTGGGGGGCGCTCTTCTGGACCGTGGGCACGTTCCAGGTGCCGGCGCCGAACATGGCCACCCGTCCGTTGGCGAACTCGCTGACCACCTGGTCGCTGGTCAGGCCCACCACCGACTTGGGCGTCAGCTTCTCGGTGTACAGCCTGCAGTAGGCGACCAGCGGTTCCGTCCAGGTGTCGGCGAACGTGGCCTTACCGGCGAAGATGTCGGCGTCCGGGAAGCCGCCGTGACCGTCGAAGTACCCGCCGAGCAGGCCCCACAGCGCCATGAAGTTGCCGTCGTGGGCGGAGTCGTAATACGGGGCGATCCCCTGGTCCTTGAGCTTGCCGCACAGCTTCAGGAACCCGTCCCAGCTGTCCGGCAGCGCGTCCGCGCCGACCTTGGCGAGCAGGTCCTTGTTGTACATGATCCCGCCGGCCCAGGAGGAGATCGACAGTCCGTACACCTTGCCGTCGACCGTCATGAAGTCCTTGTTGGCGGAGTTCATGGGGGCCAGGAACTTCTGACCGGTCAGGTCCTTCACGAAGCCGCCGCCGACGAGTTGCTTGTCCTCGGCCGTGAGGATGAAGACATCGGCGCCGGTGTGGGCCTGGAGGCGGGTCTGCAGGGTGGAGACGTACTGCGGCACCGGCGGGGCGTAGGAGAAGGAGACGGAGGCGCCGGTCTGCTTGGTGAACAGGTCCAGCACCGGCTTCATGACGGTCTGCGTGTCCCAGGAGAAGAAGGACACGGAGCCCTTGCCACCGCCACCGCTCGCCGCGGTGCTGGTGGAGCAGGCGGAGGCACCCAGCGCGGTGCCGCCCAGGACGGCGGCCATGAGGCTGCCCTGCACGAAACGTCGTCTGCTGAGTTGGGGGGTGCCGGTGTCAGTGGCGGTGTGGTTGATGGACATGGTGGTTCCTCTCGGGGGAGCGCGGGGCGGGGCGGGGCGGGGCGGGTCTGGGGTGTAGAGGGGGGCAAGGGCGGGTGAGGTAACGGGCGGTGCGGGGTCCTGGGCCGGAGACGGAGGCGTCAGGGCCGGGAGCGGGGGCGGCCGGAGCCGGGAGGGGAGAGCCAGGGCCGGGAAGCGGAGGTGTCAGTCCGGAGGCGGGGTGTCACGGCCGGGGGAGGCCGTTGAAGGGAACCGTGTCGCGGTCGAGCAGCAGCCGGTCGCCCGCGCTGGTGAGCCGGGCCAGCTGCACCACGGAGCGGCGCTGCGCCGGTCCGCCGCTGTCCGGAGCCTCCGGATCCCGGTCGGGGTGGGTGAAGTAGAAGATCCAGGCCGCGTCGGATCCCGCGACGACATCGGCGTGGTGTCCGACGCCCCGGTCGTCCGCGCGGGTGCCGGAGATGTCCAGGATGCGGCCCGCGGGGGTCCAGTCGTCGAGATCGGCGGAGCGGAACACGTCCTGGCCGTCCCAGCAGTCCACGACCATCCAGTACCGGCCGTCCAGCGCGAAGACGTTGGGCCCTTCGTGCGGCCGGTGCTCCAGGACCGGGCCCCGTACCCGCCAGTCGTACAGGTCGGCCGAGTCGGCGGCCCAGGTGTGCGCACCGTGGGCCTCGTCCTTGTACCACATGCGCCAGCCCGATCCGTCGGGCAACGGGTGGACGCAGGCGTCGATGACCTGGGACGAGCTGAGCTGCACCGGCCCGGCGTGGACCCAGTGCCACAGGTCACCGCTGGTGTAGTGCAGGATCCGCCGGTCGTGTCCCTCCCAGCGGTCCGGCACACCGCGGATGTAGCTGACGTACATGTGGAACACCCCGTCGGGCGCCCGCACGATCTCCGGGGCCCAGAAGGTGTTGGTGCCGGGCTCGAACGGGAGGCTGTCCAGCACGCCGCGGTAGAGCCAGTCGCGGCCGTCCGTGCTGGTCGCGACGCCGATCGCGGTGCCGTGCACCCAGGCGACGCCGGGCGCGGCCACGTCCGAGCGGCGCTGTGTGTAGAACATCCACCACTGCCGGCCGTCGTACTGCACGACGGGATCGGTCGGGCCCGAGTGGACGGGGTCCTCGTACAGGGGTGCCGGGGCGGGAGCGGGGGAGGCCATGACGACCTTCTTCTGCCGGCGGCAGCCGGCTTCGTCGGGAGGATAGGCCGAACGAACCGGATGAACCGGGTGTTACGGCTGGGTGAAGCGGGATCAGGATGTCCGCCAGGTACATCGTCGTCAACCCTCTTCCGTCGGTCTTTTTCCAGACCGACATCAAACGGCGTCCCCGAAGATCCACGTCAGGCTCATCGCCTTTGCAGGTCACAGCCGTTCACTTCGTCGCATCCTCCAGTCCTGGCTCGTGCTTCCGTGAGACCTGTCCTGCTCCGTCGGACTTCCCGCCCTTTGACAACGATGAATTCGCGATGCGAAGCTCACCTCACGCATCCCCTGCAGACGAGGAGACAGGTCCCCGTGCCTCAGAGCGCCCACCGCGATCACCAAGCCACAGGTACGGCACAGCCGCATCCCGGGGCGGGGCCCGAACGGCCCGCCGGCTACCTCTTCGCCTACTTCGCCGGCGAGCAGCGCCCCGACGGCGAGCGGATCCGCTTCGCGCTCTGCGACACGCCCCGCATGGACCGCTGGACGGAACTCACCGGTGTTCCGACGCTCGCCCCGGCGGGCGGAGGCGCCCGGGATCCGTTCCTGGTGCGGGCCGCGGACGGCGGTGGGTTCCATCTGCTCGCCACCGACCTGCGCATCCACGGCGGCGAGGGCTGGGAACAGGCGATCGCGCACGGCAGCCGCGATCTGCTGGTGTGGAGCTCGGCCGACCTGCGCACGTGGGAGGGGCCGCGCCGGGTCGAGGTCATGCCGGAGCGGGCCGGGTGCGTCTGGGCGCCCGAGGCCGTCTATGACCCGGGCCGCGAGGAGTACCTGGTCTTCTGGGCCTCCACCGTCTACCCGGACGACGACCCGGGGCACGAGAGCCCTTCGTATCAGCGTATGTACTGCGCGACCACCAAGGACTTCCGCACCTTCGGCGTTTCCCGGGTGTGGGTGGACAACGGGTACTCCGTCATCGACTCCACCGTCGTGGAGCACGACGGATGGTTCTACCGGTTCACCAAGGACGAGCGCCTGCCCGGCACGCCGGACGCTCCTGACGCCAAGTTCGTCTTCGTCGAGCGCTCCCGGGACCTGACCGCCACGGAGTACGAGCCCGTGGCCCAGGGGGTGGGCCGGGGCACCGAGGAACTGCCCGGGTTGGCGTACGCCGAGGGGCCGATCGTGCTTCCCGCGCCCGGCGGGCGGGGTTGGCTGCTCCTGCTGGACGAGTTCCTCGGCCGCGGCTATGTGCCCTTCCGGGCCGACCGCCTGGACAGTTCTGTGTGGCTGCCGGTGGACGACCCGGAATTCTGCGCACTGCCTCCGGGGCTCCGCCATGGGTCGGTGCTGCCGCTCACCGAGGCCGAGTGCGCGGAGCTGCGCAGTTCCGCCGCGGCCGGAGCCTAAGGTTCGGTCATGTCCACGATGCATGACGTGGCCCAGCGGGCCGGGGTGTCACTGAAGACGGTCTCCCGTGTGGTCAACGGCGAGCCCAACGTCAGTGAGCAGACCCGGCGGAAGGTCGACGCCGCGATAGCCGAGCTGGACTTCCGGCCCAACTCGGTCGCCCGCAACCTGCGCACCGGCCGGATCGACCTCGTCGGCCTCGCCCTGCCGCATCTGTCCCAGCCGTACTTCTCCTCGCTCGCCGAGGAGATCATGCGGGAGGCCGAACGCCACGGGCTCACAGTGCTGATCGAGCTCACCGAGGGAGACGCCGAGGCCGAACTCGCACTGGTCCGGGAGCATGGTCCGCACCTGGGCGGGCTGCTGATGTACCCGGTGGGACTGTCGGACGCACAGGCCCTGACCGTGGCGCGGACCGTGCCGACGGTGTTCATCTCCGAACGTGCCTACGACGCGCCCGTCGACCGGGTCGCCATGGCCAACCGGGAGGGCGTCCGCGCCCTCGTCGGGCACATGGTGTCGCTGGGATACACCCGGATCGCGGCTCTGGGTGCCGACCACACCGGCCGGCCGGAGCGGGCCGCCGCTCACCTGCGCCTGGAGGGCTACCGGGACGGGCTGCGCGACGCGGGCCTGCCCTACCTCCCCGACCTGGTCCTCGAAGTGGGAACCCCCCACTGGAACCGCCAGGAGGGAGCCACGGGCATGCGCCGGCTGATCGAAGAAGGCGTCGCGTTCGACGCCGTGGTCGCCTTTGCGGACGTCCTGGCGCTGGGTGCCCTGCACACCCTGCAGGAAGCGGGGGTGAGGGTCCCGGCCGAGGTGGCCGTCGCCGGATTCGACGACACGGACGACGCCCGGTACGCCCACCCGGCGCTCACCTCCATCGCCCCCGGCAGGGCCCAGATCGCCCGGGAAGCCCTGGCCCTGCTGAACGACCGTATGAACGACCGCGCGAACGGTACGGTCGAGCGGGATTCCGGACGACTGTTCGTCGCCGACCACCAACTGACCGTCCGTGAATCGACTCTGGGAGGGATGGCCGCATGGGGCGGAGCGTGACCATGCGTACCGTGGCCGAGAAGGCGGGCGTCTCGACGAAGACGGTCTCCAACGTCATCAACGGCACCGGCTCCTTCAGCCCGGAGACGGAACACCGCGTCCGTGCGGCCGTCGAGGAACTCGGCTACCGGATAAACCCCTTCGCCCGCGGCCTGCGCTCGCAGCGCACCGGCACCATCGCGCTGGTCCTCCCGAACGTCTACCAGCCGTTCAACGCGGAGCTGGCCGAACAGGTCATCCGGGCTCCGGAGACCCAGGGACTGAAAGTGGTCGTCGAGACCACGCGCGGAGACGCCGAGCGGGAACGAGCCGTCCTGTCCGCATCACACAAGGAACTCGTGGACGGGGTCATCTACGTGCCGCAGGCCCTCACTGCCGAGGAGTACCTGCCCCTGCCGCTCACCCAGCCCACCGTCGTCCTCGGCGAGCGCCCCGACCGGGCGGCCGGGACGCATCTGGACTACGTCGAGATCGCCGACGAGCAGGGCACACACGCGGCCGTCGGTCACCTGCTCGCCCAGGGCCGACGCCGTATCGCCGCCCTGTGCGAACAGGAGGAGCCACGCGCGGGCGGCCGACGTCTGCACGGCTACCGCAGAGCACTCGAGGACGCCGGGGTCGCCTATGACGACTCGCTGGTGATCGGTGTGGACAACGCCGATCTGTGGTCCTCCGGCGCCGGTGCGGTGGCCCGTCTGCTGCGCACCCGCGTCCGCTTCGACGCCCTCTTCTGCTACAACGACGTGGTGGCCATCGGCGCGCTGTCGGTCCTGGCCCGAAGCGGCGTCTCCGTCCCGGACGACGTGGCCCTGGTCGGCTTCGACGACATCGAGGCGGCCCGCTTCGCCTCACCGCCCCTGACCACCGTCGACCCCCAGCGCGAGTCGATCGCCCGCAGAGCGGTGTCGCTCCTGCGCTCCCGCATGGACACGGAGGACTTCCGGGATCTCCCCGGCCGCTGCGAGAGCGCCGGGTTCGTCCTGCGCGTACGCCGGTCGTCGACGTCCTCGGACTTCTCCGGGGCCGACTGAGCGGCCGGTGCGTCACGGCCCGCGCAGTCACCGTCCACCGGTCACCGCCGAGAACGTCACGGTCGGTTTCGCGGCGGGTCAGTAGCCGTAGCCGCCTCCCGAGCCGCTTGCGGAGGGGCTGGGCGCGGTGCTGATGATCGAGGTGCCGCCGGGGCTGACCACGTACCAGGCGCCTCCGAAGGCCGTGCTGCCCTGGCCCGTGGTGTCGCCGGGCTTGGTGTCCTGGGAGAAGCGGTAGAGGGGGTGGCCGTGGTAGGTGACCTGGGTGGTGTGGTCGTTACGGGCAGTTGTGCCGACCATGGTGGTGTTCAGGCCGTGGGCGCTGGGGTGTCCGGTCGTGGTGTCGGGTGGCCATGCCTGGGCGCAGGTGCCGTAGCAGTGCGAGGTGGTGCCGCTGTCGGCCCTGAACAGGTACAGGGTCCGGCCGGATCCGTCGACGAGGATCCGGCCGAGCGGGGAGCTGTGGGCCTCCAGCGTGCCGGATCCGCCGGTGGCGGGTGCCGAGCTGCCGGGCGGAGGCGATGAGCCGGTGGACGCGGACGACGAGCCGGTGGTGCCGGAGCTTCCGCATCCGGCGGCGAAGGCGGCGACGGCGGTCGCCGCCGCGGCGATGGTGGCGGCGCGGTTCATGACAGTTCTTCTTTCCGCTGGAACCTCCTGCCGCGACGTGTGCGGTAGGGCTGGTCCTCGGGCCCGCCGCAGGGCGGGTCTGTAGTTCGATACGTCCGGTACTTCCTTTTCGTTCACTTGTGGGCTTACTGAAGCGCGTGGACGGCGGCTGAGAACAGCGGGGGCAGCCGGGAGGCCGCGGGGACGATGAGGCGGGCGGTGCCCGGTCGGTGGCCGGCGGCCAGCAGGGCCCCGGTCAACAGGCGGTGGCGGCGGGTCAGTCGGGCCCAGGCGCGCTCGTAGGCGTCCGGTCGTCCGGAGGCCAGGCAGCGGACGGCGGCCCCGGCCGTCGCCAGCGCGAGGGCGACACCCTCGCCGGTGAGGGCGTCCAGGTAGCCCGCGGCGTCGCCGACGAGCAGGACACGGCCGGCGACTCTGCGCCGCACCCGCTGTCGCAGGGGGCCTGCGCCGCGTACGTCGGTCGTCGCCGGGCCGTGCAGCGACGCGGCGAGGGCCGGGAAGGCGGCCAGGTGATCGTCGTACCCGCGACGGCTCCGGCTGAGGATCGCGACGCCCACCAGGTCGTCGCCGACCGGTGTCACGTAGGCCTCGCCGTGCCGGGACCAGTGGACCTCCACGAAGTCCGTCCACGGTTCGACGCGGTAGTGCCGGCGCAGTCCGTAGCGGCCGTGGGGGCGGCCCGGCAGGTTCAGCCCCAAGCCGCGGCGCACGGGGGAGTGCAGGCCGTCGGCGGCGATCAGCCAACGGGCCGTCATTCCGGCGGCGGTGACCGAGTCCGCCTTCTGGCGCACCTCGCCCACCTTGCCCGCCAGCACGCGCACGCCGAGGCCGAGCGCCCGCTCGTGCAGGGCGGAGTGCAGGGTCGTACGGCGGACTCCGAGCCCGCCGCGGCCGCGGAAGGAGGCTTCGGCGTGGGTGGTGCCGTCCAGGTAGCGGATGCCGCGCAGTGCGCGGCCGGTGACCTCCTCGACGCCCAGGGCCCGCAGCGCGGTGACGCCGCTGGGCATGAGGCCCTCCCCGCAGGCCTTGTCCACGGGCGTGGCGCGGGGTTCGACGACGACGGCCTCCAGGCCGGCGAGGGCGGCGTGGATGGCGGTGGCCAGGCCTGCCGGTCCGCCGCCGGCCACCAGGACGTCGATCACGCCGGAGCCGACGTCGTCGGTGTGGTCGGGGCGGTCGCCGCGGCGAGCGCCCGGTTCTCGCAGCGGATGCGGACGGTGAGCAGGGCGGCGTTGAGCACCGTGAACGCCGTCGCGGTGATCCAGGCGGTGTGGACCAGTGGCAGGGCCAGGCCCTCGGCGACCACGGCCACGTAGTTCGGATGCCGCAGCCACCGCCACCGGTAGGGGCCGCCCGTCACCAGCGGCAGGCCGGGGACGACGATCACCCGGGTGTTCCAACGGGGCCCCAGGGTGTGGATGCACCACCACCGCAGCGCCTGGGCGGCCACCAGCACGGCCAGCATCGGCCAGGCCAGGGCGGGTACGAAGGGCCGATCCGCCAGCCACACCTCGACCGGGCAGGCGGCCAGCAGGCCGGTGTGAAGGGCGACCATCGCCGGGTAGTGGCCCTGCCCGCTCACGGTCGCGCCGCGGGCGCTGCTCCACCGCTCGTTGCGGCGGGCGACGACGAGTTCGGCGACGCGCTCGCCTGCGACGGCGGCCACCAGCAGTCCGTACCAGATCATGTGTCGTGGGTCCTTCGGGTCCTTCGGGTCGTTCGGCGGTCCGAACTACCAGCGCAGCAGGACGAGTTCGCAGGCGAAGCCGGGCCCTATGGCCAGCAGCACACCTGGTGTGCCGGGCGGCGGGCGGCGCTCGGCCAGGGTGTCGCGCAGGACGTGGAGCACCGACGACGAGGACAGGTTGCCCACGTCGGCGAGGTGCCGCCAGGTCACGTCGAGCGTCCCCTCGGGCAGGTCGAGGGCCTCGGTGACGGCCTCCAGGACCTTGGGGCCGCCGGGGTGGCACACCCAGGCGGTCACGTCCTTCGGCTTCAGCCCGTGGTCGCCGAGGAACCCCTCGACGTCATCCGCGAGGTACTGGCGCACCACGTCGGGGACCCGCGGGTCGAGGACGACCCGGAAGCCCGAGTCCCCGATGTCCCAGCCCATGACGCGATCGGTGTCCGGATACAGATGGCTGCGGGTGTCCACGATCGTCGGGCCGGAGGTCTCACCCGGGCGGCCCGCGCCGCACGCGACGACCGCGGCGGCACCGTCCCCGAACAGCCCGGTGGCGACCAGGTTGGCCATGGAGGCGTCGTCGCGCTGGAAGGTGAGCGAGCACAGTTCGACCGACAGCAGCACCGCCACGTGGTCGGGCCGGCCCAGCAGGTAGTCGTGCAGACGGGAGAGACCGGCGGCCCCACCGGCACAGCCCAGGCCGAACAGGGGCATCCGTCTGACGTCCGGCCGCAGCCCGAGGCGGCCCACCAGCCCCGCGTCGATCGAGGGCGTGGCGATGCCGGTGACGGAGGTGAAGACCAGCAGGTCCACGTCGGCCCCGGACAGACCGGCGGTGTGCAGGGCGCCCCGGACGGCCTTGGCGCCCAGGTCGGTGGCGGCGGCGATGAAGACGTCGTTGGAGGCACCGAACCCGTCCAGTTCCCCGTACCGGTCGAGCGGCAGCGTCATGTGGCGCGAGTTGACCATCGCCCTGTGGTGCAGCCGGTCCAGGACCCGCCGGTCCGTACCCTCCGGCAGGCAGGTGCGGGCCACCATGTCCGTGATCTCGTGCTGGGTGTGGCGGTGCGGTGCGAGGGCGCCGTGAACGGCGGCGATCCGCGTCATGTGGTTCCCGTCCGGTGACCGACTGGGTGGGCTGCTCGCACATCTTTCCCCGGACCGGGGACTTCACCACCTTGTATCGCCCGTCCGGCCGTTGCCTCCGGGGCGTGGGTACCGGCCGGGTGAGGCCCGGACGCCTACGATCGGCCGGGTGGGCACTCCCGAGCAGTCGACGGCCGGCGTCCCGGCCTCGAGGTGGGCAGACCGGGCGAGGGGTCTGGCCGGGGCGTGCCATCCGGGGCCGGTCGTGGCGGTCACCGCGCTGATCGCCGGGCTGGCCGTGACCGCCGGCCAGGGCGCCGGGCGCTGTGTCCTGACCGCGGCCGCCGTGCTGACCGGGCAGTTGTCCGTCGGCTGGTGCAACGACGCGTTCGACGCCGGCCGGGACACCGCGGCCGGCCGCCGGGGCAAACCCGTCGTCGACGGCACGGTCGGTGCGACGGAGGTGTGGGTGGCCGCGTACGCCGCGCTCGCGCTGTGCGTACCGCTGTCGTTCGCGTGCGGCCTGTGGGCGGGCGCCGTGCACCTGGCCGGGGTGGCGGCGGCGTGGGCGTACGACCTGCGGCTCAAGGCGACGGCGTGGTCCTGGGCGCCGTACGCGGTGGGCTTCGCCACGCTCCCCGCGTTCGTGGCGCTGGGGCTGCCGGGGCACCCCTGGCCGGCCTGGTGGGTCGTCACCGCCGGGGCGCTGCTGGGGGTCGGCGCCCATCTGGGTGACGTGCTGCCGGACATCCGAGGGGACCTGGCGACGGGTGTACGGGGCTGGCCGCACCGGCTGGGCCCGGACGGCGTGCGGCTGCTGCTGCCGGTGCCGCTGGTGGCCGCGTCCGCGGTTCTGGTGCTGGGTCCTGCCGGGCCACCCGACAGCTGGGGAGTGGCGGCGCTCGCGGTGGCCGTCCTGGTCGCGGTGGCCGGGGCCGTGCTGGGACGCCGCTGGGAGCGGTCGGCGTTCGCGGCAGCGGTCTCCGTGGCGGTGGTGGACGTGACGTTGCTGCTGCACGGCACCGGGATCGCCTGACCGCGCCCGCCGGACCCACCGGGTCTACGGCCGGGCCGCAGGGGTAGTCGGGAGCGGTGACCAACCCCTTCGCACCCGCGCCCCACCGCACGACCCGGGACGACACCCCCGCACTCAAGAAGGCGCTGACGACGCCTCTGCTCTACTTCTTCATCCTCGGCGACGTGCTGGGCGCCGGGGTCTACGTCCTCATCGGCCAGGTCGCCGCGGAATCGGGCGGCGCCGTGTGGGTGCCCCTGCTCCTCGCCCTGCTGCTGTCGCTCCTGACGGCCGCCTCGTACGCCGAACTCGCCACGAAGTACCCGAGGGCCGGCGGCGCGTCCCACTACGCGACCCTCGCCTACGGGCCGTTCACCGGGTTCCTCGTCGGGTTCTGCATGCTGGCCGCGGGCATCGTGTCCGTGGCCGCGCTGGCGCGGGGGTTCGCCGGCGACTATCTGTCCACCTTCGTCAGCCTGCCCGTCGTCCTGGTGGCGGCCGTCTTCCTGTGCGCCCTGGCCCTCCTCAACGCCCGGGGCATCAGCGAGTCCACCCGCGCCAACGTGGCCGCGACGGTCATCGAGGTGAGCGGTCTCCTCCTCGTCGTCGGCCTCGGGATCTGGCTGTTCCTGCGCGGTGACGGCGACCCCGGCAGACTCGTCAGCCTCGGCACCTCCGACACCGGGGCCGCCGCCGGGGCCCTGGGCGGAACGGTCATCGCGTACTACTCCTTCGTCGGCTTCGAGACCTCCGTCAACGTCGCCGAGGAGACCCGGGATCCGAATCGCTCGTATCCCCGCGCTCTCTTCGGCGCCCTGATCACGGCGGGGGCCGTCTACGTCCTGGTCGGAATCGTCGCCTCGGCCGCCGTCCCCACCGGCACACTGGCGCGCTCCAGCGGCCCGCTGCTCGAAGTGGTGAAGGAGGCGGGCGGGGTTCCGCCGAAGCTGTTCAGCGCCGTCGCGCTCGTCGCCGTCGCCAACGGCGCGCTGCTCACCGGCATCATGAGTTCCCGTCTGGCCTACGGAATGGCGCGCGACGGTCTCCTGCCCCGCTTCCTGACCGGCGTGCTGCCCGGGCGCCGTACCCCGTGGGCGTCGATCGCGGCCACGACGGTCCTGTCCTTCCTGCTGGCCCTCACCTCGGACGTGGCCACCCTCGCCTCGACCCTGGTGCTGCTGCTCCTCGTGGTGTTCCTCATCGTCAACACCGCCGTCCTCGTGCAGCGCCGCGACCGCCCGGACCGGCCCCATTTCCGGGCGTACACCGCCGTCCCCGTGCTGGGTGCGGCGTCCTGCGTGCTGCTCGCCACGCAGGTCGAGGCCGAGGTGTGGGCGCGTGGGCTGATCGTCGTCGCGGTCGGCGTGGCCCTGGGCGCCGTCGCCGCCGTACACCGCCGCCGGGCGTCGTCGTGAGCGCGGCCGGGCCGCGCCCGGGTTCCCAGCCCCAGGTGAGGGAGGCTCACGGCCAGGCCCTGAAGCCGGGGTGGCAGGCGGTGGATCCGGGGTGGCAGACTTCCTCCGGGCGGTATCGGTGCGTGCCTGGCCGCGCCGTCCCGACCGGCCCCGTCGGCGTCCTGCCCCTTGGGCGGGACGACTGTGGGCGAGCAGAAAACAGGAGACGCATCAGGTGAGTCCAAATCCGGCGGACGCTCACGGTGCGGCCGACGCCCAGCTCTCCCGGGTCACCGACGACCACGTCCGGATCATGGAGTTCGCCGAGGTGCTGGCCGCGGCGGAAGCCGCCGCGCCGGTGGAATCGCTGGACGTCGTCGCCCACATGCTGAGGAAGAGCCTCGACGCGACGCGCGTCTCCTTTCTCATCACGGACTTCACCGGTACGTCAGTGGTGCGCCTCGGCGCCGCGGGGGACGTCAGGACCGACGAACCGGTCAGACGCACAGGCCTGCGCGGCACCCTGTACGACGAGGTGATCCGGACCCAGCAGCCGGTCACGGAGGCCGAGGGCGACGGGAGCACGGTCCGGGTCATCGCTCCGGTCACCAACCGGGGAGACGCCATCGGTCTCCTGGAATGCTTCCTGCCCTCGGCACCGGACGAAGCCGCGATGCGGGAGATCGGCGAGACCGCGCACGCACTGGCCTACATCGTCATCGCGAACCGGTCGTACACCGATGTGTACCAGTGGGGCCGCCGCACCAAGCCGCTGAATCTGGCCGCGGAGATCCAGCACCGGCTGCTGCCCTCGTCCCTCGCCTGCGAGGCCGCGCAGTTCACGGTCGCCGGATCACTGGAGCCCGCCGACCATGTCGGCGGCGACACGTTCGACTACGTCGTCGACCGCGACACCATGCAGCTGTCCGTCACCGACGCCATGGGCCACGACGTCGACGCCGCACTCCTGGCCACCCTCGCCATCGGGGCGCTGCGCGGAGCCCGACGGGCGGGCGCCGATCTCGACGAACAGGCCCGGCAGGCCCACCAGACCCTGCGCGACCACGGCAAGAACGGATACGTCACCGGCCAGCTCCTGCGCATCAGCCTGCTCGACGGCGGCACGGAGTTCATCAACGCGGGTCATCCCTGGCCGCTGAGGTTGCGCGACGGGAGGGTGGAGCGGCTCCAGGTCGAGGTCGACATGCCGTTCGGGTTTCCGTTCTCGCGCGGCTACCGGGTCCAGCGGCTGGATCTGCGGCCCGGCGACCGGCTGGTCATGCTCACCGACGGCATGCTGGAGCGCCGGGCCCGGGACGTGGACCTGGAGGGCCTCATCGTGCGCACCAGCCACCTGCATCCGCGGGAGGCCGCCCGCACGGTGATCGCGAAGGTCATCGCGGCGAACGACGGTCACCTGCGCGACGATGCCACCATCATGTGCCTGGACTGGCACGGCGTCAGTGCCTCCCGGCGGTACGCCGACACCGGAGCGCAGCTCGCCGACGCGTCGCCCTCACGGACACCGGAGTCCTGACCAGCCGCTCAGCGCACCGGGCGCCGGTGCCGGCCCGAGCGGCCGAGGCGCATGCCCAGGTACACCAGGGCCACGAGGAACACCGCGATGCCGATGACCAGCAGGTAGAACAGCCCCTTGACGGCGACGCCGACGATGCCGAGCACGATCGCCGCGAGGACGAGGAGCAGGAAGAGCGTCATGACGTGAACACCTCCTCGACAGGGCCGGTCAGCGGCGGGCGAGCTGCCGCTCGCCGTTCGCGCCGGGCTGGTAGGGCAGGCCGTAGTGCGCGAAGACCGCGGCCTCGTCCTCGGCGGGCAGCACATCGTCGGTGCCGATCGCCGGGCCCTTCTTCACCAACGACCGGTCGTAGCCGACCTTGACGTAGCCCGGCCCCACGACCGCGTCGTGCAACGGGACGAACACCAGCTGACGGCGGGTGGGCAGCCCGACCTGGACCGTGCCCATGGCGGGCTCGTCGGTCCTGGTGTCCACGTAGACGGCCTCCAACGTGCCGATCTTGTGGCCGTCCGCGTCGACGACGTCGTGAGTGCGCCACTCACGGATATCAGCACTCTGGATCATCCTCGGGTCCCTTCGCGCCTCGGTGCGCCCGGAGAAGGCACTTCTCCGCGTTCCCGTATCGGCCCTGGTGACACCCCTCGGAAAAGTCCGGCCGGCCGGGCAGTCGAACCCCCCTCCGCACCCGTCTCTACAGGGGACGAGGGAGGGCACACATTGAACGCCGACGAGGAACGCCAGTTCCGCGAGTTCGTGGCGGCGCGGTCGAGATCGCTGCTGCATACGGCCTACCTGCTGACCGGGGACTGGGAGCAGGGCCGGGACCTGCTCCAGACCGCGCTCGCCGCCACCGCTCGGCGCTGGTCGAAGCTGCGCGACCGGGAGCAGCCGGAGATCTATGTGCGCCGGGCGCTCTACCACGCCCAGGTGGACCGCTTCCGGCTGCTCAGCTGGGGGCGGGAGACGGTCACGGACACGCTGCCGGACCGGCCGTCCGCGCAGGCCGCCGACTGGGCCGACACAGTGGTCCAGCGGCAGGACATCATGGCGGCGCTGCGGCGGCTGCCCAAGCGCCAGCGCGCGGTGATCGTGCTGCGCTACTTCGAGGACCGGCCGGACAGCGAGATCGCCGCGATCCTGGGCGTCGCCCAGGGGATGGTCCGCAGCCAGACCCACAAGGCCCTCGCCGCTCTCCGCACCACCCTGGCCGGGGCGGGGCCGTCGGCCGCCTCCTCCACTGCCTCCGGAAGGGGCGCCGTCGCATGAACGACTCGACCGAACACCCGCTGCACGACGCCCTGCACGCCCATGTACAAGAGAGCGGCGGTGACGCCGGTGCCCAGCTGGCCGGTCTGGCCGACGGAGCGCTGCGGATCGCCCGGCGGCGGCAGCGGCTGGTCCGGGCCGGGGTCGGCGTCGTCGCCGCCGTCGCGGTCGCCACCACCTGGGCGGCCGTCGCGGACGGGGCGACCCCGCGCGCGCACGTGGTGCAGCCGGGGGAGGGCACGGAGAAGGCGGCCCTGCTCTCCCTCCTGCCGGTCACGTCGTCCAACGAGAAGGCGTGCGCCCCTGGCAGCGGCGGCTACACCGTGCCCGCGAGCGCGACCCACCCGGCGTTCTGCGTCCGGGTCGACCGGGCCGCGGGCATGACCGGCGTCCGGGTCGCCTCCGCCAAGGCGGAGAAGAGCGATGTCGTCGGCACCTGGCAGGTCGACGTGCGCCTCGACTCCACCGACCGGGACCGTTTCGCCGCCCTCACCGGCACCCTCGCATCGGCCCCGGCCCCGCGCAACGAGTTCGCCATCGTCATAGACGGCAAGCTCTGGGGCAACCCCTACGTCAGGACCTCGCTCACCGGCGGCCGTCTCGAGATCGCCGGGCCCTACCTCGGCGACCTCAACAGCGCCACCGCCCACGACCTCGCCCAGCGGCTGGATCCCGGCAGGTGACCCGAGCGGAGCCGGACCTCGTGCCGGCGGCCGAGGGTCACATCGTCGAGCGCAGGTGGCTGACGGTGACGAAGTGGTATTCGCGGGCGGAGAGGGCGCGCAGGATCTCGGGCACGGCGGCCACCGACGTGGGGTGGATGTCGTGCATCAGGACGACGTCGTTGCGCTTCACCTTCGAGACGACGGATTGGGCCACCTTCGCGGCGTCCGGGTACTTCCAGTCCTCGGTGTCCAGGGTCCACAGCACCGGGGAGAGGCGGGTGGCCCGGCGGACGGTGCTGTTGAGCGCGCCGTAGGGCGGGCGGAACAGGGTGGGGGCGGTGCCGGTGGCGGCCTTGATCGCGGCGCTGGTGCGGCTCAGCTGGTACGCGACCTGCTCGGAGTTGAGCCTGGTGAGGTCGGGGTGACTGTAGGAGTGGTTGCCCACCTCGTGGCCCGCGCGGACCTCGGCGCGCACCAGGGCGGGGTGGGCGACGACGTTCTGGCCGACCGTGAAGAAGGTGGCCCGTGCCTGGTACTGCGCGAGATACGTCAGCAGGGTCGCGGTGTAGGCGGTGGACGGGCCGTCGTCGAAGGTCAGGGCGACACACGTGACCTTCGCGCAGTCGGTGTCGTCGTCACCGGAGGCCGTGTGCGTGGGCACCGCGGGCGTGGGCGTGGCGGCCGCCCCGAGGTCGAGCGAGCCGGACGGGCTGACGCTCTGCCGCTGGGCGCGTGCACCGAAGTCGGACAGC
Source organism: Streptomyces sp. NPDC005402 (assembly GCF_040606575.1). Classification (NCBI taxonomy): domain Bacteria; kingdom Bacillati; phylum Actinomycetota; class Actinomycetes; order Kitasatosporales; family Streptomycetaceae; genus Streptomyces; species Streptomyces sp. NPDC005402. The sequence continues at coordinate 62,303 of NZ_JBEXFB010000019.1, forward strand.
CAGGGCGTGACGGTCTTCTTGGGGACGGTCACGCTGTAGGAGCCGGCGGGGACGGCGCCGACCGTGCCCGGATCGAAGGTCACCCGCAGCCCGCCGTCCGCGGTGAAGGCCATGTCGTCGAGTTCTCCGGCGAGGAGCGACGGGTCGGCGAACGCCTGGTCCAGGGTCTGCGCGTCCGTGCCCTCCCGTCCCTGGAGCCGGCTCTTCAGGGCGGCGACGAAGGCGGACCGGGAACCGCTGCCGACGAGGTCCAGCGCGGTGCGGTACGCGCCCGCCCGGCCGTCGTACCAGTAGGTGCGCCGGGACAGTCCGCTGCCCACCCCGCCGCCGCCCAGGGTGGTCAGGCGGACGCCGAGGACGTCTCCGGAGGCGACCAGGAACCCGTGACTGATGTTGAGCTCGGCGCCGGAGGCGTCGGCGGCGTCGGCGCAGGACTCGCGGAAGAGGGCCAGGCGCGCCTCCACGTCCTTCTTCATCGCCTCCGTCGCCGCGGTCGCGCCGGGCACGTCCGGGTAGCTGGTCGCCCATGCGCACGAGGTGTCCTCGCTGTTGTCGCTGACGATCTGAAGCCCTTTGATCTTCGAGGGGTCGACGGAGCGCACCGGGGAGGCGGTGGCCGACGATCCGGGCGCCGCGGTGGCCGTGCCGCCCGCCGTCCCGGAGGACCCGGACGAGCAGGCAGTCGCCATGGACAGCGAGCCGAGCAGCAGGAGGGAGGGGATGAGGAGGTGAGTGCGCATGGGATCAGTACCTGAGGGTCGAGGGGCTTGAACAAACCCGACCTTCCAGGTCAGGGGCGTTTTTCAGCGACCCTCCGCGTCACCCTGAAAAAAGGTTCAGTCCGTTGTGGGGCACACCTGCCGGTACGGCGCGTCGGGCACGTACGTTCGCCACCGCGCCCTGGTGAGCCCGCCACCGAACCGGCCGCACAGCACCCGGGCCACGTCGTCGGGCGCGACGGGGTGGCGCTGGAGCGGTACGTCCGGGCCGCCGGTGTAGAGGGCGGCGCCGTCGGGACCGAACGCGAGAGTGCCGATCTCGTCCCGGGTGGGCAGGTCGGTGCCGAGCTGCTGCTGCCCGGCGGTGTCCCACAGGCGCAGGGTGCCGTTCTGGCCGCCCACGGCGAGGGTGGCGCCGTCGGGTGAGAAGGCGAGCGCGTTCACGGCCTCGGCGTCGCCCTGATCGGTGGTGTCGGAGGTGCCGGTCAGGATGCCCAGGCGGGTCCGCAGGTCGCCGTCCCACACGGTCACGTGCCCGGAGATGTCACCCACGGCGAGCCGGGAGCCGTCGGCGCTGAAGGCCAGGGCGGTCACCTGCCGGCCGTCGGCCAGGGCGCGCCCGGTCACCCGGCCGGCCGGCAGCGCGGCGTACTGGTCGGCGGAGCCGGCGAGCAGCCGGCCGTCGGGCCGCAGGGTGAGCAGGCCCGGCGAGACGCCCTTCAGCGTGGCCGTGCGATGACGGGTGCCGGTGTCCCACAGCTCGGCCGTGCCGACACCGTCCCTGTCCCGCCCGGCCAGCAGTGTCCGGCCGCCCGGACCGAGGGCGAGCGCGAAGACCGTGCGGTCCGCCGCGCCGGAGGTCTCGAAGGACGTACGGATCCGACGGGCGTGGACGTCCCAGACGCTGAAGCGCTGCCGCAGCGAGCCGTGCGCGGACACCGTGTCGGCGACGGCGAGGGACCCGCCGTCCGCGCTGAAGGCCAGGCGCGGGACCCTGTCGCCGTCGTCGCCCGGCAGCGGACCGAGCGTGGCGTGGGCGAGGACCGCCCCGTCATCGGTGGCGCGCAGGTCGAGGCGAAAGCCCTTCCCGGACCCGGACCCGGAGGCGGAGGTGACGGTGGCCAGGACCGTGCCGTCCGGGCTGAGGGCGGTCGCGTCCGCCGGAGTGCTCCGCCAGGGCAGGTTCAGGCGGTCGCTCAGGTTGTCTGTGTGGACGGTGGCGCCGTCGAGGTAGCGCAGGGTCCTGCCGGCGCGGTCCGGGTCCCAGGACAGCTCCCGCACCTCGGCGCCGGCCGTCGGTGTGTGGAACACCAGCCCGCCGCCGTTCACCGTCTGCCATACGGCGACCTCCCGGCCGTCGGCCGTGGCCAGGAACTTCCCGTCCGGGGACAGGACCGCGTCGCTGAAGCCGGTGTAGTCGCCGCTGGTGAAGTCGGCGACGGTCCGCCCCCCAAAGACGTCCCAGACCGTGGCCGTCGTTCCGTGTACGGCGGCCAGGCGGCGGCCGTCCGCGCTGAACCGGAGCAGCCGGGAGCCGTCGTCCGCTCCCGAGCCGGTGCCGCACACCGTGCCGTCCGCCTTCGTCCAGTCGCCCGGCAGCTTCCTGCCGCGCACGGTGTCCCACACCTGCGGTGCGCCCCCGGCCGGGCACATGGCGAGGATGCGGCCGCCCGGGCCGAGCGCGGAGGTGGTCACGGTGTGCGTCTCGTCCCGGGCGAAGAGCACCTTGCCGTCGCCGGTCCGGCGCACCCGCACGGGGCCCGGCCCGTCCGACGGTCCGGTGACGTAGGCGCTCCCGTCGGCCGCCGCCGTCCAGTAGGCCGTGTCGCCCAGGTCGGCGGCGGACTCTCCGGCGGCCAGGTTCCACAGCGTCTCGGACTCCTGGCCGAGGAGGACGAGGAAGCGGGCGTCGGGGCCCGGCGCGGAGGCCTCCGCGCCGCTGGGAAGACGGTGAGCGGCGGTGACGCGGTGGTCGGCCACGTTCCGCACGGTCACCTTCCCACCCGCGACGGTGACCAGGCTGCGGCCCTGATCGGTGAGAAAGCGGCGGGCGTCGTCGCCGGTCAGCGGGTCGGTGTAGGTGTCGCGCTCCGGCCGGGCCAGGGACTTCAGCAGGGCCGAACGGGACTCGGTCAGCGGGGCGAGGCGCCAGGCCGCGACGGAGAGCAGGGCGGCCGTACGGGGGTCCGTTGTGCGCAGGCTGTCGGACACCGTGGCCAGACGGCGGGCGGCCGCCTTGGCCGCCTCCTCCTCGCCGACCCGGTCGCGCTGCCAGGCCAGCAGGCCCGCGGCCAGCGCGAGGACGAGGAACGCGGCGAGCCCCACGGTGAGCGCGCGGGTACGCCGGGCGGTCCGCGCCTCGGCCGCCCGCTCGGCGGTCCGAGCGGCGCGGGAGGCGGTGAGAAAGGACCGTTCCAGAAGGGTGAGGTCGTCCTGGGTCTGGGTCTGGGGTTCGGACGGGTACGGCGGACCGGACAGCGGCTCGCCGCCGAACAGTTCCTCGGCATGGGCCAGTCGTGTCCCCCGGTACAGGGCGCCCGCGTCCCGGTCCAGATCCTCCCACGCGCGGGCCGACTCGCCGAGGTGCCGCTGTGCGCGCAGCCGGTCCCGGCCCTCCTCGATCCAGCCGGCCAGCCGGGGCCAGCCGGTGATCAGCACCTCGTGCGCCAGCTCGACGGTGTCACCGTCCAGGGTGATCAGGCGGGCGGCCGCGAGGCGTTCCAGGACCTCCCCGGCGCCGGGCTCCAGCTCCGCGCGGGACGCCGGACGGCGGGTGTCGGCGGCGCCGTCGCCGGGGGCGATCAGGCGCAGCAGGACGCGGCGGGCGGTGCGGGCCTGCTCCGGCGCGAGACCGCCGTAGAGCTGCTCGGCACTCGCGGCGATCGCCTCGCGCACACCGCCTGTCTCCTCGTATCCGGCCAGGGTGAGGGTCCGGCCGCGGCGCCGCCGCCAGGTCTCCAGGAGGGCGTGCGAGAGCATCGGCAGGGCGCCGGGCCGGTCGGCGACCTCGTCGATGACACGGGCGGTCAGCACCCGCTCCACGTTCAGGCCCGCGGCGGTCGCGGGACCGGTGATCGCCTCCCGCAACTCGTCCCGGCTCATCGGCCCGACCAGCAGGTTCGCGCGGCTGACCGCCTCGGCGAGGTGCGGGTGGCTGCCGCAGTGGCCGTAGAAGTCGCCGCGTACGGCGATGGCTACGCGCAGCCGGCTCGACCGGTCTCGGGCGCGCAGCAGCAGGTCGAGGAAGCGGTCGCGCTCCTCGCGGTCGTGGCAGAGGGTGAACAGCTCCTCGAACTGGTCGACGAGCACCCAGGTGTCCAGCTCGCCGTCCCGCGCGGTGAGCGCGCTCTCGTGCGTGCGCGCGGGCCGTTCGCCCGGCGTGAGAACCCGTACCACCGCCGGGCGGTCGGCGCCCCGCTCCTGGCGCAGCGCCGGGATCAGCCCCGCCCGCAACAGGGACGACTTGCCACTGCCGGAGGCGCCGAACACGGCCGCGAACCGGTGCGCGCGCACCAGCCCCAGCAACTCGCCGACCTGCTTGTCCCGGCCGAAGAACAGATCACTGTCCCCGGGTTCGAAGCGGGCGAGACCGCGGTACGGCGCCCGCTCCTCGGCGGACGGCGCCCGGACCTCCGCGTCCACCTCGCGCCAGCGCCGCTCCCACTCCTCGGGGTCGGCGCCGAGCGCCTGCGCGTACGCCCGCAGCAGGGCGAGCGAGGGCAGCTGGTCGCCTGCCGCGGCCTGGGACAGCGCGGTCGTCGAGTAGCCCGCCCGCTCGGCCATTTCCCGGTACGGCGGCTTCCCGGCCTTCTCGCGCAGCAGCCGCAGGTCGTACGCCAGCCGCTGGACCGGTCCGGCCTCGGGGTCCACCGGCTTCTCACGTCGTCCCACCGGATGTACCTCTCGACCGCACTGCCACCGAACGGCCGCCAACCTACGTTTCTCCTCCGATCCGAGGCAATTCCTGCCCATTTGCCGGACACGGCACCGGCGCGGTCACCTCTGCGCGTCGGCCGCCGCCCTGCGGGTGGGGGCGCCCAGGGCCCAGAACAGGACGCCGAGGAGCATGAACCCGAGGAGGGGGAGAGTCTCGGTCAGGAGGTACTTCACCCGCTCGTGGTGCTGCCAGCCGTCCGGTGCGTAGGCCGTGCTGAACCAGTGGTCGCCGAGGCCCGGGGCGACCAGCTGCACGCTCGCGAAGAGCACGAGCGCGGTGAGGACCACGCTGATGGCGAGGGGCGCGGGTGCCTTGTACGGGCGGGGCACCTCCGGGGCCTTGTGGCGCAGGACCGCGAGCGCGGGGAAGATCCCCAGGTAGCTGACCAGGGTGGTGGAGACGGCCAGGCTCAGGACCGCGCCGAAGAGCTTGGCCGCGCTGCCGTCGGTGAGTTGGTGGGCCAGGACCAGGACGGCCGTGGAGACCAGGCCGCTGAGGACGTTGACGCGGACCGGGGTGCCGAAGCGGCTGGAGATGACGCCGAGGAAGCGGGGGGCCGCCCCGTCGTAACCCGAGACGGCGAGGGCGCGGTCGGAGCCCATCACCCAGGTCACGCCCGAGGACAGCACGGTGAGGATGAACAGGATCGCGGCCAGGTCCCCGAGCGCGCTGCCCGCGCCGCTGAGGGTGGCGGTGCCGTCGCCGGCGACGTGGCCGCCGTAGACGGTGAAGACCTGGCGGATCGCGTCGATGAAGCCGCCGAGGCCGGTGATGGCCTTGACCGGCAGGACGAGCAGGATGCCGAGGATGGGCAGGGCGTAGAGGAGTACGGAGAGGGCGGCGCTGCGGAAGACGGCGTACGGCACGTCCTTCTGGGCGTCGGTCATCTCGTCGCCCGCCGTGCTGGGCAGTTCGAAGCCGACGTAGTTGAACATCAGGACGGGCACCAGGCCGACGAAGCCCGCGTAGGTGGGGGAGAAGTCGCCGAGGCCGAAGCCGTGCAGGCCGTGCTGGATGCCGTAGATCACGACGGTGACGGTGAACAGGCCGAGCAGGAGGAAGCGGCTCCACGCGCCGAGGGTGGGGATCCACTTGCCGACGTCGAAGGAGAGGATCGCGGCGAGGACGCCGATCCAGACGAAGGCGAGGGTGAAGACGTAGAAGGCGGGGGTGCCGAGGTCCTTGCCGTCGTTGAAGAAGGTCGTGTACGCGGTGACGGCGGAGACGGAGAGGGTGCCGCCGAGCCAGACCGGATTGGTGATCCAGTAGAGGAAGTTGTTGACGGCGCCGGCCAGGCGACCGAAGGCGCGGCTGGTCCAGATGTAGGGGCCGCCCTCGTCGGGGAACGCGGCACCGAGTTCGGCGGTCAGCAGGGCCGAGGGGACGAAGAACACGACGGCCAGCACGATGAGCCAGGTGAACGCCTCCGCGCCGGAGGAGGCCACCGTGCCGATGGTGTCCACGCCGACGATGGTGCACAGCAGGAAGAACAGGATGTCGAAGCGGCCGAAGTGCTTGCGCAGCTTCTGGCGTTCCGACCGGGCTGCCGGCGGCGCGTCGACCGGCTCTGAAGTGATGGGGCCAGCGGTCACCGGGAGCTCCTGCGGATGAGCGGTACAGGCGGAATTCGGCCAATGATCGATGCCGTCGTACAAGCTCACAAGCGTTCATTGAGAACTCTTGACCGGGTATTGCTGGAAAAGGACACGGTATTGCCGAAAACGACAGGCGGACGTCGTCCGGGGCCTACGTCTCGGGGAGTTCCGCGCGCAGGGTGTCGCGCAGCCGGCGCAGGTCGTCCGCGGGGCGGCCCAGGCCGTTGAGGCGCAGGCGGGCCGCCTCGGTGCGGTCGACGGGGCGGGTGGTGAAGGCCAGGTTCATCGAGGCGCGCAGCATCCACAGGTCGTAGGCGAGCAGCCGGGCGGCGCGGGCCTGTGCCGCAATCAGGTCCGGGTCGGTGGTCCGCAGGTCCTGGAGCCGGGTGCGCAACCGGTGCAGGGTGATGCTCTGCAGCCCGCAGTCCCGTGCCGTCCCGCGGGAGACCGGGCCGGGTTCGCCGCACGCGGCCACCGCCTCGTCGGCCGGTGTCTGCGCGGCCACCGCCTCGTCCAGGACCGCGACGAGCGCCCGCAACTGGTCCGGCCGCGAAGGGCCGGCCGGGGCCGGGCGCCGGTGGGGGCGCACAAGGGGGCGCAGGAGCGCTGCTCCCACGGCCGCGAGCAGACGTACGACGGCGAGCAGCCGTGGGACACCGGGCCATCGGGGGACACCGGGCGACCGTGCGGCTCGGGGCGCGGGCGCGTCCGGAGCGGTGCCTGTGCGCATGGCCCCTCCTGGCGACCGAGGCGTCCGTGGCGGCGTGGGTGGCCAGGTCCCGCGACCTCACCGTTCCGGGCCCCGCCGGCAGGCCCTGGCGCGTGCGGAGAACCGGCTTCCGGCCGCCGCGCCCCTCCAGTGTGCGCCTCGCGCGCGGCCGGGTGTTCCTGTGCGTCCTGTCGGGCAAGGCTTGATCCGGCGTTCTCAGGGGTAGTTGTCCTCCCCCGGGAGTAGCGGGAGGCGGTGCGGTCGTCCCGGGGAGGCAGGGCAGGTGCCTCCGTGGGCACGATGTGCGGGCGGGTCTCGGGGAAGAGGCTGGTTCGTGTCGGGGAACAGATCGAGGCCCTAGGAGGGCGCCATGAACCGCCAGATCCGTGTTCGCGTCACCCGTCGGCCGTCGTCCTCCCGTGACACCCGGCAGCCCGAGATCGACCGCAGGACCCCGTCGGGACGGCTGCTGCCGTACTGACGCCGGTCCGGGCGACCGCCGGTACCGCTGTGCGGCCACCGGCCGCAGACCCCGGCGGGCCCACCAGGGCATGTGGGCCGGCGCCGCGCACCCGTGGGGCGACCCGTCGCTGCCCGGCCGCGAGGTGGGCGTCGCGGGCGTCGGCGCCGGTGGTCAGTTCAGACAACGGTCGATCGCCGTGCGCAGCGCCCGGCGCAGCTCGGGCGACGGCAGCGGGCCACCGCCCTCGGCACCGGCCGTCACCTCCGCGGCGACCTTGCGCAGCTTGGTGTTGGACAGCTGGGACGCCTCGCGCAGGACGTTCCACGCCTCGTCCGGGGAGCAGGCGTGGGTGGCCATCAGGACCCCGCGCGCCTGGTCGATGACCGGGCGGGTGACGATCGCCTGCCTCAGCTGCTCGACCTCCGTGCGCAGCCGGTCCAGCTGCTGGGTGCGTTCCAGGACCACCATGGAGGGCACGGGCTCCCGGCGTGTTCCGGGGCCGTGCAGCGGATCGTCGGGATCCAGACCGGCCATCTCCAGGACGCGGCGCGGCTGGTCGTTCCAGCCGGTCGCCGTCACCCGTACCCGACGGCGGCGGGCGTAGGTGTCGAGGACCTCCAGGAACTGCAGTCCCGTCGTGTCCATGAACGAAACGCCACTCATGTCCAGGTCGACCCGGTCGGTGCCGTCCGGCAGTCGGGCCAGGGCCCTGGCCAGGGTGTCCGCACAGCCGTGGACCAGATCGCCGCGGGGGACGAGCACGGCGCCGCCCCCGTCCACGCGGCTGTCGATGATCAGGGTGTTCAGCCGTCCTGCGAGCGATGTGTGTGTCGCTGAACTCATGTCCGCCTCGCTGCTCCCCACAGTCGTCACGACGTTGAGTCACCGATCGCCGCCGGACTCCGGCCCCGAGCACGGATGTGACTGTGCGGAATCCGCCGGTGCTGGGATGCGCCTGCCCGGCCCGTCCGGGAGTACACCCGGCCCGGCGGGGAGTGACGGGCGCACTCCGGGGGTAAACGCGGTCTCGTGCAGGTATGGACAGGAGACGTTTCGGGAGGGGAGACGTATCGGAAGGGGCAGCATGGGGTCAACGGTGGGGAGTCGGTGTGAGGATCCGGCACGAGGCGCCACGACGCCACCGCCTACCGGTGCGCGGGAACGCGGTGACACCGCGGTGAACACCGTGGCCGAAGCCGCGGATCCGTTCGTGCATCCCGCGCTCTTCTACCGCGACGAGCGGGAGTACCTGGCCGGAGTGGTGCCGTTCGTGCACAAGGCGCTCGCCGCCGGCGAACCCGTGGCCGTGGCCGTGCCCACCGAGAACCTGCGGCTGCTCAAAGCGGAGATCGGCGCCGAGGAGAACATACGGTTCCTCGACATGCGGGAGGCCGGGCGCAACCCCGGCCGGATCATCCCGGGGGTGCTGCGGGCCTTCGCCGACGCCCAGCCGCCCGGTACCCGGGTGCGGATCGTGGGCGAACCGATCTGGGCCGGCCGCTCGGCCACCGAGTACCCCGCGTGCGTCCAGCACGAGGCGCTGATCAACGCCGCCTTCCAGGGCCGCGAGGTCACCATCCTGTGCCCTTACGACACCCGGCGCCTCGACCCGCGGGTCGTCGCCGACGCCTACGCCACCCACCCCGTGGTCGTCGACGCCGGCTCCGGCCGGGAGGAGGAGAGCGGACGGTACGACTTCGAGGCCGTGCACGCCCGCTACAACGCCCCGCTGCACCCGGCCCCGGACGTGACCGCGCACGCCTTCGTCGCCGACGTGCTGGGTGAGATCCGGCACTTCGCGACCGACGCGGCCGAGGGGTTCGGGCTCGTGCGGCCGCGGCTCGACGACCTGGCGCTGGCCGTCGCCGAGCTGACCACCAACAGCGTGGTGCACGGCGGGGGTTCGGGCCTGCTGCGGGTGTGGGCCGAGGACGGGCACGTGGTGTGCGAGGTCCGCGACCAGGGACACCTCACCGACCTGCTGGCCGGACGCCGGCCGCCCTCCCGGGGCCGACTCGGCGGCCGGGGCCTGCTCATGGTCAACCTCGTCGCCGACCTCGTGCGGGTGCACACCGGGCCGGACGGCACCACGGTCCGCTGCTGGTACGCCCTCTGACGGACCGCGACCCGCGCGACATCCTCCCGGTGGCCGAAGAGCGCCGGTCTCCGCCGCCCCGGCCCCCGTTTGACCTGCGTGTTCGTTTCGCCGTACGCCCGCACGGGCAGGGTTCGGTCAGCGTGGCCCGGTCAAGGCCTCGGGTGGGGGGAGCACGGCGGTGCCCGACCAAGTGCGTACGGCGGACGGACGACGGTTACGGGTGGAGGTGTCGGGGGATCCGCACGGACGCCCCGTGTTCCTCCTGCACGGCATGCCGGGAAGCCGGGTGGGGCCTAAACCCCGCTCGATGTTCCTCCACCAGCGCGGCGCGCGCCTCATCAGCTACGACCGCCCGGGATACGGCGGTTCGGACCGTATGCCACGCCGCCGGGTGGTCGACGTGGCCCAGGACGTCGCCGACGTCGCCGACGCCCTTGAACTGGACCGGTTCGCGGTGGCCGGCCGGTCCGCCGGCGCCCCGCACGCCCTGGCCTGCGCCGCGCTGCTGCCCGACCGGGTCACCAGGGCGGCGGCGTTGGTGGGCTGGGCACCGCGCGACGCCGAGGGCCTGGACTGGTACGCGGGAATGGCGCCGTCCAACGTCGCCGCCCTCAGTACGGCCGCGACCGACCCCGAGCGTTTCGCCGCCGGGATCATCCCGCGCTCCGCCGCCATCCGCAGTGATCCCGCGCGTCTGCTGGAGGAGCTGCGCGAGGACCTCACCGCCGACGACCGGCTGATCGTCTCGGACAACACCATCCGCTCGATGCTGCTGCGCAACTACCGCGAGGCGCTGCGCACTTCACCGTACGGCTGGATCGACGACGCCCTCGCCCTCACCGCGTCCTGGGGCTTCGACCCGCGGCGCATCAAGGTGCCGGTGCTGCTGTGGCACGGCAAGGACGACGTCTTCTCGCCTGCCTCGCACGCCTCCTGGCTCGCCGCCCGCATCCCACGTGCCACAGCCGTCCTGGAACCCACCTCGGCCCACTTCGCCGCGTTGCGCGCCCTGCCCGCGGTACTGGACTGGCTGCTCGCCGATGCGAGGGCGCGCTGACAGGTGGTCGGACTGCCGCCCGGGTACGTGGGGAGGCTGGGCGGGCGGTCACGTGGGTGTGGTGCCGGACGGGCGGTTGGCCGGCGGGGTGCATGGTCACGCGGGGTGCAGGCCGCATGGGCGCGCGGTCACGTGGGTGCATGGCCATGCCGGGCGGGCGGCGTGGGTGTGCTGTCGGACAAGTGCGTGGTCGCGGGGGCGCATTGTCAGGTCGGGCGGGCGGGTTCGCGTGGGTGTGCTGGTGGACGGGCGCGTGGTCGCGGAGGTGCGTTGTCCCGCCGGGTAGAGGGCCGCGTGGGTGCGGGGGTGCATAGTCCCGCCGGGTAGAGGGCCGCGTGGGTGCGTTGACGGGTGGGTGCGCGGTCACGTGGGTGCATGTCACGCCGGGCGCACGGCCGCGTAGGTGCGCTGATGCGCGGGTGCGTTGCCACACCGGCGCGCGGGCGTACCGGTGCCCGGCGCCGCCCCGGTCGGCGGCGCCGCCCCGCGCGCGATCACACCGACAAGGGCTCCAGGTCCCGGTAGATCCGCCGCCCCCGGCTTGCCAGCAGGGTGATGCCGTTGTCCTCGCCGAGCAGCAGGCGCAGCTCCGCCAACGCCTCCTCGCGCAGGGCACGGGCCTCGCCCTCCCGGCCCAGGGCCCGCAGGCTGAGCCCCAGGTTGGTGACCACGGCGAGCGTCTCGGGGTGGTGGTCGCCGAGGGCCTCGCGCAGCACCGGCAGTGCGGCCTCGTCCCGTTCCCGCGCCTCCTCGAAACGGCCCTGGTCGTAGAGGACGTTGGCGTAGTTCACGCTGCAGAACACGGCGTGCGGATGGTGTTCGCCCAGCACCACCGCCATGCGGGGCAGCACCTGCAGGAACACCGCCTCCGCCTCGTCCAGGTCCCGGCAGCCCCAGTGGAAGATGCCCAGGTTGTTCAGGGCCGCCTGGGTGTACGGGTGGGCCTCGCCCGGCACCTTCATGTACTCGGTGAGCACCTCCTTGGCCACTTCGCGGGCCCGGTCCCGTTCGTCGGCCGCGAACAGGTCCGCCGCCAGGTTCAGGTCACAGGCCAGCGAGTCGGGGGTCGGGGCCGCGTACTGGTCCTTGTACTGCTTGCGGGTCGCCTCGGTCAGCCGGCGGGCGTCCTCCAGCTGGCCGTTGCGGCGCAGCGACACCGCCAGGGACTTGGCGCAGCGCAGAGTGCCGGGGAACTCCCTGGTGAGGATCCGTTTGTGGGCCGCGTAGGTCCGCGACAGGATCGACACCGACTCCGCGTACCGCCCGACCTCTCTGAGGTCACGGCCGAGGCGTTCGGCCGAGGCCAGCGTGTACGGGTGGTCGGGACCGAGGACGGCCATGCGCCGGTCGAGCGTGTCCTGGTTGATGGCGCGTGCCTCGCTGTACTTGCCCACCATCTGCTGGGCGAGGGCGAGGTTGTTGGCCGCGCTGAGGGTGCGCCGGTGCGACTCGTGGAAGATCTCGCTGAAGCCGACGTGCGCCTCCTTGGCCAGCTCGACCGCCTTCGTGTACTCGCCGAGGGCCGCCAGGTCGCTGGAGAGCGCGGACATGGTGGCGTAGGTGTGCGGGTGCTGCTCGCCCAGCTCCCGGCGCTGCCGCTCCAGCAGGTCCTCGCCGATCTCCCGGGCCTCCACGTAACGCCCTTGCGAGCGCAGCACGTTGGCGAGATGGAAGCGCAGGTAGAGGTAGTAGACGTCGTCCTCCCCGAGCACCGGCTTCCATTGCTGGAGCAGGTCCTCCGCGAGGCGTCGCGCGGCCAGGAAGTCACCGCGTTTCCACTGGTAGCGGACCCGGTCGATGAGCAGTCGGCGGGTGTCGGCCTCATGGCAGTTGCGGGCGTCGGAGGCGGCCAGGTGCGGCCAGATGACGGCGAAGCGGGGCCAGGTGCTCGGGTCGTCAATGGGTTCGTCGCCGTCGGGCCGGGTGCCCGCCAGGACGGTGTGCACGGCGTGCCGGGCCTCCTGCTGCTTCTCCTCGGGCATCTGGGCGCGGATCACCGCCTGCACCAGCCGGTGCACCTGGAGGCTGTTGGTCTTCTGGTCGACCTTGGCGAGCGCGAACCGGCCGATCTCCCGGATGACCCGGCCCAGCAACAGGCTCTCCTGGAGCGAGGGGTCGTACGGCTTGAGCGCCGTGATCATCTCCTTGCTGTAGAGCAGTTGCTGGGAGATCGGCTCGGGCGCGAGGAACGCGCACAGCTGGAGCAGCCGTACGGCCGCGGGTGATCGTTTCTCCAGCTGCTCGATCGAGACGTTCCAGGTCGCCGCGACCGTCCGCGGGTAGTCGGGCGGCTGGTTGAGGTCCAGGACCTCGGTGGTCTGCCGGGCCAGCTGGCGCAGGTAGTCCTCGATGGGGGTGGCGGTCTCGGCGAGCCAGGCCGCCGCCTGCTCGACCGCCAGCGGCAGATCGCCGACGGCCTCCGCCACCCGGTCGGCGTCCTCGGCCGTCAGGCCGCCCTCGCGGCGCCGGGTCAGGTGCTCGATGCTCTCCTTGCGCTCGAACACGTCGATCTGCTGGGACGCCCCGTGCTGCGACCAGGCCTGGTTGCGGGAGGTGACGAGGATGTGCCCGCCGTCCCCGGTGGGGAAGTAGCGGGCCAGCTCCGCGGGGTCGCCGGCGTTGTCGAAGACCAGGATCCAGCGCTTGGTGGGCAGCCCCCGGGACAGCCGCTGCACGGCCTCCTGGCTGGCCTTCGTCATGTCCTCCTCGGTGCCCGTCGCGCCGATCAGCGGGGCGAGTTCGGCGAGCGAGGCGACCACGTCGTCCATGTGCTCGGCGGACATCCACCAGACCAGGTCGTAGTCGGCCATGAAGCGGTGCACGTACTCGATGGCCAGCTGCGTCTTGCCCACGCCGCCCAGTCCGAACAGCGCCTGCGGCTGCGGCGGCCCGGACAACTCGCCGAGCTGGGTGCGGATCCGGTCCATGATCAGGGTCCGGCCGGTGAAGGTCGTGTTGCGCTGGGGCGCGTTCCAGATGCCGGGGGTGATGCCGGGGAAGCGGGGTGCCGACGGGCTGTTCTCCGCCTGCTGCAGCGGGAGTTCCAGCGCGCGCTGGAGCGCGGCCACGCACTCCGTCTCGTCGAGCCGGTGCAGGTCGGTGCACGGCTCCGGGAGCGGGACCTCCTCGACGCGCAGCGGCACCACCGAGCCGCGGGCGCTGTCCGGGGTCCGTTCGCCGAGGGCACGCCAGACCGAGTCGGCGTACCGGGACTCCTGGAAGGTCTTCGACAGCAGCACCACGGTGTGGGCGGTCGTGTCCGCCGGCTCGACCGGACCGGTGGATATCTCGTGCAGCGTGACCTCGCAGCCGGCCCGCTTGAGGAGGTACTCGACCCAGTCGGCCCACATCCGCTTCTCCGCCGCGTACGCGACCACGATGTCGGCCACGCTGGTCAGCGGCCGGCGCCTGAGGTACGCGTCCCGGCAGCGCAGCCGGACCGGCTCGGGGATCTGCGGCAGCGAGGTGACCTCGCGGTCGGAGATGACGGCGGTGAGCCGCTCGAAGGCGGACAGCAGCGAGTTGGCGATGCCACTCTCGTCGCCGACGGTGGCGAGGGTCTCCTCGTAGGCGTAGTAGGGACGGTAGGGGATCTCGACGTTGCCCCAGTAGGCGCTGAGCTCCTCCTGGCTCAGCGGCCGGCCGTCGGCCCCCTTCGGCAGTCCCTCGAAGCGCATCCGGGCCAGCGCGCGACCGGCGTCGACCTTCTCCTTCTCGCCCTCGTCGATGCGCATCGGCACCGGCAGCACCCGTATCCGGCGCGGCCGGTAACCCTCCTCGACGCTGCGGGCGACGACCGCCGCACCCTCCAGTGCCTGGTCGCTCAGGGTGAAACAGTCCACCAGGACGTCGGGCATCTCCATGGTGCAGATGTCGGCGTTGTCCGACAGCCCGGTGCGGCTGTCGATCAGGACGTAGTCGTACGTCGCCTTCATGCTGGCCCGCAGGGCCCTGAGGAAGGTGCCGCCGCCGAGGCGTTCGTAGAAGTTGTCCCACTCGAACGAGGTGACCGCCGCCGAGTAGGCCCGGTCCTGGCGCCCCGCGGACAGGAAGTCCAGGGAGCCGCCCTCGGGGAAGTGCAGGTCGAAGCGCTCGGGGCGGATGGACACGGCGTGCTGCTCGACCTGGGCGTAGGACAGGTGCCAGTCGTCGGGGCGCTGGGTTCCGGTGGTCGCGGCCCAGGCGTAGTCCTGGATGATGTTGATGACGCCCGGGGTCGCGGACAGCGCCTTGGGATCGAGGAACGGGTGGAAGAAGCGGTGCAGGCCCGGTGCCTCCAGGTCCCAGTCGACGGCGAGGACCCGCTTGCCGTTGGCGGCCAGGATCCAGGCGGTGTTGGCCAGCGCCATGGTGCGGCCCGTACCGCCTTTGTACGAATAGAAAGTGATGACACGTCCCTCGCGCGGGCCCGTCATGCTTCTCCTCCGTGGTCGGGTCCGCCTTCCGGGTACGGCGGCTGGATGGGCCCCAGCAGACGGGGCCTGGGCACGTGCGGACCCGGCGGCGGATGGGCCTCCGCGTGTTTCAGGTACTGCCGGGTGGTGTGCGCCACGACGGAGGGCAGCACGTCGGTGAACGCCTTGAGGGTGGGGACGCCGTTGACCGCGGTACGGCAGTCGGTGTGCCGGCCGCGCTCCAGCAGCAGGGGCAGTGTGCGCTCGAACTCCAGGGTCAGGCGCTGCCCCTCGTCGCCGTGACACTGCAGGTCGGTGCGGTTCCAGGGGACGACGGCGCTCACCCACGGCTGGGCCTGGGAGTCGAACGCCCTCAGTCTGCGCCGTCGTTCCTCGTCCGTCAGAGTCCAGCGGTCGACGAGCAGGATGCGCGGCCGGCCCGTCTTGCCGCCCTCCTCGCCGGTGCCGCCGGGGAGGGGGCTCTCGGTGTCCTCGTCGTCGAAGGAGGAGACCGTGGGCCGGTAGTCCAGCGAGCGGATCAGCTCCTCGGCCAGGGCCGGCAGCGCACGGGTCGACTCGGAGTGGTACGGGTTCCAGTCCAGTGGGTCCTCGCCGTACGGGCGCGGATCCCGGTCCTCCGGGACGCTGTCGAGGGTGGGCGCGGCCACCGTCAGATGGATGTGCCGCGGTTCCTCGCCGCGTGGCCGGAACGCGCTCGGGGTCGACTCGTAGTCGCGCAGCCGGCCGGGCGGCAGCGGCGACTCCTCGGCCACCTGGACGATGCGCTGGGCGAGGGTGAGGACGGTCTCCTCGTACTCGTCGCGCAGTCTGCTGAGTTTGATGAGCCCATAGAAGCCGTTGGTCGCGTAACGGTCGCCGAAGGTCGTGCGGTCGAGGTGTATGTGGCGTATGGAGTCCGGCAGTTGGTGGAAGTCGACGCGTGTCCACAGGGCCGGGACGATGGCGGACACCTCGCGTCCGCCGACCGCCTTGGCGTGCAGGAGGCGCTCGTTGAACGCGAACAGTTCCCGGCCGCACATCTCGCTGGTGAAGTAGCGCGGCGAGAGCAGCGGTACGAAGACCCGGCAGCGGGCCAAGTTTTCGCTGAGCTTTCGCGGCCAGCCCACTCCGGAGCCCATCTCCCGGTCTATGAAGCCGACTTCGGCGCCGGCGGGCAGGTCGGTCAGCGCCATGATGTGGTTGCACAGGTCCCGGTAGAGCTGGTGCACCCAGTGGTCGGGGTCGCCGCCCCCGGACCCCCACGGCGGGGTGTGGGCATAGCTGAGGAAGAAATAGGGCTGCCCCTCGGCTGAGGCCTGCCCCCACTCTCCGTCAGGTGTGTCCAACACGCCCCCCTGCGCGTCGGTGGCCCCGAATCCGGAGCCACCTGGAACCGGAAGAACAATGTGCCTGACCAGGAGCCCTGACGGATCGCTTATTTCACGTCATTCCGGAGACGATATCTGGACAGTTGATCGCGTACGTCGTCGACTGCGGCCCGCATTCCGAACAGCGTGACCGCCTTCCCGGCCCATCTCCGCCGTACGAGGAGTTCATCCGGAAGCCGTGCGCCGGCCTCCGCGAAATCACCGTCGTCCAAGGTCAGATCCTCGTACGTGATCCAGTTGCCCTTGTCGCCCACCACGCAGCGGTACAGCCGCTGAGGCGGTCGGGGGTTCATGCGGTACTCGGCGAGATGGAAGGCGCTGCACACCTCGAACCCCACGCGCAGCAACAGCACTTGGGCGTCGGCGGCGTACAGCCGGGCGAGGGGCGAGCGCTCGCCGAGGTGGCAGCGAGGGTCGTGCCCGCCCAGTAACTCACCCGCGCGCGGCCCGATCGCGGCCAGCGAGGTCTGCGGGTGGTCACTGCGCACGGCTCCCGGAGTGGTCCGCACACACTCGGCCAACGCGCCCATCGACGGGCAGGGAGTGGCGTCCGGCTCGAAGGGGGGCATCGACGCACGGAACTCCTCGGCCTCCGCCGCGCTCAGGTGCGCGACCAGGGCCCGGTGAGCGCGTGAGCCGTCCGAGTTCTCCGGCGTGAAGGCGGGCACGACGAGCGTGCCCCGGGGACCGAGCACGCCGAGCAGCGCGTCACGGACCCGGGTGGGGGAGAGGCCGGTACCGCTCAGGGCGGCGTGGACCATGAGAGGGAGTTCGGGACGGATCGGTAACTCGGCGAGAAGCTCGGTCAGTTGGCGGCCGCTCGTCGGATGGCGGGGACTGCTCGCGGGCCGAGTGGCCGCCGCGGCCGGGGAGTTGTACGGGCGTCTCGTAGGGTCGGCCGGGAAGGCGCCGGGACGCCCGGCGTGCGGGCTGGACAGCAGGGTGTCGGAGTGCCCGGTGTCGGGGCAGCCGGCGTCCGGACGGGTCGGCGAGGTGACCGGGTGCGCGGTGCTCGGTTCGGGAGGTAATCCGCAGCGACGGTCGGTGAGGTGGCGGGCGGGCGTGTGTGTCGAGGTCGTCGCGTCCGCCGGGGCGGCCGGCTTCGTCACGGTCGCCCCGCCATCGCCGTCCACTCCGCCCGAAGCTCCGCGGTCAGTACCTCGCCGCTCTCGGTGAGGTCGCGGTCGGGCAGTTCGGTCAGGGCGGTCAGGGCACGTCCGGCCCGGGCCAGGGCCTGGAGGCCCTCGGGGGTCTCGCGGCCCCAGTACGCCACGTCCCCCAGTCCCTCGACGGTTTCGGTGAGCAGCCGGCCGGCCTGGTTGCCCAGCACATGCAGATCGGTGGTCGCGCGCAGGGCGGCCAGCCGGGCACGCCGTCCCAGACGCGGCAACTCCCGCACGAACGTGGCGGGTTCGAAGTCGACGGCGACGCCGAGTCCGCCCAGACCGTCGCCGGCGAGCCGCACCCCGGCCCCGGCGACGAGCGGGGTGACCGCGTCGACCCGCAGGGCGTTGCGGTCGTCGTCGGCCGCGGGCCCCTGCTCCGCCCGGAGCTCGTAGGCGGTCCGCAACCGCTCACGGAACGCGTCGAGGTCGTCCTGGTCCAGCGGGGCGGTGACGGGCGCGGAGTAGACCGCGCGGCGGGGGTCGGCGTCGTCGATGAGCAGGGGATCGGTGGCCGCCACCTTCAGCACCGCCAACGGCCGCCAGACGTCGGTGGGTTGATCGCCGACGGTGAGCCGCGTCCCGTCGGCGGTGCGGACGTCGAGACCTCGCGCGCTCACGACCGCCTCCACCCGTCCCGGCGTGGGCAGGGTCAGGGTGCCCAGCGTCGGCAGGTGCAGTTCCCGGTCCGGCTGCTCCCAGGCCAGCCGCAGCGGGGCGTGCGCGTGGACGGCCGTCGCCACGGCTACGCGGGCGAAGCGGGCGGCGGTGATGTGGGCCGGCTCGGCATGACGCAGGGCGGCCCGCAGGTAGGGATGGGACAGGACCCGGTTGAGGTGTTCCGCGGTGGTCCGGTCCGCGTCCAGCCGGAGCAGGGCCGGCCAGGTCGCGTCCCAGTCGGGGTGCCCGGCCAATCGCTCGTTGGCGTAGGCGAGGAGGGTCCGGTCCAGCTCCTGCCGGGCGAACCGCAGGGCCTCGGGGTCGAGGACGGCGGGCGAGAGGGAGCGGTCGGTGATCCGCTCGGCGATCCCGTCGACGAGGGCGCGGAGGTCGGCGCAGAACACCGACGGGTTGTCGAACGCACGTTCGCTGCTGTAGCGGTGGGCGTAGAGGCCGCCACCGCAGGACTCGACCACCGGGCACGCGCGACAGGTCTTCGACAGCCCCAGCAGACCGCGCTGCCGGGCCTGCACGCCGGGATGCCGGGCCACCTGCTCGAAGGTGTGCTCGTCGACGTGGTACCCCGTGGCGGGCGCGCCGTCGTAGGCCGTCTTGAGCGAGTCCACCTGCTCGAAGGAGCCGTCCGTCTCCACGACCGCCAGGTCGGAGGGGGCCAGGCCCATCGCCTCGGTCAGGCTGGGACCGCCCCGCAGGGTGCTGAGCACCGAGTCGAAGGTCCGCACCCGCACCTTGCGGCCCTGCTCCGTCCAGCGGTCGAACACGGCGAGGAGCCAGTCTGCGTACGGGGTCGCCGAACCGGAGGAGCCGCGCGGCGGCGGGGTGTCCCAGGTGGAGTGCGGCAGCAGGTAGTCGATCCGGGGCGGGGAGAGGGCCGACAGGGTGTCGTGCACGACGACGGGATCGTTCGCGACGTCCACCGTGCAGAGCAGTCCGCCGAAGAGATGCCGGTACTCCTCGGTGCGCAGCAGGTCGATCCCGCGCAGGACGCGGTGATAGCTGCTTCTGTACCTGCGGTCGAGCCGGTGCCGGTCGTTCGCGGCCTGGTCGCCGTCGAGCGAGACGCTCACGAGGACGCCGTACTCCCTGAAGACGTCCAGATGACGGCGGCTCAGTTGCACGCCGTTGGTGTGGATCTTCAGCTCGAGCTCGGTGACGCCGGCCAGTGCGGAGCTTAACTCGGCGCAGATGGACTGCAGTCGGGCGGGACCGGCCAGCAGGGGCTCACCGCCGTGCAGGATGACGGTGACGGAGGCGAGGTCGTGCTCGCGCGCGTACGTGGCGAACCGTGCGGCGGTTTGACGGACCGTGTCCTGACCGATCACGACCGGGCGGGTCTTCCAGCTCTTGTCCGCGTGCTCGTACACATAGCAGTGGTCGCACGCCAGATCACAGCGACTGTGGATCTTGAGGACGAGTTGCTGGAGTGGGTGGTCCCCAGGGGAAACGGTCACTTAGCACACGCTACCGCGCCCCGTCACCTCCGCACGCCCTGTATCGGCCAAGTGGGCTACCGCACAAGTGTGTTGTGGTATCCGACCGAACCTCCGGCGGTTCGACCACGCGCGCCGTCGTGGACGGTGTGCGTGGTCGCGGCCGGACTGTCCGCCCTACAGCGCAGAGTTGAAGAGCGTGAGACGCCTTCCCGGACCACCCGTGACCCGGTCAGCGGCCTTCGTCGTGGCAGTGGAGTCGATCGCGTCCAGCGGGGTGTGCTGACCCTGGGGGGCGGAACCGGCGACCGTCGCGCGTTCCGTGGCCGTCTGAGCCTTCATCTGTCTGATGTCTCCTTCCGTGGGGACCGGCGTGTCCCCGGCCCAAGGAGGCCAAAGGCCCGGTGTCGGAATGCGAACCATGAGACAGAGACAACCCGGTTTTAGGCGGACGATACCTCAGCCGAAGGGTTCCGGAGCATGGCTAGGGGGCGCGTGCGCGCCCATACTCGGATGTCCGGGGGAGCCTGTTGTCGGGGGGTGGGCCATGAGGGTCGGTATTCCGGGGCCGGGGGTCACATGGAACGACGACGACCTCCCCCCGCTCTTCCGCGTCAACGATCAACTCGCGATCACCCATCAGGGTGAATCGTTCCGTGCCGTCCGCGCCCAGCTGGTCGTCCTGCTGGCGGCCACGACCTCGGCCATGCTGGCCGAACGCCTGGACAGTCACGTCCCGGCGCTCCTGGCCGCGCTGCTGTACGCCCTGACCATCGGCATCGGACTGCACACCACGCGCCGCCGGGCCCGCGCGCGCTGGCAGGCCCATCGTGCCGTCGCCGAGATGCTGAAGTCCCTGGCGTGGCAGTACATGGTCCACGGGGGCGTCTTCCACTCCCACGTGGCCAACGCGGACGCGCTGTTCGCGGAGCGGGTAGAGGAACGGCTCCGGGAGATGCGCAAGGTGGGCTGGGAGGACTCCAGGAACGGCACCCACGCACGCGGCGAGGGTCAGATAACACCGCTGATGCGGCAGGTACGGGCGAAGCCCTTCCCGGTGCGGCGGGACGTCTATCTGCGCGAGCGATTACTCGAGCAGCACGCCTGGTACCGGCGCCGCGCCGCACAGGCCCACCGCGCCTCCGTGCAGTGGTCGTCGGTGACCGCCGTACTGACCCTGCTGGCTCTGCTCGCCGCCGTGCTCAGGGCGGCCGGGATGCTCGGCGGCTGGGACCTGACCGGGGTGTTCAGCGCGTCCGCGGCGGCCGCGGTGGCCTGGCAGGAGGTGCGCCGGCACCGGCCCCTGACCTACGCGCACTCGCTCGTCGAGCAGGATCTGGAGACCCTGCGGGTCGAGATGAGCACGACCGTGACCGAGGACCGGTGGGCCCTCGCGGTGGCGGAGGCGGAACGGCTGGTGTCGCCGCAGCACTCCGATTGGCTGGGCAGGTTCGGCAGTTGACGTGCAGTCGGAGGGCGGGCGTCACGGCTCGCGGCGCACGTCCGGCTCCCACAGGACGCTCACCGGGACTCCCGTCCTGCGCGCGTAGGCCACCACGTCCCCGGTGCCTCCCGGGCCCCGGGCCGGGCGGCCGTCCCACACGGCGATGAGCAGGTCGCAGTGGTCGACGATCCAGCGGCCCGCCGCGAAGTACGCCTCCTCGTGCGTCGGCTCGGGCGGCAGCTCGACGCGGTTCGCGCAGGCGCCGAGGATCCTGCGGTACCCGGCGCGTGCCGCGTCGTCGTCGAGGTGGGCCTCGTAGTCCATGCCCGGGATCACCGCCGTCACCGGGACGCCGCCGGCCAGGGCGATGTCCGCGAACAACTGGTCGGCGCCGGCCGCGAGACAGGTGAGGGCCTCCAGGACGCCGGCGCCGAGGTGTCTGCGCATCTCCGCCCGTACGCCCGGCAGGACGGAGTCCGGGAGGGAGCGGTGCCCCGTCACGCCGATCCGGGTGACGGAGGTGAGAGCCGGTGTGGTCACGGTGAAACACGTTCCGGCCTGTCGGGTCGTCGCGGTTCCGCTCGTCACGAGAGAGCCTCCCACAGCCGTCGGAAACTTAACCGTAGCGCCCTCGGCGGGGAGCACACAGGGGCGCACCCGCTCACACCGGGCTCGCCGGAGGACGTCGACTCAGTCCAGTCGCACCCGGCTGCCGCCGGCCGCCGACGACTTGACCGCGTCCAGCAGCCGGTGCACCCCGACGGCGGTCGTGAAGTCCGGTCCGAAGTCGTCGCCCGTGCGGATCGCGCGGGCCAGGTCCGTGTACACCTGGGCGACATTGCTGACCGGGGACGGGGTGCCGAGCAGGGGGCGGTGCGCGTCGGGGACGGTGAGCCGGCGGGCGGGGGAGCCGTTGTCCGGTGCGTGGGTCAGGGTGAAGCGGGGCCCCACCAGCGAGTCGTCGGACGACACCAGGACCAGCCGGCCCGTCCGCCCGTGCACCTCGATCCGGAAGCCGTCACCGCGTGGGCCGCCCGTCATGAAGTGCGCCGAGGCCGCCGCGCCCGACTCCAGCAGTCCGCCCAGCACGATCTGGTCCGGCGAGGTCACCTCGATCGGTTCGCCGGTCTCCTCCATGGTGACCTGGTCGATCCGGGTGGCCAGGGTCGCCGAGATCTCGGTGAAGTCCCCCACGGCGTACTGGAACATGTCCAGCGAGTGCCCGCCCACCACGGCGAGATGGTTGACGCCCTTCGACACGTCGAACAGCGCCGCGTACCGCGTCGACCACACCTCGGGCGTGGCGAGCGAGTACAGCAGGGACGCGGAGAGCACCTCGCCGATCAGACCCTGCGCCAACACCTCCCGCAGCAGCCGCACTTCGGGATGGTGGCGGCTTTGCAGCCCCACCGCGTACCGTACGCCCGCCGCCCGCGCCGCCGACTCGAAACGCTCCGCGGCCGCCGCGTCCTGGGCCAGCGGCCACTCGCTGTAGACATGCCGGCCCGCGGCGATCGCCGCCTCCACCAGCCCCGCCCGGGAGGGGAGTTGGACCGCAAGGGTGACCAGATCGACGTCCGGGTCGGCGATCAGGGCGCGGGCGTCGTCGTACGACTTCTCCGCGCCCCACACCTCTGCGGCGGCCCGCGCCGACGCGGAGGTCGTGCCGGCGACCGCCGTGACCTCAAAATCGTTTAGCGCCCTCAGTGCCGGGAGATGGATGGTGCGACCCCATCCTCGTTCGGCGTGTGCGCCGACGACCCCCACCCGGACCCTGTCCGCCACGTGAACTCCCCTCGTTCCATGGTGTTTCCCTGGTTCGACGAGAAAAGTACCAGTCGGTTGGTTTTTTTGTGATCGGGGAAGGCAAACTGATCCCGAGAGCTCGTCGTGACACAGGCAGGGGTTGGACGCATGGTCAGGCAGGAACGCGCTGAGGTCACCCGGTCGGCCATCCTCGACGGGGCGGCCCGCGCCTTCGACGCCGAGGGGTACCACGGGACGTCGCTCGGGGACATCGTCAAGGAGGCCGGAGTGACGAAGGGCGCGCTGTACTTCCACTTCGGCTCGAAGGAGGAGCTCGCCCAGGCCCTCGTCGACGAGCAGTTCTCCGCCCTGGAGTCGGTCACGGACACGGGGAAGCCCGGGGTGCAGACCGTCATCGACATCGTGCACTTCATGGCCCGGCGGCTGGTGGTGGACGTCCGGGTGCGGGCCGGCGTCCGCCTGGTCATCGACCAGAGCCTCAAGACGGGCATCGTCAGCGAGCCGTACACCCGGTGGATCGAGCTCTTCCGGGAGTGCCTCGTCCAGGCCCAGCAGCGCGGGGACGTCAAGGCGGACCTCGACCCCGGACGGGTGGCCCGGCTGATCGTCGGCTCCTGGACCGGGCTGCAGCTCAGCTCCCAGGTCCTCAGCGGGCGAGCCGACCTGACCGAGGAGACCACCCTCATGTGGGAGATGCTGCTGCCGAGCATCGTGCCGCCGCGACGGCTGGAGCGGTTCCACCCCGAGGGCACGGCCCGGGTGCCCGAGATGGCCTGACGGGGCCTCACGGGGGAGGGCGCCGGTCTCGCGGGGGCGACTGCCAGGTGACGGCTGTGTCGGACCCGGCGTCGCCGCACACCGTCAGCCGTCAGCCGTCAGCCGTCAGCCGTCAGCCGTCAGCCGTCAGCCGTCAGCCGTCAGCCGTCAGCCGTCAGTCGCACGCCGTCCCGGCCGTTCGGCCTGGTCGGTGACAAGGCTCTCGACGGCGCCGGCGAGGAGGGCGCCCGTCGTGCTCAGGTGGCCAGCGGGTCGAGCGACAGCGGCTCGATCCGGCCCTCCAGCATGTACCCCAGTCCCTGTACGGCGCAGACGTCGGGCCGCTCGGCGATGTGCACCGGCATCCCGGTGGCGTGCCGCAGCATCTGGTCGAGCCCGGGAAGCAGGGCGGAGCCGCCGACCATCATGATGCCGCGGTCGACGAGGTCGGCCACCAGGTCGGGCGGGCAGTTGCGCAGCACCCGGCCGATGCCGTCCAGCACGGCGGTCAGCGGGGTCTCGATCGCGTCCCGTACGGCGGCGGTGTCGACCCGCACGGAACGGGCCAGACCGGTGGCGACGTCCCGTCCGTGGATCTCGGTGGAGGCCGGGCCCTGCGGGGTGAGGCCGTTGCCGGAGAGGGCGAGCTGGAGCGGTCGTACGGACTGGCTGGGCAGCATCAGTTCGTGCTCGTGGCGCAGGTGCTGGACGATCGCGTGGTCCACGGCCTCGCCGCCGACCGGAATGCGCTCGGCGGTCACGATCGACCCGAGGGAGAGCACGGCGACCTGGGTGGCCGCGGCTCCGCACACCATGATCATGGTGGCCTCGGGCCGCTCGACGGGAAGTCCGCAGCCGACGGCGGCGGCGATGAGGGTGTCGACGAGCTCGACGCGGCGGGCGCCGAGGCCGACCAGCGTCTCGATGGCGGCGCGCTGGGCGAGCGGGTCGGCGTCGTGCGGGGTGCAGGCGGCGGCCCGCAGGATGGGCTTGCGGCGCAGCGTGCGGCGGATCTTGTCGCCGAGCAGGTGGCGCAGCATGCGCTGGGCCATCTCGATGTCGACGACGGTGCCGCCGGAGACGGGCCGCACGACCCGGATGTAGTCGGGCGTACGCCCCGTCATCTTCTCGGCGAACTCACCGACCGCGATCAGCGCGCCGGTACGGGTGTTCACGGCGGCGGCCGACGGCTGGTCGACGACGAGCCCGGCCCCCTTCACGTACACCCGCGTCCGCGCCGCCCCGAGGTCGACGGCGAAGTGGCAGCGGCGCAGCTGCTCCAGACTGGCGGTCATCGCAGGTCCTCCCGGGAGCACAGACCATGGGGCCGCGCCGGGCGGCGGGGCTTAGTGGCATCGTGCGGGCGTTGAGGAGGGGGCGCCTTTATTAGGGGGCCGGGTGGGGCGCGGCCGAATGGGGGGTTCGTGTCCTGTCTGCCATGTAGGTCTTTCATGAGGCTGCCTGATTCAGGGTCAGTGGCGTACGACCACCCCGAGCTCCACCAAGTCCTGCGGCCGGACCCGAAGCTGGTCCGCGGTCGCCTCGACCTCCTCCGGTGCCCGCTTCAGGATCGCCGCCGCCGGCTCCGGTGCGATCACGGAGAAGTAGCTGTCCGGTGTGGCGTACGTGGCGCCGGGCGCCGCCAGGGCCAGCGCGCCGCCGGAGCCGCCCTCGCCGATGAGGAGGGTGGTGATCGGGGTGCGGGCCGAGGCGACCGTGCTGAACAGGTCGGCGATCGCCGCGCCCGCGCCCTGGCGTTCGGCCTCCGCGTCATTGGCCGCGCCCGGGGTGTCCACCAGAGTGAGCACCGGGATGCCGAGACGGTCCGCGAGACGGATCAGGCGGGTGGCGGTGCGGTAGCCGGCGGGGCGGGTCGCCGTGCCGGTCTGGGCGGCGTAGGCGATGGTGCGGCCCCCGTGCTCGCCGAAGCCGCACAGCATGCCCGGGTCGGTGCCGCCGCAGCGGTCGCCGGAGACGGCCGCGCGGTGGGTGAAGTAGGCGTCCAGGTACGCCTCCGCGCGTGGCCGTTCGGGAGAACGGGCGCGGCGGACCGCGTCCCATCCGGTGACGGGGAGGTCGGTGGAGCCGAGCGGGGCCGGGACGGGGGCGGGTTCGACGGGCGGTGCGGGGAGCGCCGCGCCGGACGCGTCCGAGGCCCCGGTGCCGCCGGGTGCCGGTCGCTCGGAGGCGGCCGCCGCGGCGACGGTACGACCGTCCGTGGCCCCGTCGCCGGATCCGCCCGACGGCCTCGCCAGCAACCGCAGCCACCTCCCCAGGGTCTCCCGCAGCTCCTCAGGTCGTACGACCGCGTCCGCCGCTCCCGCCGCGACCTGTGCCTCCGCCGTGTACGCCGACGGGTCCGCGTCCGGGGGACGGACCCGGGAGCCCGCGAAGCCGACCTGGGCGCCCGGCAGGGCGAGGATCACGTCGGCGCTCGCGCCCATGGTGGCCCAGCCGCCGCCCGTGGTGGGGTCGCGCAGTACCGCGATCTGAGGAAGGCCCGCAGCCCGGGTGAGGGCCGACTGCCGGGCCACGCGCTGGAGTTGGGTCAACGCGAGCATGCCCTCCTGCATCCGGCTGCCGCCCGTGGCCACCAACGGGACGACGGGCAGGCGGTGTTCACGGGCGTACGTGTACGCCGCCTCCAGCCGGTCGCCGGTGCGCTCGCCCAGCGAGCCGCCGAGGAAGCCGAACTCGAAGGCGATCAGTACGGCTCGGGTGCCCTCGACGCGCGCGGTGCCGCAGATGACCGACTCCTGCTCGCCGGTGCGTTCGCGGGCACGGGCGCACGAGGCGTCGTAGCCCTGCCAGGCGAGCGGTCCGTCGGGCTTCGACTGCCGTTCGGGATAGGAAATTTCGGAGAAGTCGTCGGCGAGCAGCGCGACCACCTCACGGGCGGACAGGCGCCCGGCGGGCGGGCGTTCGGTGCTCGGGCGTTCAGTCATGCAGCGCCCGCTTCATGATCTTCCCCATGTCGTTGCGGGGCAGCGCGGTGAGATGGTGGATGACCCTGGGGCGCTTGTGGGGGGCCAGGCGCCCGGCCACATGGTCGGCCAACTCGTCGAGCAGCGGAGGGGATTGCGGGTCCGCCGGGACGATCCACGCCACGATCCGCTCGCCCAGATCCGGGTCCGGCTCCCCGGTCACCGCCGCCTCCCGCACCCCCGGATGCTCCAGCAGCGCGTTCTCGATCTCGCCCGCCCCGATCTTGTAACCCCCGCTCTTGATCAGGTCGGTGGCCTTCCGGCCGACGATCCGGACGTACCCGTCCGCGTCCCGCACCGCCATGTCCCCCGTACGGAACCAGCCGTCCGCCGTGAACGCGGCCGCCGTCGCGTCCGGCCGGTTGAGGTACTCGGTGAACAGGTTGGGCCCGCGCACCTGGATCTCTCCCACCGTCTCGCCGTCGTACGACGTGATCGGCGAGCCGTCCTCCTCCACCAGCCGCAGCTCCACGCCCGGCAGCGGTACGCCCACGGTCCCGGCGCGCGGCTCACCGTCGGCGCGCACACTCGTGTTCATGAGGGTCTCCGTCATGCCGTAGCGCTCCACGACCCGGCGGCCGGTCGCGGCCGCGATGCGCTGGTGGTCGTGCACGGGGAGCGCCGCCGAGCCGGAGACGAGGAGCCGGGCACCGGCCAGCGCCTTCACCAACTCCGGGTCCTCCGCCAGGGTTTCGGCGATGCGGTGGTACATCGTGGGGACGCCGAAGAACATCGTCGCGTCGTCGTTCAGCTCGCGGGCCACACCGTCCGTGCTGAAACGGCCCAGGTGACGGACCGAGCCGCCGCGGCGGAGCGGGCCGAGGACGCCCAGCACCAGGCCGTGCACATGGAAGAGGGGCAGGCCGTGCACGAGGACGTCCTCCGAGGTCCACTGCCAGGCGTCCGCGAGAGCGTCCAGGGTGCTGGCGACGGCCCGGCGGGGGATCACGGCGCCCTTCGGGGGGCCGGTGGTGCCGGAGGTGTAGACGACCAGGGCGGGGTCGCCGTCCTGCGCCGGGCTGTCGGGGGAGGGGGCGGGCGCGGGGAAGAGGGTGCCGGTGGCGTGCGCGTCGATGTCGAGGCGCTCCAAGTCGGCGATCGCCGACGGCAGTTCGGCACCGGGCGCGGTGAGCAGCAGGCCCGGCGCGCTGTCGTTCAGGATGTGCCCGAGCTCCTTCTCGCCGGACTTCGGGTTGAGCGGCACCGCGGCGACCCCGGCCTCCAGAGCGGCCACCACGGCCACCGCGGTCTCCAGTTCCGGCGTCGCCCAGACGGCCACGCGGTCGTACCGCGCGAGACGGCCCGCCAGGGCGCCGGTCGCCGCGGCGAGTTGCGCGTAGGTGAGTGAGCGGTCGCCGAACCGCAGGGCGGAACGGTCCGCCGTGACGCCCCTGAGGGCCGGGAAGAGAGAGGTCACGCTTCACAACTCCTAATGTTTTGTCGCCTGTCGGTCCTACCCGAACCCCGGCACGACCATCACCAGCCACACCACCGCGGGTACCACCGCGACCACGATGCCTCCGTAGATCATCAACTGCCGGAAGAAACGCTCGCGGTCCACGTCCGGTGCCGCCGCCAGCACCAGCGCCCCGTTCGTCGAGAACGGGCTCACGTCCACGACCGTCGCCGACACCGCCAGCGCCGCCACCATCCCGACCGCCCCGATCTCGCCCTGCGCGAGGAACGGCACGGCGAGCGGGATCAGCGCGCCCATGATCCCCACGGACGAGGCGAACGCGGAGACGATGGCACCGATGTAGCACAGCAGCACGGCGGCCAGCAGCGGGACGCCGATGCCGCCGACGCCCTCACCGGCCCACTTGATGGTGCCCATCTGGTCCAGCACGCCGACGTAGGTGAGGACACCGCAGATCAGCAGCACCGTGGTCCAGGCGATCTGCCCGACCGCGTTGCGGCTGTCCTCCGGCCAGGCGGCGCTCAGGAGCACCGCGAGGGTGATCGACGTGAGCCCGGCGTCGAGGTCGAAGGCGAGGACGGCGACGACCAGGGCGACCAGGGCGGTGAGGGTCGCGACCCGGGCGGGGGTGAGGCGGGTGGTGCCGGGGGCCTCGGGGCGGGCGGCTACGGCGGTGGCGGGGCCGGCGGTGGTGCCGGTGCCGGTGCCGGTGGGGGTCGTACCCGCGGAGGTGGGGCCGGTGCCTTCGGCCGGTGTGTCACGCTGGTCCACAGTGCTGGTGGCGCTGGTGGCGCCGGTGCCCCCGGTCGCCTCGTCCAGCGGCACCGCCCCCTGCGCCCACAGCTTCAGCCCGCCGAACAGCACGAACATCACGCCCGCGATGACGAGGTTGACGATGAGCGAGGCCAGGAAGAGGAACACCTCGTTGACCGGGAGGTGCTCGCGCTCGACGATGCCGTTGACGATCGTGCCGTAGATGCTGATCGGCGAGAAGCCGCCGCCCTGGGCGCCGTGCACCACCATGGCGCCCATCAGCAACGGGCTGATCCCGTACCGCGCGGCGAAGCTCAGCGCGATCGGCGCGACGATCGCGACCGCGGCCGGGCTGACCGCGCCGATCGCCGTCAACGCGCCGGTGAGCGCGAACATCACCCACGGGATCAGCGCCACCCGCCCGCGCACGAGCCGGATGGCCGCGTGGACCAGCCAGTCCGTGGTGCCGTTGGCCCGCGCGATCGCGAACAGGTACGTCACGCCGACGAGGACGACGAACAGGTCGCCGGGGAAGCCGGCGAAGATGCCGTCCGCGTCGAGGTCGGCGACCAGCTCGCCCACGGCGAAGGCGGCGGCGAAAGCGAGGGCACCCATGTTGACGGAACGGGTGGTGGCGATGACGAACACCACGACGAGGACGAGGATCGAGATGAGTTCGGGGGACATACGGGCTCCCGTCGTTGGATCCCGGAGCGGTTGGTCAAGTGGATGAGCCACTTATCACTCAGCCACTTGGTGGGGGGATGGCTGGTTAGCGTGGTGGTGGGCGGGCCGAACGTCAAGAGGGGGAGCGAAATTGGCTCAGCCACTCGACCAATTGACCGCCTCAATTGACCGCCTATGCGGGTGTTACGCTCCCGACGAACGAGAGGGGGACCCGTGACCGACGCCCTGCGCCCCATGACCAAGCCACGCCTCTACGAGCAGGTGCTGGACCGGCTGCGCCAGTACGTCACCGAGGCCGGGCTCCGGGCCGGCGACCGGCTCCCGCCCGAACGCGACCTGGCCACCCGCCTCGGGGTCAGCCGGGCCTCCGTGAAGCAGGCCATCGTCGTCCTTGAGGTCCAGGGCCTGGTCGAGGCGCGGCACGGCGGCGGGACGTATCTCGTGCGCGACAGCCTCGATGTCGAGCCCGTCGAGAAGATGGTCGAGCGGCGCCGGCGTCTGCCCGACGTCCTCGACGCCCGCGAGGCCCTGGAGACCAAGCTCGCCGAACTGGCCGCCGAACGCCGCACCGACGAGGACCTGGTCCGGATGCGGACGGCCCTCGCCAAGATGGCCGGCGAGATCGAGGACGGCGGCCACGGCGTCGAAGGCGACCGGCTGTTCCACGCGGCGGTCACCGCGGCCGCCCACAGCAGCCTGCTCGCGGAGTTCATGCGCTCCATCGCCGACCAGATCGCCGAGAGCCGCACCGAGTCCCTGCGCCAGCCGCATCGCCCCGAGCGCTCCCTCGCCCAGCACCGGGCGATCCTCGACGCGATCACCCTCCAGCGCCCGGGCCAGGCGGCCACGGCGATGCGCCGGCATGTCCGCACGGTGGCGAAGGTACGGCTGCTGGACTGGGAGCCGGAGGAAGGCGAGTAGCGGCAACCGCGGTGCGTCGAAGGTGACCCCGGTTCGCGCTACCGCCGGGCCGCCCGCAACACCGCCTCCACCACCGGCCGCAGCGACCCCGGGTGCAGGAACAGGAAGAGGTTCGGCTCGACCAGCTCCAGTTCCATGACCCTCGGCTGCCCGTCCTCCCCGTCGACGAGGTCCACGCGCGCGTACAGCAGCTCCGGAGCGTTCGGTACGGCGGCCAGGGCGCGCTCGGCGACGGCGTGTTCGGCCGGGGTCGGCGTCCAGGGCTCCAGGCCCGGGTGGGCGACCTTGGCCGCGTCGAAGGCCGTACCGGGAGCGAGGACGGCCCGCTTGCGGCTGGCGTGCAGCAGCCGGCCCCCGAAGAACTGCAGCGCCCGCTCACCTCCCGCGTCGATGCCCCGCATGTACGGCTGCACCATCGCGGTCAGCCCCTCCGCGTGCATGCGCTCCAGCTGCCGTACGGCACTCTCGTGCTGCTCGGGTGTGTACCGCGCGGCATAGCGCGCACCCGCCCCGGAGGTGGGCTTCACGACGTACTCGTGAGCGCCGGGCAGGTCGGCCGGGTCGCCGGGCGCGAGATAGCGGGTCGGCACCACCGGCACGCCCGCCTCCGCGAGCTCCCCGAGGTACCGCTTGTCGGTGTTCCAGCGCACGACCTCCGCCGGGTTGGCGAGCCGTGTCACCTCGCCGCACCGCTCCGCCCACGCCACGAACTCGGCCGCCCGCCAGCTGTAGTCCCAGGTGGACCGGATGACGGCCAGGTCGTACCCGGCCCAGTCGACGTCACCGTCGTCCCAGAACACGGCCTGCGCGTCGGCCCCGGCCTCGCGCAGCGCCGCCACCAGCACGGGCAGGTCGGCGTCCTTGCTGGGCTCCGGCTGGGGGTCGTAGGTGACGAGGGCGACTCGGGGCACGGCGGATTCCTTTCCCATACGGCTCGACCGGCAGGCTAACCACAGCGGACGCAACCGCGACAACCGCTTTACCTTCCCCCTCGGTGAAGCCCCACCATCGAGGCGAGGAACGAAAGGTGGCCCTATGGAGTGGCTGACGATCGGGGCCTTCGCGCGGGCGTGCCGACTGTCCCCGAAGGCACTGCGGCTCTACGACGAGCTGGAGCTGCTGCGTCCGGCACGTGTCGACGCGGAGACGGGCTACCGCTACTACGCCCCGGCCCAGCTGGAACAGGCCAGGCTGGTGGCGTGGCTGCGCCGGCTGGGCATGCCGCTGGCCCGCATCCGCACGGTGTGCGCACTGCCGCCCGCTGCCGCCGCCGGCGAGATCCGCGCGTACTGGGCGCAGGTGGAGAGGGACACGGCCGTACGGCGGGACCTCGCCGCGTTCCTCGTCGACGAGCTCACGGCTGCACCGAGGAAGGACCCCACCATGCTCGAACTGCGTTACTGCGCCCACTCCGACCCCGGCCGGGTCCGCCCCGCAAACCAGGACACGGCCTACGCGGGCGCCCGCCTCCTCGCGGTCGCCGACGGCTACGGCCCGGCGGGCGCCCCGGCCAGCAGCGCGGCCGTGGCGGCGCTGCGGTCCCTGGACACCGACGAACTCCCGGCCGGCAACGTCCTCGACCTGCTGGCGGACGCCGTGCACGGGGCGAGCGAGGCGGTGCGGGGCGTGGCCGCGGGCGCCGCCGAGAACGGCACCACTCTGACCGCCCTGCTGTGGACCGGCTCCCGGCTCGCCCTGGTCCACATCGGCGACTCCCGCGCCTACCTCCTGCGCGGCGGCGCGCTCTTCCGCATCACCCACGACCACACGGTGGTCCAGTCGCTGGTCGACGAGGGCCGGCTGACCGCGGCGGAGGCGGTCAGCCACCCCCGGCGGGCCCTGCTCCTCAAGGCCCTCACGACCGGCACCCCGGACCTGAAACTGCACGACGCCGAACCCGGCGACCGCTACCTGCTGTGCTCCGACGGCCTCTCCGCGGTCGTGCCCGACTCCACCATCCGCGACCTGCTCACCGCCGCCCCCGCCCCCGACACGGCCGTGCACACCCTGGTCGACGCGGCGAACACCGCGGGCGGCCCGGACAACGTCAGCTGTGTGGTGGCGGACGTGGTGGAGACGCCGGCCTGATCCGCCGCAGGCCGGTTTCTGGCCGGTCAACGCACCGTCAGCCGTTGCAGCAGGCCCCAGGTGAACTCGGCGACCGCCTCGCGCCGTACGCCCTTCTCGTCCGGGGCCGTGAACGTCAGGCCCCATCGGGTCGGGGCGGTGCCCTCCAGGGGGCGGGCCGGGGGGAAGGCCCGGGCCGCCTCGTCGACCGTGCAGGACCAGGGGGTGAGGTCTTCCAGGGTGCGCAGGTCGGGGCCTTCGGTCTCCGGTGCTCTGACCAGCCACTCGTTCCACACCGTCGAGCCGTTCGGGGCCAGGAGCGCCTCGAAGCGGAGGTCGGGCCAGAGCGGGACGGGCCAGAGCCAGGCCTCGCACTCCAGGTCGCCCACCTTGCGGGTGAGGACGGTCTCCGGGGCGCCGAGGATTGAGCGGTACCGGGACGCGGCCGCGCGGGCGCGCGGGGAGCGGACCATCGCCTGCCAGCGCCTGTTGGCCTCCCGCATGTCCGCGATCGACACGCCCAGCGCGTGCCGGGCGTCCTCCACCAGGCCGGGGTTGTGGTCGGCCATGCGGCGCAGCAGGACCAGCTGGAAGTCGTGGACGGTGAAGGGGCTAGCCGGGGGCTTTCCGGAGGGCATGGTCCCCATCGTCCC
This sequence comes from Streptomyces sp. NPDC005402, assembly GCF_040606575.1. Classification (NCBI taxonomy): domain Bacteria; kingdom Bacillati; phylum Actinomycetota; class Actinomycetes; order Kitasatosporales; family Streptomycetaceae; genus Streptomyces; species Streptomyces sp. NPDC005402. The sequence continues at coordinate 95,386 of NZ_JBEXFB010000019.1, forward strand.
CCACCGCACTGACACCGGGCCGGCGGCCGTCGGGGAGGAAGAGCACCGAGTTGATGTAGCGGGGGCGGTCGAGGAAGGGCAGGACCCGGCGGAGCAGGCCCTGGCTGACGACGTACGAGGCCGTCTCCTGGTGGGCCTCCAGGGGGAAGCCGGACAGCGGGACCCAGGTGGCGCGGGGCAGCACCCAGCCGTCGTAGCCGAGGAGGGAGAGGTAGGTGACCACGGGCGCGATCGGCTGGATCCGGGACTCCAGTTCGACGAAGAGCGCGGGCCGGTCGCGCGCGAGGATTCCCGTCGCCCCGCGCAGCACCCCCAGTTCGCTGCCGTCCACGTCGATCTTGATGAAGCCGACGTCCTTCAGGCCGAGTTCGTCCAGCGTCACACAGCGGACGTCCACCGCCCGGCCGTGGATGTCGCGCCGGACCAGGGAGGACACCCCGCGGTCGCCCTCGTCGCCGGGCGGCAGCCACAGTCGGGCGGTGCCCGGGCGGTCCGTGGCGGCAGCCTGGACGACCTGGACGTTCGCCGGGGCCGCCGAGGTCAGCAGCCGGGCCAGATGGGGGACCGGCTCGACGGTCACCACCTGCCGCGCCCGCCCGGCCAGCCGCCGCGTCCACGGCCCGTACCAGCCGCCCACGTCCACCGCCGTCCGGCAGTCCGCCGGGCACAGGTCGGCAAGCCGTGCCAGCTCCGGCTCGAAGCGCGGGTACACGGCCCGTGCGGCCGCCGCGACGAGGCGGGTGGGCAGCAGGGGGGCGACTCTCGCCGCCCAGGTACGAGCCGGGGCGGTCATGGAGTCATCCGTTTCACCAGGTCTTCGTGCGCGTCGTCCGTGACCTGCTCGCCGGAGGCCGGCAGCAACTGCGGGATGCCGTCGACGATCGGATAGCGGCGGCGCAGCCGGGGGTTGTACAGGGCCTCCTCGACGGACAGCGACTCGTCCGGCGGTACGAGATGCAGGGGCCCCTTGTCGAGCGGGCAGGCCAGGATCCGCAGCAGCGGGTCGTCGGGGTTCATGGGGGCGTCAACTCCTTGGCACCGATGGGGGGTTGGGGCGCCGGATCATGCTTGGGCATGCTCAGCAGTACGGCGACGGCGAGCACCGTGCCCGCGAGGCGCAGCGCGAGCCGCAGCGGATCGTGGGGCAGGGACTCGCCGAACGAGAGCGTGCCGAGCACCGCGGTGTACAGGCAGGTCACCGTCGTGCACACCGGCACGATCAGCGAGGCCCGACAGCGCTGCAGCGCCGCCTGCGACATCACCAGACCGAAGGCCCCGGTGAACAACAGGAGGTACGGATACGGGGAGCCCAACAGCTCAACTGCCGCGCCACCGAGCCCACTTGATGTCAGATAGCTCGACACGCCCTTGATCGCGAGCGAGCTGACCCCGTACAGCAGGCCCACCGCCACGCCGTACTCGACGCCGGTCGTGGGCATGCGGTGCCGGTGTCTCGTGCGCCGCTCGGCGGACCCGTACAGCCACACGCCCGCCGCCAGCGACGGAACGCACACCAGCAGGATCAGCTGGTACGGGGCGTCCCGGCTGACCTGGTCCGAACCCTGCTTCAGCGACAGTACGACCATGAGGAGCGCGGCGAGGATGGCGCCCAGGGCGTACCGTTCCCGCCCGGTCGTCCGCTCGCCCAGCAGCCGCGCCGACAGCAGGACGAGCAGCACCAGACCGGAGACGAAGATGCCCTGCGCGGCCGCGATGGGCAGCGTCCGGTAGACCGCGAGCTGCGCGCCGAAACCCGCGGCCAGCGAGAGCGAGCCGCCGATCCACAGCGGACTCCTGAGCACCAGCCCGAGCAGCCGCGCGGGTTGCCGGATCGTCACCTCGGGCAGGGAGGTGAGCGCCCGTTTCTCCAGGACGAAGCCGACGCTGTACAGGGTGTTCGCCAACAAGGCCGCCGCCACTCCCCACCACATGGTCCACGCCCCCTAGGTCTTGCGCGCGTGCAGCAGCAGGATCGACGCGAGCGAGGGTCTGGCACACGCCAGCCGGTCCAGTGCGCGCAGCGGACGCGGCACACCGTGGAAGGGCGCCCCCTCCAGCCGTACGACCTCGAAGCCGGCCGCCGCGACGAACTCCCGCAGCGCCCGCGCCGTGTACAGCCGCAGATGCCCTACGACCTCCCGCCCGGGCCGCCCGTGGATAGCCCGCAGGCTCACCTCCGAGAACACCGGCTGGACACCGGCCAGCAGCAGTCCGCGGTTGTACCAGGCGGCCAGGTTCGGTGTGGACAGCATGAGATGGCCTCCCGGGCGCAGGATGCGGCGGATCTCGTCCAGCGCGGCATCGGGGTCGACGAGATGCTCGACGACCTCGCTGAACAGCACGGCGTCGACGGAGGCGTCCTTGAACGGCAACCCCGCGCCGCTGAGTTCACCGCGGACGGCGTACGCCAGCCTGGTGCGGGCGCGTTTGAGGGCGTCCTGGGACCAGTCGACGCCGACGATCCGGTGACCGGTGAGGAGCGGCGCGGCGGTGGCCGCGGCGGTTCCGTCGCCGCAGCCGATGTCGAGAACGGTGCGCCCGGTTTCTCCCGGGGCTCCGAGGGCCCCGGCCAGCATGCGGGCCTGGCGCAGGGAACGGGGGGTGCCGGAGGCGACCGGCACGGCGGGGTCCTCGTAGAAGTCCCTGAGGCCGCCGCGGCGCGCGGGCGCGGTGGTGTTCACGGGGCCACCTCCGTGGAGTGCAGGTAGTGCTCGAACAGGTCCCTCAGATGGGCGCCGTCGCCGTGGCCGAGCAGGGCCCGCGACCAGCGCAGGGCGAGGTGCAGCCGGCCCGCGGTCGAGGCGGTCGTGACCGTGAGGCCGCGCGGCATCCTCGCGGGCGCCGAGAACCACACGGCGTGCGCGCGGCCGGCCTCCTCGCCGAAGTCCAAGGGGTACGGGACGCGGCCGATGTTGCTGAGCAGGGTGGTGGAGGTCCAGGGGGCGGCGGCTCTGCGGAGGCCCCGGGTGAGGGCCGCGCGCCAGGCCACCGGGGTGACGGGGGCGGTGAGCAGGCTTGCGCCGTGGCCGAGTTGGGGGCGGGGGAGGGACTTGAGAGCACGGGTGCGCTGAGCCGTGCGCCGCAGGAAGTCGGGCATCTCGTTCGGCTCGTTCGTCAACTCTTCCGGAGAGAACGGGACTTCGACCAGGCGGGTGCCGTTTCCTATGGGCATCGTCGTGTCCCTCGGACGGTCGTCCACGGGCATGGTGATGCGCAGGGGGCGAGGGGTTTCTCCGTGCTCCCTGTTCCAGTGGGCGATCGTCAGGGCCGTGGTGACCATCAGCTGGTCGTTGACCGTGTACGGGGAGCCCTTGGGGCGGTGCGGGAGGGGGAGTTCGGTGACGAGGAGGCCGTTGCCGGGGGAGTTCTCGGGGGCGCCGTGCGCTACGCGGGCCGGGCGGCTCCAGTTGGAGGGTGTCTCCGGGGTTTGTGGGGGGTCCGGAGTGCGGGTGGGAGCCGGGGCGGGCGAGTTGTCCTTGCCGCCGTAGATTTCGGCCGCCGTGGCGAGGATGCGGAGGCATGCGGGGCCGTCCAGGGCTGTGTGGTTGATGGTGAGGAAGAGGACGGTCGTCTGTCGGGTGCGGGCCGGTGGGGGCTTGTCGCGCCCCGCGGCGGAGCCGCTTGTCGACACAGCCCCGCGCCCCTGGGGTGGGTGCAGGCCGACTATGTCGGTTGCCTCGCTTCCTTCTGCTGGGCCCGCGCCCTCCACCACCTCCAGTCGTATCGGTGGGGACAGTGACAGTGGGGGTGCCTCCGTCAGGGCCCGCGTCCTGGCGTCCCGCAATGCGTTGAGCCCCGGCCTCGGAAAGCTCACCACCTCCACATCCGGCTCCGCCGTCAGCTCCCACTCGTAGCGGCGCCGGTACCAGCCCCCCGGGGCCTCCCGCATCAGGATCCGGGGGTGCCGGTGCAGGGCCTCCAGGAACGCCTTGCGGAGGCGGGACTGATCCAGTCGCCCCGGCAGGTGCACCTCGATGTGGACCGTCTCGGGCTCCTCCTCCTGGAGGCAGTGGCGGGACACCTCGTCCACGACCGGGAACGGGATCCGTGCCGGAGGCGTCATGCCGGTTCGCCCCTTCCCTTTTCCACCTGGACCGGCGGCAGTTGCTGCGTGGGCGCCTCGGAATCGGGACGGGTCTCCGGCTCCCGCACACTCACCAGCGCCGCGAACAACCCGATCAGCGACAGCAGTTGGGCCACGTGTCCGAAGGCCCCCTCCGCCGCGCCCACCGGCTCGCCCGCCCCCACCGCGGCGGCGATCCCCGCTCCCGCCAGCGCCACGAAGGCGATCGGCACCAGGAGCCCGTGGCGTCGGAACGCGAGCAGCGCCAGCGCCGGGACCAGCAGCGCGAACCAACCGGCGATCACCACGCCGACCAGCGTGAGCGCCACCACCCCGAGCCACACCCCCGGCGCCGGAGGCACCCGCTGGGGCTCATCGGGGTTCGGGGAGCGCCTGCGCCACAGCACCAGGCCCACCAGCACCGCCAGTGCGACCCCGCTGCCGATCAGCGCGCCGTCGTACGTCGTCGCGGGCTCGTACGACAGCTTCAGTGTGCCGCCCGCCCCTGCGGGGATGCGCCAGCCCTGCTGCCAGCCGTCGAGCCGCAGGGCGGACAGCGACTTCCCGTTCAGCGTGGCCTTCCAGCCGTCGTTGTAGTTCTCGTAGGTCGTGAGGTACGAGGCGGCTCCTGATCCCACGGTCACCTCGCGGCGGTCGCCCAGCCAGTCCCGTATCCGCAACTCCCTTGTGAGAGAGGACTGTTCGCCGATCGTGCCGCGGGTCAGGGTGATGTCGGTCAGGGCGAGCGGTCCGGCGTCGCCACCCTCGACGACGTGCTCACCGGAGGTGAGGGACAACTCGTCGTCCGAGCGGCCCTGCTGACAGAGCGTCACCGTCAGCTCGCGGCGGTCGGTCAGGTCCCGGATGCGGCCCGACACGCCTGTCTGGTAGAGCTTGCCGTCGATCGCCAGTACCGGTCCCTTGCCGCACGGCAGCGAGAACTTCCGGGCGGCCTTCGGCTGCGGGGTCCGGTACTGGTCGAGGGCCGGGAGGTAGGCCTCTGTCAGTCCCACGGGGAGTTGCAGATCCTCGTCGGCCACCGGGTTGTGCAGGACCAGCGGGGCCGTCTTGGTGATCGTGATGTCGAGCTGGTCGGTGGTGATCGCGGGGAAGCGCACCGCGCCGTTCTCGTCGACCCCGGCGACCGTCGCGCCGTCGGGCGAGGTGATGTCCACCTCGGTGGGGCGGGTGGAGAGGCCGCCCGCCGGGGCCAACACCAGCTCGGATATGGGCTGTTTGCCGTTCCAGCTGAGGTGGATGGTAGGGCGGTCGCCCGCGATCCAGGCCGTCGTGAGGTCACCGTCGGTGAGGTTGCGGGCGGACAGCCCGGTGCCCAGGGTCGCCGTGGAGTCGGCGGTCGCGGTGATGCGGTTACGCTGGTCGGGGGCGACCTCGTACAGCAGCCTGTCGAGCTGTTCCCCGCTCACCGGCACCGCGCTCGCCCGCACCGAGTACGTTCCCGAGGTCGCCGTGGCGAAGCGGCGGTGCAGGCCGGCCTCCGTGCCGGTCGGGGAGATCCCGGCCGGGTCGGGGACCCGGTGCAGGGAGACCACCTGGGCGGTGGAGTCCGTACCGTCGGCGTCGGTCGGCAGCCGCAGCAGCCGGGTCACCTGCACGTGCGGCAGGTCGATCTCGGAGAACCCGGCCCCGGCGAGCCCGGTCCGCCGCGCGACCGAGTCGACGATCGTGAGCTTCATCCAACTCGTCGCTCCGGGCGGGGCCTTGACGCTCTGCGTCGATCCGTCGGCCCGCAGGAAGCTGGTCCGCGACCCCCGCTCCGTCTCGACCCGCACCTTGGTCGCCGCCGACCGCACGCTCTCCTGAGGCAACGGCGTCACCTTGAACGACGACGGCATGTCGTACGCGGGATCGGAGAGGCCGATGCGCAGCCACTGCCCGTCGGGTGAGCCCGCGACGCCCTCCGCCCAGGCGGTGTCGGGGTTGCCGTCGAAGGCGCCCACCGGGTCGAACTGCGGGAGGTGGAACAGCCAGTTGCCGTACGAGGACGCCGTCACCGAGCGGGCGCCGCGCAGTTCGGCCACCGTTTGATGCGAGAGTCCCTTGGCCGGCAGGATCTGGTGCGGTTTCTCGCCGGCGTCCTGGGCGGCCCCGGAGGCGTTGCGTTCGTCGCTGGTGTACGTGTACGAGGTGTTCGCGTTGACGAGCCCGAAGCGGGTGTCGGCGCGCCGCAGTCCGTCACCGACGATCTGGAGCGGCGCCGTGCCGAGCCCGGGGTGGTTGTCGCCGGTCAACACCGTTGCCCGCCCCCGCAGTTCGGTCGCCAGCGGGAGCAGCGACTCGGGGCCGCCGGACACCTGGGCCGTGTCGGCGACCGGGAGCAGACCGGCCTGTCCGGGCCGCGGCACGTCCTCGTTCGCCGGGCGGTAGATCTCCACCGCCCGCTGCCTCGGGTAGAGCCCTTCGATCTGGAGCGGGGTGTCGTGCGCGATCTTCCCGCCCGTCATGAGCGGCCCGAGACCCGTCACCCGCTCGTAGCCGGACTGTTCCAGGGCCCGCTTGACGACCGAGGACGACACGGTGCCGATCTGGTCGGGGTCGAGGTCGTTGCGGACGACGACGTAGTAGACACCGGCCCGGCTCAGGTAGTCGGCGAGTCCCGGGATCTCGCCGCCGGTCATCAGCGCCTGCTCGACCGCGTCCGTCGCGCGCCGGTTGCCGGGGGTGCCGAAGGGGACGTAGTCGCGTTGCGCCCAGCGGGACTCGGCGAGGACGTCGAGGGGCTGGTCGATGGGGGAGCCCCAGGTGTAGATGCCGTGCGCGGTCGCGGGGACGACGAGGGCGCGCGAGTCGGGGGAGTACTTGTCCAGCCAGTCGGCCGTGGAGTGCCAGTACTTGGGCAGTTCCTGGAAGGAACCCGAGCTCAGGATCGAGCCGTTGAGGTACGGCCACATCAGTCCGGGCAGGACCAGGACCGCCGCGATCAGCGGGGCGTACCGGCGGCCCCTGATCTCTCTCGCCCCGCGCGGCTCGGCGGCCACCCCCACGAGATGGGCGAGACCCAGCACCAGGGCGAGCGCCAGCCCCGGCTGGAACTTGTAGATGTTGCGGAAGGGCGCGAGACCGCCGTTCAGCCAGTCCTGCACCAGCCCGTGGAAGGGGGCGCCGAACGCGCCGCCGTACCCCGCGAGCAGTACCAGGACGGCCGTCAGCACGGTCAGCACCAGCCACCGCCGCTCCGGCATGTCCCGCCGCGCCAGGCCCGCGAGGCCGAGCCCGGCGGCGAACGCCGAGCAGAGGATCACGATCACCGAGGAGGCCACGGTCCAGCCGGCCGGCAGCCACGCCTCCACCAGGTGCAGATAGGCGACCCAGTTCCCGGCCCCGCGCAGCGCCTCCGTCGCCGACATCGTGTCGGTCGTGGTCCGCGCGCTCTCGACGTACGGCAGGAAGTTCTCGCCGTAGAACCCGAGCAGCAGCAGCGGGATCACCCACCAGGCGGTCGCCAGGATCACGCCCGGCACCCACCAGGCGATCAGCTTGCGCTGCCGGGGTCCGGGTGGCCGGGAGAGGAGGTACAGCCCGACGGGGAGCAGGCAGGCCAGCGTGGAGGCCGCGTTCACGCCGCCCATGAACGGGATGACCAGCGCCGAGCGCAGGGCGGCGATGCGGGCGCTGTACCGCTCGTTCGTCAGCGGCAGCAGCACCCAGGGCAGGAAGGCGCCGGGCAGCGCGGCGGCGGAGGTCGAGCCGACGACGATGGTGAAGGTCGGCCACAGCGCGTACGCGACGGCGGCGAGCAGCCTTCCCGAGCCGTTGCCGACCCGCAGCCGCTCGGCCAGCCTCAGCGCGCCCCAGAACGCCACCGACACGACCAGCGACAGCCACAGCCGCTCCACCAGCCACACCGGCAACTGGAGGGCGTGGCCCAGCCAGTAGAACGGCAGCATCGGCCACAGATAGCCGACGTACTGGTCCTGGATGCCGCCGAAGGAGCCCTGGTCGTGCCACAGCTGCCCGAGGTCGGCGAGGAACCGCCCGGGGTCCGTGGTGACGCCCAGCTTGGTGTCGAAGGTCTGCCGGCCCGGGTGCACCGCCAGGAACAGCACGAACACCACGGCCCAGAACCCCAGCAGCCAGCTCCGCGACCGCGGGCCCTCCGGGGGGCCCGACATGGTCGCGGTGGTGGGGACGGCGGCCGGGGGAGGGGCCTGGACCGTGGACGTCGTCATGGTGGACACCGCCGGAGGATGAGGAGGAGGTTCCAGGTGGCGACCTCGCGGATGCCGGGAATCCGGACGACGGTTTCCGCGAGGAACGGCCAGTAGCGGGAGCGCGCCGAGACGACCGTGATGTCGTCCCGGGCACGCACCTGCCGCAGGGTCGGGCCGATGTGCACGGCGAACAGGTTCTCGCCGAGGGTGTGCTTGGCGGCCTTTCCGGTACGGCGCCGATAGCGGGCGCGGGCCCGTTCGGCACCCAGGTAGTGCCAGGGCGCCCACTCGTGACCGCCCCACGGGGACAGCCAGTTGGTGAACGACACGTAGATCAGCCCGCCGGGCCGGGTGACCCGTACGAGCTCGCTGAGGAAGATTTCCGGATCGGCCACGTGCTCCAGCACGTTGGAGGAGAAGGTGACGTCGGCGGCGGCGTCCCGCAGGGGGAGCAGGTAGCCGTCGGCGATCACGGCGGAGCCGGGCGGTTTCTCCCCGAGTTCGGTGGGATCGGGCTCGAAGAGGAACGCGTCCGCGCCCCGTCTGCGGAACTCCTCGGTGAAGTACCCGTTCCCGCCACCGACGTCCACGACGGTACGACCGGCGACGGGACCGTCGTACGCCTCGACCTGATCGACGGCGTCACGGGCGAGCAGCGCGTAGCAGGACTCCGGGTCATCTTGTTCACGTAAAAAGGCCCGGAAAAGCGCAAGGGATCGTCGAAACGAGGGGTCCTTGGTTGCTTGGGGGCGCGGGGAACTGCGCGACCAGCCACGACGGCGCCGCGCCCGCCTCACGGCCCCCAGCCCCTCACCGCCTCCGAAGCAACCGCACGGAACTGTCTGACAGTCCGATGCCAGCGATACCGAGCCGCCCGGTCCCGAGCCGCCTTGCCCATCAGCTCACGGCGATACCCGGAGAGAGCCAAGGTGCACCAAGCCGCGGCGAACGAGGACTCCCCCTGCGCAAGAACCCCCGTCTCCCCGTCCACGACGGAATCCCGCAGCCCAGGTACGTCAAAAGCAATCGTCGGTGTCTCCCGGGTCGCGGCCTCGGTGACGACCAGCCCCCACCCCTCCACGGCCGAGGGATGCAGCAGCAGCCACGCCTCACAGAGCAGCCGGTGTTTCTCGGCCTCGGAAACGTGCCCGGCGAATTCCACGCCGGGTCCGGCGAGTTGCTCCAGACGGCTCCTCTCGGGCCCGTCCCCGACGATCACCAGCCGGCCACCGGTCACCGGCCGCACCCGCTCCCACAGTCTCAGCAGCAGGTCGATCCGCTTGTACTCGACGAGCCGGCCCACGGCCACGAAGAGCGGTTCGGGCGAGCGGCGGACCAGGGGCTCGGGCTCCTCGACCCCGTTGTGCACGACGCGGATACGGTCCCGCTCGACACCGATCGCCCGCAGGGCATGGGCCGTCGACGGGGACACGGCGACCAGCAGACTGCGGTGCCGGGCCGCCGCACCGGCCAGCGCCCAGTGTTCGAGTCTTCGGCCGATCCGGGCCGCCGGGGCCAGGGGCCCGCCGAACCGCATCTTCCACAGGTCGGTGTGCACATGGTTGACCAGGCACAGGGTGGGGCCGTGGTGCCACAGGGGCGCCAGGTACGGCATGCCGTTGCAGACCTCGACCAGCAGATCGGTCTCGCCGACCTGGCGGGCGAAGGCCGTACGGGCGCGCAGGTAGTGCCCGAACTCGCCGCCCGCCGACACGACCCGGTAGTCCCGGTAGGAGGCGGGCCCGCCGCACAGCAGGGTCACCTGGTGGCCGAGCCGGGTCAGTCCGTCGGCGAGCCGGTCGACGAGCAGCTCGGAGCCGCCGGCGGCCGGATTGTCGAGGTCACGATGGGCGAGAAAAACGATTCGGCGCGGAGGTGGGGGGAGCGCCGAAGGGTGTTGCGGACTGTGCGATGAGGGTTGCAGCTGCGACGCCTGGGGAAGCGCGGCACGCAGCCGGTGGGGCACGTGCTGGGGCATGGGTGCTCCAACTCGTCTCAGGGTGCGGAACTCAGCAGTGTCTCTCAGGCTGGTTGTGGGGGGACTGAGTGCTTCCTAGGAGAAGGGTGTGGACGGGTTGTGCTCGGGTGGGGTGGCACAGTTTTCGCCCACCCGTACGCCGTGGCTACTCACCCACGTGACAATTTCCGGGCTTATTAGAGCTGACGTCCAGTCACATCGTGAGAACGGGCTCGGGCGTATCGCTCATATCGGTGGACTCGGGACGCCTGCGTCCCCGTACCACCAAAACGCCCCCCACGGCAGCCAGTACGAATCCGGCCACAGCCGCCCCGATGGGCAACGTCTCACCCACCGCGCGCAGTTGGCCGCTGTCCCGCTCGGCCAGCCGTACCGCGTCCTTCTGGGTCGCGGTGGTGAACGCGATCTTCCGGCTGTCCAGCAGGACCACGGCGTCCTTCTTCGCGCCGGGCGCCCGCAGGGTGCGCTTCGGACCCACCTGTGCGTAGACCACCCGGCCGGTGCGCTGGTCGACGACCAGCTCGATGCCGTGGTTGGAGTACCACTCCTCGGCCAGCACCTGCGGCCGCCCGGGCTCGTCCACGATCGTGCCCGGCACGAGCCGCGTCCCGACCTTCGCCGGGGCGACCGTGCCGGTGAACCGATAACCCGTGTACCCCTGAACCTTCTTCGTACCCTGGTAACGCAACGTCACCGTCGAACCGAGGGAGTTGTCCCACCACTGGTAGGAGCGTCGCTGCACGTCGAAGGGGAACTTCAGATAGGCCTCACCCTCGATGTACGGCTTCTCGCCGCAGCAGTGCACCGGCTTGGTGGTCTTGCGGTCCATCACCCAGCGGTGCGGGACGAACTCCAGCGCGTCGTGCGGGTCGGAGGCCGGCAGCGACTTGTCGGTGTCGACGGTGGTGGTGACGTCCCACACCGCGGCCCGGCCGCTGCGCTCACTGTCCTCGACGTCGGCGCGCACCCGCTGGGTGACGGTGATCCGCTGACCGGGAACCGTCTCCAGTTCCTCGGTGTCGAAGACGCTGCCCGTCCCGCGGTAGACCGCGGTCTGGTCGATGTCGATCGGATTCACGGCCGCTCGCGGTGCCACGTACCACGCGAGCAACGGCGCCAGTACCAGCAAAAACGTGCCGAGTCCCAGCAGAATCAGGGAGATTGGAGAGGCTGTACGGCGCATCCGGACACTCCTGGGGCGTGAGATGACGGAGTTCGGGCCGCTCTGGGCTCTGTCGTCACCCTCCCGTCGTCGCCCGTAGGGCGGGCCGAGCGGCGTCTGGTGCGTGCAGCTGCAAGGCGGAGGAGGGCGTCGACGCGGAGCGTCGGCAACCGACGACAACGCCGCTGGGGGCACCCCCTCTGGGGGAGGGCGTGCCAGGCGTCGCTCGGCAGGCGGGAGTGTGACGACAGAGCCCTTGGGCCGGAGACCGTAGGCGTTCATTGACGGAGTGTCAACGTCTTGACGGGGCATCAGTGTCCTGTCGACACTGGGCCGACAGGCAGGGTGGGTACCGGGTCGGGATCCGATGGATTCCACGTTCCGGGTGGGGACGTACGCCGGATCGAGCCGCTCGAGAGAGGCTGCCCCTGCGATGTCCAGACTGCTTGCCGCCGCACTGACCGTCGTGGCCGCCGCATTGCTCGCCCTCGGTGCCGCGCTCGGCATCGTCGCGCTGCTGGAGGCGACGCCCGAGCAGCCCAACACACCCCTGATCACCTACGAGCAGACGGACCAGGGGAGTTGACCCGTGGCCGCCCGCCCGGCAGCCGTGAACGCCCGCTCGGCCTGGCACGACGTCCCCCGCCCCCAGGTCCGTCGCTTCGCGGCCATCGCCATGTCCGAGGCGCCGGCCCTCGCGGAGCAGATCCTGCGCGAGATCCGCCGCGAGTACCCGCACCTGCCGGTCGTCCTGGACGAGTCCGGCGAACCGATGGCCCTGGTCGGCATCCGCCGCGCGATCGAGGTCTTCGTCCAGCACCTGGAGACGGCCGAGGGCCGCCCGACGGTCCCGCCGGGCGTCTTCCAGGAGTTCGGCCGGGGCGAGGGCCTGAACGGCCGCAGCCTCGACTCGCTCCAGGCGATCTACCGCATGGGTGTACGCCTGGCCTGGCGCCGTTTCGCCGACATCGGCCAGCGCGTGGAGATCCCGCCGCCGGCGATGTACGAGCTGGTGGACGCGGGCTACGAGTACCTGGACGGCCTGGTCGACCAGTCGGTCCGCGGCTACGCCGAGGCGGCGGCGAGACAGGCGGGCGAGCGCCTTCGCCTCCAGCGCCGCCTGATGGAGTTACTGCTGGCCGAGCGCCACCACGGCGACCCGGCGGACGCGCTGACGGAACGCGCGGCCCGTATCGGCTGGCCCCTCCCGCGGAAAGTGGCGGTCGGCGTCCTCCTCCGCCCGGCCCGCGAGGCGGTGCCCCCCGCGGTGGGCCAGAGCGTCCTGCTGGACATGGACTACGAACAGCCCCGCATGGTCGTCCCTGAGCCGGACGCGGCGGGCCGCCCCGAACTCCTGCACCGGGCCCTGACCGGCTGGGCGGGCGCGATCGGCCCCCCGGTCCCCCTCACCGACGCGGCCAAGTCCCTGCGCTGGGCCGAAGCCGCCGTACGCCTCATGGAACGCGACCTGCTCCCCACCGGGGACGTGCTGTACTGCACCGAACACACCGAGGCGCTGGTCCTGCTCCAGCCCGAGGAACTGATCGACGACCTGGCCCTGCGCTGCCTGGCCCCCCTGGCCCACTGTGGCCCCACCCACGGCCGCCGCCTCGCGGAAACCCTCCTCGCCTGGCTGGAGACACGGGGCGGAGCCCCGGAGGTGGCGGCCCGCCTGGGCGTCCACCCCCAGACCGTCCGCTACCGCCTCCGCCAGATCCGGGAGCTGTGGGGCGACGAGATCGACGACCCGGACCGCCGCTTCGAACTGGAGCTGGTGCTGCGGGCGCGGCGGTTGCGGGGGGAGCTCGGGACCCGCCACGCAATGTGACGTGCCGCACACGAACACAGCAGGACCATTGCCGGAGGAAACCGCCTGTCGCTAGCCTGTGTTCGTCATTCCGATCGTCTGTTGAAATTTCGAACGCAGACGCCTTAGACGCAAAGGGAGGGGGCCGGTTGTGGGACGCCTCGTACCTGCCGTGACCCGGGCTCTCGACATTCTCGAGCTCTTCCTCGACGGTGACGGGACGCTCTCCGCCCCCGACATCGTGCGCAGGCTCCAGCTGCCGCGCACCACCGTGCACGAGCTGGTGACCACTCTCGCCGCCCGGGCGTACATCGTCCAGGTCCCCGGCCAGCCGGGACGCTACCGGCTCGGGGTCCGGCCGTACCAGCTCGGCAGCCGGTACGCCGAGCAGCTCGACCTCGCCGCCGAGGGCCAGCAGGTCGCCCGGTCCGTCGCGGAGACCTGCGACGAGACCGTGCACGTGGCGATCCTGGAGGGCACCGACGTCATCTACATCGCCAAGGTCGACTCGACGCACGCGGTGCGGATGGTGTCGGCCGCCGGCCGGCGCCTGCCCGCGCACTGCACCTCCGTCGGCAAGATGCTCCTCGCCTCCCTTCCGGAGCCGCAGCTGGCCTCCCGTATCCCGGAGGACACTCCGCTCGTCGGGATGACGCCCAACAGCATCACCGACCCCGGCGCCCTGCGCGAGGCCCTCGACGAGATCCGGCAGCGCGGGGTCGCCGTCGAGAACCGTGAGTCCAACCCGGACGTCTCCTGCGTCGCCGCCCCGGTCCGTGACCGCACCGGGCAGGTCGTCGCCGCGCTCTCCATCTCCGTGCCGATGATCCGCTGGAGCGACGACCGCCGTGTCGAGCTGGAGCAGCTCGCCGCCAAGGGCGCCGCCGAGCTGTCCGAGCGCCTCGGCCACCGGAGCGTGGGATGACCCGCCACCCGATGTTCGACGTGGCCGTGCGCGCCGAGGCCACCCTCGGCGAAGGGCCCACCTGGGACGGCGAGCGGCTGCTGTGGCTCGACATCCTCGGGGCCCGGCTGCACACCTACGACCCGGTCTCCGGCCACCGCACGGTCCGCGTCCTCGACCAGCACATCGGTGCCGTCAAGCCGCGCGCGGGCGGCGGACTCGTCCTCAACCTGCGGGACGGCGTGGCCCTGCTCGACCCCGACGACTCCTTCCGCTGGCTCCATCACGAGCCCGTCCCCGGCCGCCGGGCCAACGACGCCGCCGTGGCCCCCGACGGCTCGCTGTGGGCCGGCACCATGCGCTACGACGAGGCGCCGGGCGGCGGCACCCTGTCCCGGATCACCGGTGAGGGCACCCATCACACCGTCCTCGACGACGTGGCCGTCAGCAACGGCACCGGGTGGAGCCCGGACGGCCGGCTCATGTACTACATCGACTCACCGACCCGCCGCGTCGACGTCTTCGACCACGAGGGCGGGCACGTCTCCGGCCGCCGGCCCCTCGTCGCCATCGAGGACGGCGCCGGTTTCCCCGACGGCCTCACGGTCGACGCCGACGGGTGTGTGTGGGTCGCGCTGTGGGACGGGGGAGCCGTACGGCGGTACACGCCCGACGGCGAGTTGGACCGGGTGATCAGCCTGCCGACCCCGCGCGTCACCGCGTGCGCGTTCGGCGGCCCGGACCTGACCGACCTGTACATCACGACGGCCCGGGTGGGACTGGCCGCCCCGCACCCGGTCGCGGGCTCACTGCTCGTGGTGCCGGGAGCCGGGAAGGGCGTACGGCAACAGCCGTTCGCGGGCTGACTACTCCAGCCCCGCCTTCTTCAACTCCTCAGCGGTCAGCGGCGGTTCGGTCAACGCCGGTTTCAACGGCCCCACCACCGCCGCCAGCAGGACAGCCGGCGCCAGCAGCACCTCCGCCCGCCGCTCCAACGACGTCACGTCGGTGACGCGGCGGGCGATCCGCCCGTTGCCGGTGGCCGTGTACATCAAGCGGTCGACGTACGCGGCCACCGCACGGTCCCGCGCCGTCGGCCCGTCCTCGGTGGCGCCCGGATAGAACACGTCCTGCCCGATCGCCAGGTCCCACGCGGCCCCGACCGGCCCGGCGACCGCCTTCTGGAGACGGCGGGACAGACCGGGCGAGCCCCAGCCGTGCCGTCGTACCACCGCCCGGAGGGCCACCGCGCCCTGTGCCGCCACCGACATGCCGTGCCCGTACACCGGGTTGAACGCGGCGACGGCGTCACCCAGCACGGCGAAGTTCTCGGGCCATGCCGGCATCCGCTCGTAGAAGTGGCGGCGGTTGGCGGTCGTGCGGGTGAGGGCCACGTCCGTCAGCGGCTCGGCCTGCTCGACGAGGTCGGCGATCACGGGGTGGCGCAGCCCCGCACGGGCGTACCGGGCGAAGTCGGCGGTGTCGGCGACGGGTTCGCCACCACGGGTGCCGTACAGCGTCACCAGCCACTGCCCGTCCTCGATCGGCAGCAGCACCCCGCCGCGTCCGGGCCGGCCGGCGCGTGCGTCGGGCTGGACGCTGACGACGGGGTAGCCGTCGCGGGCCGGTTCGGGGGCGCGGTAGCGGCGGCTGGCGTAGGTGAGGCCGGAGTCCACGGTGCGGCTGCGGGGCGCGGGCAGGCCGAGCTCGGCCAGCCAGTGCGGGGTGCGTGAGGCGCGGCCCGTCGCGTCGACCACCAGGTCGGCGCGCAGGGTGCGGTCGGCGCCGTCCACCCGGACCCGGACGCCGGTGACCGCCGCTCCCGTGCCGTCGAGCCCGAGCACCTCGGCGCCTTCCAGCAGCTCGATCCGGTCGTCGGCCAGCACCTGGGCACGCACCGTGGCGTCCAGCAGGTCCCTGCTGGACAGCAGCATGAAGTGCGACTCGCTCCAGCGGCGGAACCAGCCCCGCGGCGACAGCGCCACCATGTCCGTCGTCACCGGCAGCCGGTGCGCTCCCGCCGCCCGCAGTCGTCCCGTGACCCCCGGCAGCAGTTCCTCCAGCGCGACCGCCCCGCCGGACCACAGCTGGTGGACATGGCGAGCCTGCGGAAGTCCCTTGCGGGGCGACGGTCCGGAGGGCAGCACATCGCGTTCCACGACGACGACCCGGTCGGCGAGCCCGGCCAGGGCGCCTGCCGCGAGCATGCCGGTGTGGGACCCCCCGAGGACGACGGCGACTCTGGCGGGGGAGGGACGTTCAGTCATGCGCGGACATGCTCTCTGCCGGGACGGCCGCGCGGGAGCGTACCGCCGTGATCTCGTCGGGACTGCGCAGGGCCTCGGATACGGCGTGGATCTCCTGCAGCAGGTATGCGGTGTCGAGAGCCGCCGTGTCGTCGCCGTCCGTGACGTGCCGCCCGGTCTCCACGGCGTCCAGGATCGTCACGGCGGCGGCGAGGGCCCGGGCCCGGCCGGGTGCGGCGCCCAGGGCGAGGGCGGCGTCGTACGCACGTCGCCGCAGGTCCTCGTCGAGATGGCGGGAGAGCTGCAGGAGCGCGTCGCGGATGTAGGTCTCGCGGCGGATCAGGCGGATCTCCGGGGTGGCCTGGAGGGCGAGGGGCTCGCGGCGCCCCGGGACGGCCCGCAGCAGCCGGGCCAGCGGCTTCAGGTTCCGGCGCCGGCGGCGGACCAGCCAGCGCTCCTGGAGGTACTGGCCGGCGTGCGGGACGATGACGCCGGTCGCGACCATGGTGGCGCCGATACAGGCGGCGGACGGCGCGATGTTCGTGTTGAGCCAGTCCAGGTCGTGCCCGGTCCACCGGGCCACGATGGCGGTGAACTTGGCCGCGCTGAACAGAAGGTTGGTGACGTAGCCGACGCTCAGGAACCTCAGGCCCCAGCGCAGCCAGCCGTCGAGTCCGTCGGTGCGGATCCAGGTCCAGATGAGCCGGGCGGTGATCAGACAGGCCGCCGTGTGCACGATCAGGTAGAGGAGGATCTCCTCGCGCATGAAGGGCGTGGTGGCGTAGTAGGTGTCGAGGTCCCGGATCTGTTCCACCGGTACGTCGGCGAGCGCGAACAGGACCCACAGCGCGACCACCACGGCCGTGTAGAGGCTGACCACCCAGCGGGTCGCCCGCCGGGTCTGCTCGCGGCGGTCGGTGTGGCCGTTGCGCCAGTGCACGACCAGCAGCAGCCAGGACGCGGACAGCGCGGTGATCAGGGAGTACACCCAGGGGGCGGCGATGTTCGGGACGCCGGTGACCCGGTTGGCCCAGGCGATGGTGCTCGGGGCCGCGAAGACGAACACCGCGCAGGCGAGCAGCAGCAGGCCGCCGACGGCACGCAGCAGGGGGTCCCGCCACAGCTTGACGATGCTGGGAAGTTTGATCGCCAGGGCCGCGCCCAGGACCAGGCCCGGGAGCCAGAAGGAGATGTACAGGCCGGTGAAGAACGCGGTCGGCCCCTCGGCCAGTTGCTGAGGTGTCACAGCGTCCCGCCTCCGCGCCCCCGGTAGCCGAGCGACCTCTGGACCGGGTCGGGAGAGGCGCCGCCGCCCCGTCCGGGCGCCACGTGCCGGAAGGCGGCCGCCAGCCGGTGCCCGAAGTCGTCGGCCTCGGCCTCGTCCGCCTCCCGGGAGCCGTTGCGGGCGGCGACGGTCAGGGCGACGGAGCCCCAGCCGGGCCGCCCGGCGAGCGCGTCGGCCGCGGCCGCGTGATGGTGGGCGTGGCCCGCGTGCAGATGCCACAACTCATGGCCCAGGATGACCAGTTGCTGCATCTCCTCGGCCCGCTCCTCGACGATGACGAGGTCGAAGTCCTCGAACTCCACCCACAGTCCGGTCACCGCGATCTCGTCGGGGAACCGTTCGAACCGCAGGTCGACAGGGCGCCCGCCGCGGCGCGCGCTCATCTCCTGGCACAGGATCCGGCACAGCTCGGGCACGTCGGCCGGGGGGCGGGGTCGGGCCCGGACCGCGTCGGTGAGGCCGGAGACCAGATCGCGCATGGCCGGGGTCGCACGGGTGCGTCGCAGCGCCGAGGCGATCCGGGCCGCACTCCTGCGCGCGCCCGCGATGTCCATCCCACCCCCTGAGCTCCCCCGCCGCCGTAGGACGGGCCGTTCGAGACTACGCGCCCCGTCCGGTCCCGTCACGCGATCCTTTTTTGCTGCGCACCCCATTGACTGGAAAGCGCTTCCTGCCTACGGTCCCGTTCGAAGTTACGAGCGCAATTCGAGATCTCGAACAGATAGGGCAGGGAATGGGACGACCTGACCTGAGCCGCAGGCAACTTCTCGCCACGGCCGGCGGATTGACCGTCGCCGCCAGCTTCGGCTTCGCGGCCCTCGGCACCGGCGCCGACGCGCTCGCCTCCGGCGCGGACACCCGGGTGCGCTACTGGAACCTCTTCAGCGGCGGCGACGGCGCCAACATGATCGCGATGCTGGACGCCTTCCGAAAGGCCAACCCGGACATCGACGTCAAGGACTCCACCCTCCAGTGGGGCAACCCCTTCTACACCAAACTCGCCATGGCGGCCGCGGGCAACCGCGCACCCGACCTCGGCGTCATGCACATGGGCCGGGTCACCGGCTTCTCGCCCGGCCGCCTCCTCGACCCGTGGGACGTCGACCTGCTCGCCAAGTACGGCGTACGGGAGCAGGACTACAACCCCGCGCTGTGGAAGCGCGGCGTCATCGACGGCAAGCTCTACGCCCTGCCGCTCGACATCCACGTCCAGCTCTGCTTCTACCGCAAGGACGTGCTGAAGAAGGCCGACCTGCTCGGTGACGACGGCCGGATGATCCCGGTCACCTCCACCGACGAGTGGTTCGACGTCCTGAAGAAGGCCAAGGCGGCCCAGAAGAAGGGCCTGCAGACGATCGGCCTGTGGACCAACGACCAGAACTTCCAGTGGTGGTTCTTCGTCGCCTTCTACACCCAGCTCGGCGGCAAGTGGTTCAACGCCGACAACACCGAGGTCCTCTTCGACCCCGAAAAGGCCACCCGGGTACTGGAGTTCCTCCGCCAACACGTCACCGACGGGTACGTCATCCCCGGCGCCCCCACCGGTGAGCAGTTCATCAACGGCGCCCCCTTCACCTGGGAGGGCAACTGGTCCGTGCCGGTCTTCTCCGGCGCCAAGCTGGACTACGGCGCGACCCCGCTGCCGCCCGTCTTCGGCGAGCCGGCCACCCACGCCGAGTCGCACGCCTTCGTCCTGCCCCACCAGGCGAACCGCGGCGGCGCCACCAACGAGGGCGCGCACGAACTCGCCGCGTACGTCGTCACGCACGCCCTCCAGTGGGCGGCCGGCGGTCACATCCCCGCGTACACGCCGACGCTCTCCACGGCCGCGTACAAGAAGCTCACCCCGCAGAACGAGTACGTGAGCGCCATGGACCACCAGGCCACCGAGCCGAAGGTGTGGTTCGCGGGCTCCACCGGTGTGCTCGCCCAGGACCTCGGCCCGGTCGTCGTCTCCTCGACCATGGGCTCCGCGAAGCCCGCGGCGGTCGCGCAGACGATGAGGAAACACCTCACCAAGCTTCTCGCCTCGAAGAACCCGATGGACGGCAGGACCGCCGCGCAGGGAGGTGCGGTCGCATGACGACCAGCGCTCAGACCGTTCTCACGGGCGCACGCCCCAGGACAGCGACCGCCGCCGCGACCGTCCGCCGCAAGCAGGGCTTCCAGCACGGGGGTTGGTTCGTCGCCCCGTTCCTGGCGCTCTTCGCGCTGTTCGTGATCTGGCCGCTGCTGCGCGGTGTCTACCTCAGCTTCACGGACGCCAACATCTCCGGCGACGGCGCGAGTTTCGTCGGCCTCGACAACTACCGCGAGGCCCTGGGCGACCAGGCGATGTGGGACGCGCTCGGCCACAGCGCGTACTTCACGCTGCTGGTCGTCCCCTGCATCACCGTCCTCGCCTTCCTGCTCGCGATGCTCGCCCACCACATCGAGCGCGGCAAGTGGCTGTGGCGGCTGTGCTTCTTCGTGCCGTTCCTGCTGCCCTCGACGGTCGCCGCCAACATGTTCCAGTGGCTGTTCACCCAGGGCATCGGCCTGATCAACGAGACCTTCGGGCTCGACACACCCTGGCTGACCGACAAGTCCTACGCGATGCTCGCCATCGTCATCGAGACCCTGTGGTGGACCGTCGGCTTCAGCTTCCTGCTCTACCTCGCCGCCCTCCAGGGCATCCCCGACCACCTCTACGAGGCCGCGAAGCTGGACGGCGCGAACGCCTGGCACCGCATGGTCCACATCACGCTGCCGATGCTGCGCAACATCACCGGCCTGGTGATCGCGCTCCAGATCCTCGCCTCGCTCCAACTCTTCGACCAGGCGGTCGTGATGATGGACTTCTCGCCGGGTCCGGAGCTCAGCACCCGCTCCTTCGTCCAGTACACCCTCGAACAGGGCTTCACCAGTTACCGCGTGGGCTACGCCTCCGCGATGTCCATCATCTTCTTCGTGATCATCGCAGTCGTCGCCCTGGCCCGGATGTGGCTGCTGCGCAACCGTGAGGAGGGCGGCCGATGACCACCGCCGTACAGATCCGCAAGCGGACCCGCAAGCCCTGGACCCCCAGCCAGATCGTCCTCACCCTCCTCGGCGTCGCCGTCTCCGCCGTCTTCGTCACACCCATCGCGGCGGCCCTGCTCACCTCGCTCAAGTCCGAGGCGGAGGCTGCCGAGATCCCGCCGCACTGGTTCCCCGAGGTGTGGACGACCCAGGCGTGGAAGTCGCTGTGGGAGACCGGCAACGTCACCAACTGGTTCATCAACTCCCTGGTGGTGTCGGTCTGCGTCACCTCCGTGGTGCTGACGGTCAGCGCCCTCGCCGGATACGGCTTCGCCCGCACCGAGTTCCGCGGCAAGAAGGTGCTCATGGGCATCGTCATGTCGGGCCTGATGATCTCCCCGGCGGTCCTGGGCGTTCCCCTCTTCACCACCGTCCAGCAGATGGGGATGGTCGACACCTACTGGGGCATGATCCTTCCCCAGTGCGCCCCTGCCGCCATGGTCTACATCCTCTACAAGTTCTTCCAGGGCGTTCCGCGCGAACTGGAGGAGGCGGCCTT
Organism: Streptomyces sp. NPDC005402; assembly: GCF_040606575.1. Taxonomy (NCBI): domain Bacteria; kingdom Bacillati; phylum Actinomycetota; class Actinomycetes; order Kitasatosporales; family Streptomycetaceae; genus Streptomyces; species Streptomyces sp. NPDC005402. The sequence goes on from NZ_JBEXFB010000019.1 coordinate 116,562, forward strand.
CATCGACGGCGCGGGCCGCTGGCGGGTCTTCTTCACGATCGTCGTCCCGCTGGCCCGCCCCTCCCTGGCGGCGGTCGGCATCTTCACCTTCATCGCCTCCTGGAACAACTTCCTGTGGCCCTACATGGTGACCAACAACCCCGACCTGATGACCATGCCGAACGGCATCGCGACCGTCATGAACTCCTACGGCATCCAGTGGGCCCAGCTCATGGCCGGCGGCCTCATGGCGGGCCTCCCGCTGATCATCGTGTTCGTCTTCTTCCAGCGCCAGATCGTGGCCGGCGTGGCCCACACGGGCCTGGCGGGCCAGTGACCCGACGGCGGTGTGACGGGGGGCGCGTCGACGGCCGTCCGGGATCGGTGGCGGCCGGTCGGTCACGTCCCGGCGGCCGCCGGGGGGATACGGCGGCACCATGCGGTGCCGGCGGGCCGGTGACCCGGTCGCGGTGCGGCGCGGGCCCGTTCGCCGGCAGTGAGTCGGTGGTGGCTGTCCGGTCCCTGCAACGCACCCGCCGAGAGGGCGGTGCCCTATCCGCCCCCGAGGGGCCGGTGACCCGGCTGCGGTGCGGCGCGGGTCTCGCCACCGACGGTGACCTCGTGGTCCTGCCGGTGTCGGTGGCCGTCGGGCGGTCGCTCGTTCGCACGCGCGGAGGAGACGGTGCCGCGTGCGGCGGGGAGGGGTCGGTGATCCACCCCGGGTGCGGCGTGGGCCCGGTCGGCCGTGGCCCGGCGGCGGCGGACAGGTGGTCGTTTCCGCACGGCCGCCGCGGGGAGATGACCGCGTCAGCCGTACACGGTCCCCCTGGGCCGGCGGCTCGACCGCGCCGGGGCCCGGGGCTCGCCGTCGGCCGTTACCCGGTGGTCGTGCCAGGGGCGGTGGCGGGCCGGCGGCCGGTCCCTCCCGGTTGCCGGGGTGCCACTCCCACACCAGCCCGATCCCGCTCCGGCGCGGGCGGGTCCGGGGCGTGAGTGCCTCTTCGGAGGTCGCCGGACGGCCTCGCCGCATCGACCGCATCCGGCCCCCACGGGCCACCACCCACGTAGGGAGCCTCAGTTGAAGTGCCTCAGACTCGTCACCGTCCTGACCGCCGGCCTCATCGCACTCCTGCCGACCACGGCCCGGGCGGACACCACCAGCTACCCCGACCCGCTCCCGATCAGCGGCCAGCAGATCATCCACGACCCGACCGTCATCCACCTCAAGTCCGGCGGCTACGCGGCCTACTCGACCGGTGGGGTCATCGGTGCCCGGCTGTCCAAGGACCTCACGCACTGGACCGACGCGGGCAACGCCTTCGCCCAGCCGCCGAGTTGGTGGTACGAGTACAACGACACCGGTGATCCCTGGGCGCCGGACATCTCCTACCGCGCGGGCCGCTACTGGCTCTACTACGCCGTCTCGTCCTGGGGCACCAACCACTCCGCGATCGGCGTGGCCACCTCCCCGTCCGGCCTCCCCGGCACCTGGACCGACCACGGCAAGGTCTTCACCTCCGAGACCACCGACTCCTGGAACGCCATCGACCCGGCGATCATCCGGGCGCAGGGCAGGCTGTGGATGTCGTTCGGCTCGTACTGGACCGGCATCCGCATGGTCGAGCTCAGCCCGGCCACCGGAAAGGCCCTCCCCGGTGCCACCGTCCACCACCTGGCCACCCGCCCCGACGCCCCGTACGCGGTCGAGGGCCCGTCCATCGTGAAGCACGGCCGTTTCTACTACCTCTTCGCGTCCTACGACGCCTGTTGTGCGGGAGTGAACTCCACGTACAAGATCAGGGTCGGAAGATCCACGACGGTCACCGGCCCGTACGTCGACAGCACGGGCAAGCCGCTGCTGGAGGGCGGCGGCGACCTGCTGCTGGCCGGACACGGGAGGTACATCGGCACGGGAGGCGAGTCGGTCTTCCGCACCCGCGGCCAGGACTGGCTGGCGTACCACTACTACGACGCAGAGGACAACGGCACACCGAAGCTGGGCCTGAACAGGCTGGGCTGGGTGCGTGACTGGCCGGTTGTCCAGCAATTCCGTTCCTGAAAGGTTTCCATGAGCAAGCCCACCGCCCGCTTCACCCTCGACCCCGCCTTCACGGTCGGCCAGGTCAACCCCCGTGTCTTCGGCTCCTTCGTGGAACACCTCGGCCGCTGTGTCTACACCGGCATCTTCGAACCGGACCACCCCACCGCCGACGAGGCCGGCATCCGCACCGATGTCCTGGACCTCGTCCGGGAACTCGGCGTCACCGCCATCCGCTACCCCGGCGGCAACTTCGTCTCCGGATACAAGTGGGAGGACTCCGTCGGACCCGTCGAGGACCGCCCCCGCCGCCTCGACCTCGCCTGGCGCTCCACCGAGACCAACCGCTTCGGCCTCTCCGAGTACATCGCCTTCCTGAAGAAGGTCGGCCCCCAGGCCGAGCCCATGATGGCCATCAACCTCGGCACGCGGGGGGTCGCCGAGGCCCTCGAACTCCAGGAGTACGCCAACCACCCGGCCGGCACGGCCCTGTCCGACCTCCGTGCCGCGCACGGCGACAAGGACCCCTTCGGCATCAAGCTGTGGTGCCTGGGCAACGAGATGGACGGCCCCTGGCAGACCGGTCACAAGACCGCCCAGGAGTACGGCCGGATCGCCGCCGAGACCGCCCGCGCGATGCGCCAGATCGACCCCGGCGTCGAACTCGTCGCCTGCGGCTCCTCCAGCCAGTCCATGCCCACCTTCGCCGCGTGGGAGGCGACGGTCCTGGAGGAGACGTACGACCTCGTCGACCACATCTCCCTGCACGCCTACTACCAGCCCGAGGACGGCGACCTCGACTCCTTCCTGGCCTCCGCGGTCGACATGGAGTCCTTCATCGAGAACGTGGTCGCCACCGCCGACCACATAGGCGCCAAGCTGAAGTCGAAGAAGAAGATCAACCTCTCCTTCGACGAGTGGAACGTCTGGTACATCTCGCGGTGGCACGAGATCGAGAACTCCGGCGTGCGGGACTGGGCGGAGGCCCCGCGCCTCCTGGAGGACAACTACAGCGTCCTGGACGCGGTCGTCTTCGGTTCCCTCCTCATCGCCCTGCTGCGGCACGCCGACCGCGTCACCGTCGCCTGTCTCGCCCAGCTCGTCAACGTCATCGCCCCGATCATGACGGAGCCGGGCGGCCCGGCCTGGCGCCAGACGACGTTCTTCCCCTTCGCCCAGGCCTCGAAGTACGGCCGCGGCGAGGTCCTCGACGTACGGGTCGACTCGCCGACGCAAGAGACGAAGAAGTACGGCGAGACGGACCTCCTGCACGCCACCGCCGTGCGCGCCGAGGACGGCACGGTCACCGTCTTCGCCGTCAACCGCAGCCAGCACGACGCGCTGCCGCTCGAAGTCGCCCTGAACGGACTCGACCTGACGAGCGTCGTCGAGCACAGCGTCCTCGCCGACGCCGACCCGGACGCCCGCAACACCCTCGACGCCCCCGACCGGGTCGCCCCGCACGCGGCCGAGGGCAGCGCGCTCCAGGACGGCACCCTCACCGCCGTACTGGAGCCGCTGTCCTGGAACGTGATCCGGCTGGCCTAGGCGGATCAGCGGCCGGGGGAGTCCACCGGTGTTACCGGCACTCCTCCGGCCGAGGCCCCCAGCGCCGTCAGCCGTACGTCCTTCGGGCCCGACTCCGTCGTACCGTCCGAAAGGACCGCCAGCGCAAGGGTGTTGACCCCGCGCGTGCGCAGGATGCCGTTCGGCAGGACGAAGGTGTGCTGCGGGCCGACGTCGTTGACGTACTGGCCCATGTTCCAGCCGTTGAGGAAGATCTGGACGCGGTAGGCGCGCCGCGGGTCGTCGTCCAGGGTGAGGCCGATGGCGGCGTCGATGCCGGCGTCCACGGCGAGCCGGAACGTCGTCCGGTACCAGGTGACCCCTTGGCGCCGGTCGGCCCGGGGCAACTCCGTGTCCTCCCAGTGCTCCTCGTCGAATCCCGGCAGATGCCAGCCCTTGCGCTCCCCGTACAGCCCGCCGTTGTTGAGCGGCCCGCGTACCGGGTCGGGTGCCGCCTCGCCACGGATGCGCCAACTCGCCTTCGGAGAACCACCCTTGAAGGTGACCGCCGTCAACCCCCGGGCCGTCTTGTGGGAGTCGGCGGAGGCGCCGTCCATGTCGTGCGCCATCCGCCGTACCAGGACGGACAGGACGCGGGGCGAGTGACCGGAGGGCGGCGGCACGTCAAAGGTGGCCGTCGCCGTCCAACTCCCCTTGCGCGCGGTGCTCTTGTCCGGCACCGGCATCCGGTGCGTGCCCAGCGGCTCACCGTCCAGCCACGCCATCAGCAGCCCCTGGGTGCCCGTGCTGTAGGACAGGGACACCGACTCCAGTTCGTCCGCGCCCGTCAGGTGTCCCCGGTACCAGACGTCGCCGTAGTGGAAGCCGTAGTCGTCGGCGAACAGGACCGGCTGCCCCTTCGGGACCGGGGTGATGCTGTACGAGCTGGTGCGGTCGGCCGTCGTCCAGCCGGAGTCGTCGTAGTCCGGGAGGGACTCGAAGTTCTCGGTACGGCGCCGCCAGCCGCCCAGCGCGGGCAGCCGCACCTCGCCCACCGGGGGAATCGGCAACCCCCCCGGTGTCAAAGGCATCACGGCCCGCAGACTGTCCATCGTGGTGGCGGCGGTGGGCAGCGGGCGGCCGTTCCAGGTGATCCGGTTCATGCCGCGCGGCCCCCACACCTCCATGCCCGTCCCCTGGACGGTGTCGCCGGTCAGCTGGACGGTCCCGCCGTCCATGGTGGCCCCGCGCACCAGCGACGGCCCGTACACCAGCACCGGCCCGGTCGGGGTGTCCACCGGGAACAGCCGCAGCGACCAGGCGTCGTCCGCGAAGAGCAGCAGCAGGGGGGTGTCGCTGCCGCCGCCCTCGACCCGGACCCGGTCCAGGCCGTCGGCTCCGACCGGCGTGGTGATCCTGAGGACGCCGAGGTCGTAGTTCCACGCGGGCTGCGCGTCGCCGCGGGTGACCAGCGGCTCCTCCGGGCACTCCAGGAGGACCTGTGCCATCTCGCCGTGCGGGGCCGTGAACACGGCGACGTCCATCCGCCCGACCTTGAGGCACATCATGGGCTGCGCGGTGGCGAACTTGAGGGTCCGCCCGCCCAACCGCAGGTTGGTGGTGAGCAGCCGGGCGTCATGGGCGGCGACGGTGAACGCCACGTCGATCCCGGCGTCCGGGACGGTCGTCGTGATCGGCGCGTCGGTGTCGTTGCGGACGACGTACACATGGGAGCCGGTGTCCGGGTTGGTCAGGTGGTACACCTTCAGCCGCTCGTCCGCCGCCCGCACCGCGTCCGCCCGGTCCAGCTTGGCGAAGTCCGGCACGGTCCGCAGGAGATGGCCGAGCTGGTGGGTGGGGGCGAGCTTCGGCGTCTGCCGGCGGGCCTCGTCGATCGCCGCCCCGTAGTCGTACGACGTGTAGACCTGCGGTGCGGGCAGCCAGCCCCACGAGGTGCCGCCGAAGGTCATGTAGACGTTGTGCACGGTGATGCCGTTGGCCACGTTGGTGAGCTGGAAGCGCCGCTCGTAGGCCGCGTCCCGGGTGTGACGTGCCTGTGCGTACCCCTTGCCGTCGAAGGTCGCCCCGCCCCACGCATCGAACCAGCCCCCGCCGAACTCCGGCATGAACCCGGGCGTCCTGGGACTGGCCGTGGCCCCTCCCTTCAGCCCGCCCGCCCCGAAGTCCCCCCAGTCGGGCGGCACTTCGGCAGGCGCGGGGTACCCGTCGAAGCCGTAGAGCCAACCGCGCTCCTCGCCCCCGGTGTTGAAGGACCCGGGGGTCCAGTATCCGTTCCTGCCCTTGTCGTTGTGGAACAGGGGTACGTCGATCCCGTCGGCGCGCACCTTCTTGTACAGGTGGGACATGTAGTCGCGGCCGAGGGGCTCGTCGACGAAGGCGTCGTACTCGTTCTCGATCTGGTAGAGCAGGACCGTGCCCCGGCCCTTGGTGAACAGATGCCGGACGGCGATCGCATTCACCTCGGTCAGCCACTCGTCGACGTACGACAGGTAGGTGGGGTCGGAGGTGCGGGCCCGGCCCGCGGTCGCCGTCAGCCAGCCCGGGAAGCCACCGCCGTCGACCTCGGCGTTGATGTACGGGCCCGGGCGCAGGATCACGTACAGGCCGGTCTCGGTGGCCGTGCGCAGGAACAGGTCGAGGTCGCGGACGCCGGTGAAGTCGTACTGGCCGGGGCCGGGGGAGTGGTAGTTCCAGGCCACGTGGACGCTCACCGCGTTGAAGCCGTGGGCGCGCATCTTCTGCAGGACGTCCCGCCACAGCGACGGGCTCGGCAGCCGGAAGGGGTGCATCTCGCCGGACCACAGCACCAGGCGGCGGCCGTCGACCAGCAGGGAGTACTTGTCGTAACCGACCTTGTGGCGCACCCGGTCGGCGGCGGGCGCGCCGGGTGCGGGGCCGGTGGGCACGCTGTGGGAGGCGTAGGCCCGGGTGGTCTCCCCACCACTGCCGCTCAGCGCGAAGCCGAGCGCCGTGGTGCCGGCGAGGGCGCTGAATGTACGTCTGCTCAGCTCCAAGGGAGCGCCTCCTGGTCGTGCCGCGCTAGCGCCAGTCCGTCCGTGGGTGTGGGTGGTGTGCCTATTGTGGCGTGGCAATCGTCCACGGCCGAACGCCGCACAATTGTCGTATGAGGATCTCTGCACGGGCGGACTACGCGGTACGGGCGGTGCTGGAGCTTGCCGTGAGGCAGGGCACGGAGCCGGTGAAGGCCGAGGCCATCGCCGCGGTCCAGGACATCCCGCACAAGTTCCTGGAGGGGATTCTCGGCGATTTGAGGCGCGGTGGGATCGTCGACAGCAGGCGTGGCGGGGGTGGCGGTTACCGGCTCGCGCGCGAGGCCTCGGCCATCACGGTCGCGGACGTCATCCGCGCGGTCGACGGGCCGATCGTGTCGGTGCGCGGCGAGCGGCCCACCGGTCTGGAGTACACGGGTTCCGCGCAGCCCCTGCTCCCCCTGTGGATCGCCCTGCGGGCCAACGTCCGCAAGATCCTGGAAGGCGTCACCATCGCCGACATCGCGGGCGACGCGCTCCCGGAGCCGGTGCGGCGGCTCGCCGCCGAACCGGCCGCGTGGGAGAACCCCTGACTCGCCCAACTAGTCCTGTTTACACGTGAGTTCAGCCATCGCGGGAATGGCTGGAGTTCGCTCTGGCGGCGCCACAGGCCGCTCCCTACGATTCGATCGCCGCGGTGCTCCACAGAAACCACACAGGTTCTCCACGCTTCAACATGTCAGCGCAGAGGAGAGACCCCCCATGGCAAGTGGACTTCTTCTGGGCGGCGCCATCGCCGCTCTCGTCACCGCGGCGATGCCCGCGCACAACCCGTCCGGCGGGTTCGAGGACCCGCCCCCGGACAAGATCATCATCAAGGTCGCCACGGTGAACGGCTCCGGCTGTCCCGCGGGCACGGCCGCCGTCGCCGTCTCCGAGGACAACACCGCGTTCACGGTCACCTACAGCGACTACCTCGCCCAGGTCGGCGGCAACTCCGACCCCACGGCGTTCCGCAAGAACTGCCAGCTCAACCTGGTCGTCCACGTCCCGTCGGGCTTCACGTACGCCATCGCCGAGGCGGACTACCGGGGCTTCGCCTCGCTCCAGTCCGGCGCGAGCGCCGTGCAGAGAGCCTCGTACTACTTCCAGGGCTCCTCGCAGACGGCCGCCAAGACCCACCCCTTCTCGGGCGCCTACAACGACAACTGGCAGGCGACCGACACCACCGACTGGGCCCAACTGGTCTGGGCGCCCTGTGGAGTTCAGCGCAACTTCAACATCAACACCGAGATCCGCGTCAGCGCGGGCACGTCCTCCCCGTCCAAGGTCAGCTTCATGACGATGGACTCGACCGACGGCGACATCAGCACCGTGTACCACATGGCGTGGAAGGAGTGCCCGGGCAATTGAACGGGTGTCGCCCGCCGCTCCTGTGGGCGGCGGGCGACGCGTGATCAGCGTTCGACGCCGAGGGTCAAGGTCCCGGAGTAGCCGGCGGAGGGGCTGCTGCCCAGGGCGGTCAGGGTCAGGAGGCCGGACGCGGCGCCGCCGTCGTCGTAGATCCCGTCCTGGGCGAGGGTGGTGCGGGTGACCGTGTTGGCCGAGTACGGCGCGAGTGCGCCGACCTTGGCGGTGATCCTCTCGTTGAAGAAGAGCTGGCCGGTGTGGAGTTCGGTGCCGCCGGTGAAGGAGCCGTCGGCGGTGAGGGTGACGTTCACGTGCACCTTGACATGGATGTGCACGCAGCGGCCGATGTACCAGCCCGGGTAGACCGTGGTGATGCGGGCGACGCCGTTGGCGTCGGTGAGCACGCCGCCGCGCAGGAAGGTGCCGCTGTCGGGCTCGTTGTGCCCGTTTTTGCCGACGTAGCCCGAGTACTCGCCGAGCGCGTCGCAGTGCCAGATCTCGACGAGGGCGTTGCTGATCGTGGCGCAGGTGTCGTCGTCGACGACGGTGAGGGCGAGCTTGAGCGGGAAGCCGGTCTTGCCCTCGGTGATGTCGGAGCGGACGTACTGGCCGTCCAGGTAGTAGGGGCCTTCGGTCATCTCCCTGGTGAGGGTGCAGACCGCCGCGGCGGCCACGGGGGCCGTGTCGGCGGTGTCGGCCGTCTTCGGTGTGGGGGCGCCGGCCACGGCTGCGCCCACGGCGAGGGTGGCGGCGGTGGCGCCCGTGGCGACCAGGACGGTGCGGCGGGCGATGGCGTCTCGCGCCGGGACGTCGGCCGTGGGGGCGCCGGTCGTGGGGGTTTTGTTCACGGGGGACTCGTTCATGGGGGTCTCGTTCATGGGGGTGTCTGTCATGAACACGGCACCTTAGAAGGGGTTGCTGTTGGCGGGCTGTCAGTTAGGCAAAGTGAGGGATCGTCAAGTTTCTTGCGAGACAGGTTGCGGTGTCGGGAGGGGCGGGCGCGGTACCGTATCGGGGCGTATGCCGACAAGGAGGGTAAATGGGGCTTACCGTGCGGGTCGAACGGCGCATCGCGGAGGACTTCCCCGGCCGGGAGGGCGAGGTGGTGGGCGATCTCCTCACCGAGCTGGTCAACCACCTGACCGACCGGGGCGACCAGGAGGACAAGGAGCGGATCGCCGCCGCGACGCTGTTGTGCGGACAGGGCCGGGTCGACCGGCTCCTCGACGCCGTCCAGCTGGCCAAGGAGGACTGGCGGGACGTGCTGGTGGGAGCGGGGCTGGCGGACGCCGGGTGGAGGGAGCGGCTGGAGGCGGACTTCGGACCGGCGGCCTCCTCGGGCTGACCGGGGGTGCGGGGCCGCGCGGCATCGGGTTTCAGGGCGTCCCTGGCCGGTGTCGTGCGGCCACGCCCGTAGCGGGTCGCAAATGCCTCGCGTACGGGCCGGCCCGCGGCCTACGCTCGCCGCCATGACGTCACACGATGTGCCTGGTGCCGGACCGGTGATCCGGCAGGAGACCACTGACGACCACCCGGACGTGCGCGAGGTCCATACGCGCGCGTTCGACGACGGCGAGCGGGTCCCCGGGCTGGTGGAGGCACTTCGCGTCGCGGCGGCCGCGTCGGCGCCGATGTCCTACGTCGCCACCGTCGACGGCCGGGTCGTCGGACATGTCCTGCTGAGCGCGGCGCGGTTGGACGCGCCGCGCCGGATCGTCGACGTCCTCACCCTGTCTCCGCTGGGCGTACTCCCGGAGTTCCAGCGCCGGGGCATCGGCACCCAGCTCATCGCGCACGCCCTCGCGGAGGCGGACGGTGCGGGGTTCCCGCTGGTGTTTCTGGAGGGCTCCCCGCACTACTACGGCACGCGCGGCTTCGAGCGGGCCGACGCGGTGGGCTTCCGTTCACCGTCCCTGCGGATTCCCGAACCGGCGTTCCAGGTGGCCCGGTTGTCCGCCTACGAGCCGTGGATGACGGGCACGTTCGTGTACTCGGAGGTGTTCTGGGCCTTCGACTGCGTCGGTCTGCGTGAGCCCGGTTCGCTCACTTAGTGAGAGCGAGATGGGCGAGGAAGTCGGTCCAGGGGGTGGGTGTGGTGGTGAGGTGGGGGCCTTGCGGGTTCTTGGAGTCGCGGATGTGGATGAGGGTGGGGGTGTGGGCGATCTCAACGCAGTCGCCGTCGCCACCGCTGCTGTAGCTCGACTTGAACCAGTCCAGTTCGGTGCTGCTCATACATCCCCTCGCATCCGCTGCAACAGGCTCACCGAGTCCGTGAGAGTAAGAGCCTGTGAGCGCATCCTGGCATATCGCCGTTGGAGGACGCTGACCTCTTTCGGGTCGGAGATGAGCAGTCCGGCTCGCTGACCCTCGCAGTAGGCGAACCACTGGGCCTCCGGTGTCTCCAGCAGCTGCATGGGGCCGTCCAGTCCGGCGTGGTTCTGCTGCTGGGTCGGCATGATCTGGATCTCGACGTTCCGCAGTTCGGCCACCTTCAGCACGTGGTCGATGAGTTCCGCTGTCACCTCGGCTCCGCCCGTGCGCCGACGGAACAGGTGCTCCTCCAGGATGAAGCCGAAGGCCGTGTTCGGCCTTTCCCGCAGCAGGCGTTGACGCTCCGCTCGCGCGACCCACTGAGCCTCGATCTGCTCGTCGTCCAGCGGGGGGAGCTGGTTCGTGAACAGCGTCCGCGCATACGCCTCCGGCTGCAACAACCCCGGGATCAGCCGGCATTCGTACGTGTACAGAGTGATCGCGTTCGTCTCCAGCCCCGCCCACCTCCGGAACCACGCCGCCAGCCCCGGCTGCCGACCCAGCTTCGGAAACGCCTTCCGCAACGCTCCCGTGTTCCCCAGTACCTCCTCCCCCCGCTCCACCAGCACCAGATCCGGCATCCGGCGCCCCAACTCCACACTCGCCACGGTGTGCTTAGAGAAGCCCACCAGATCCCCGAACTCCTCCCGGCTCAACCCCGAGTGCTCCCGCAGGGCTTGCAGCACCGCCCCGAACGTCCGCATGCTGTCCGACGACTCCGGCTCACCGCCACCATCGACCACAGTCGGTCACCTCCCGCGCCCATGGTCACGTTCCGTCACGTGTACTGTCCAGTGCGTGACCGCGTACGCTGTCGCGGCGTACGCGGTGTCGACCTGGAGAAGTCGGCCTCGGGAACGCCAGATTGGGCACATGACTGCGCCTTCCACCCCCCGACCCCCGGTCACCGTACGTGTGTTCACCCAGCGTCTCAGCGCGACCCCGCGGGGCGCCCGCCTCGCCCGGCGCCTCGCCGTGCACCAGCTGTACGACTGGGGCGTCCCGCACGACACCCCGACCGCTGAGAAGGTCGAGGCGATCGTCGCCGAGCTCGCCGCCAACGCGGTCACGCATGGCCGGGTCCCGGGCCGGGACTTCGAGCTACGGCTCTCCCTTGTCACCGGCAGCGTGCGCGTGGAGGTCACCGACACCCGGGGCGAGCCCTTTCCCGTCGTACGGTCCTCAGGTCCTCTGGAGGACGGCGGCCGCGGTCTCCTTCTCGTCGACGCCCTCGCCGACCGCTGGGAGGTACTGGACCGGGAGCCGCCGCCGGGCAAGACGGTCCGGGCCGAGGTGGATCTGCCGGGGTGGCCGGCGTTGGCCAGGAGGGCGGCGGCGGACGGCTGACGCCTGCCGGCGCGGTGCCGTGGATCCTGCCGGCCGTCTGCGAGCCGACCGAGGAATCCGGCTCGCCGGCCCCAGTGGGCATCGCTGTCCCCGTTGCTCCGGCCTGATGTGCTGCGCCGGGGCGTGAGGCGCCGCGAGGGTTCGGACCGGTACTTCCCTCGCCGAACTGCTCGCACGCACGTACCCCGACATCCCGGCTGCCCCACTTGCTTACCCCTCGGGTAATCGACCCCGTTTCACGCAGCGTGCCAGGCTCCTCCGTGTACGGAGCCCCAGCGACCGGGAGGACACCATGACCGCCTACGCCATAGCCCACCTGCGGGAAGCCGCGCCGCACCCGGAGATCGCCGAGTACATCGAACGCATCACCGCCACCTTCGAGCCGTACGGCGGCCGCTTCCTCGTGCACGGCGCGCAGCACGAGGTGAAGGATGGCGGCTGGCCGGGACATGTCGTGGTGATCGGGTTTCCCGGGATCGCCGAGGCGCGGGCCTGGTGGGACTCCGCCGCGTACCAGGAGATCGCCCCGCTGCGGGCGCGGCACATCGAGGGCGACATCATCCTGGTCGAGGGGGTTCCGGATGGTTACGACCCGGCGGTCACCGCCAAGGCGATGCGGGACGCGCTCACCTCGTGAGGAGGTGGCCCTGTTCTCCGACTCCCGTGACGTACGGGGCTGTTGGATACTGGGGCGACTGGCGTACGGAAGGGGGTGGTTCGCGTGCCGGACGGACGTGAAGTGGACCAGGCGGAGTTGCTCGGCGTCGCGAAGGACGAGGAGCGGGCCCGTAGCCTGCTCCGCGCGCTGCGCACCCTGAGCACCGGGCCCGACCCGAAGCTGCGGGAGATGGCGCGCGGGGTGCTGCGCGGCGACCTCACCGCCGAACAGGCCTTCACCGACCCGGAGTACACCGCCGCCCTGTTCTCCGGCGCCGACAAGATCCGCCGCGCGGGGGAACGCCGTACCGAGGTCGAGGCCCGCGAGGCGGGCGAACGGTTCGGTGCCTGGCAGCAGGCGCGGCGCGCCGAGGACGAGCGCGAGGAGCAGGGCGGCGAGGGGCAGGGCGGCGAGGGGCAGGACACATCACAGCCCGACGCAGCGCCCCGTCCGGCTCCCCAGCAGCCCTCCGGGCCCTGGCGGCACTCCGGCGCGGGTGAGGTGGGTGGCCCGGGCGGACCGGGCGGCCTGGGCGGCTCCGGCCCGGCGGGTCCCTTGGGTCGCCGCTGAGCTCCGCGACAGCCTATGGTTCCGCCCGGCGGGTCCTTGCGGTCGCGGGTGAGGATCGGGGGTGTCTCGGCTCGCGCTCGGCGGCCCCCCTCGGTCGTGGCTGAGGACTGCGGCTGCCTAGGCTCCCGCCCGGCGGGTCCTTGCGGTCGCGGGTGAGGATCGGGGGTGTCTCGGCTCGCGCTCGGCGGCCTCCCTCGGTCGTGGCTGAGGACTGCGGCTGCCTAGGCTCCCGCCCGGCGGGTCCTTGCGGTCGCGGGTGAGGATCGGGGGTGTCTCGGCTCGCGCTCG